>JBKQSL010000267.1:0-9446 GCA_052143655.1 Streptosporangiaceae bacterium | reverse complement strand
TGGACCCGCGCCACCGCCGAGATGATCACGTCAAGCTGGCCGGCGAACTGGTCGAGCTCGGCATCGGACAGGGCGAGCCGGGACAGGCGCGCCAGGTGGGCGACCTCTTCGCGGGTTATGGCCATGGGGGCAATCCTAGAGGCCGGCCGGCCCGCACAGGCACGGCATTAACGCACGCCCCGGGGCCGGATGAGGCCGCCGGGCCGGGGATGCGGGCGGTATCTGCGCGGGGCGGGCCCCGCACCGGAACGACGGGTGCAAGCGCGGCGGGATCGCTTCGCGGACAGCGCCTGCGCAAGACCAGCCCTGCGGTAGGGCCGCCGGGCACGGCGGCCCTACCGGGCGGACGGCGTCTGGGCGGGATCGGCCTGCGCCGGGACCGCGGGTGCGGACGCAGCGGCCCTGGGCCCGGACGACCGGGTCACCGGCCGGGGACCGGCCGGCCTGGGCACGACGGTCCCGGCCGCGGCCGTCGTTGCCGGGCGCTCGGGGCGGCCCCGCTCGGCCAGCCACGCCGTCGCGGCCACTGCGTTCAGCGGCCTGCTGAAGTGCCACCCCTGGGCCGCCATGCACCCCATCGCGCGCAGCGCCGTGGCGGTCTCGGCGGACTCCACGCCCTCGGCGACTGACCGGATGCCCAGGGCGCGCACGAGTTCCACGACAGACCTGACGATGACCTCGTCATCGGGCGAGGCCAGCATCCGCCCGACGAACGAGGAGTCGATCTTGACCTCGCTGACCGGCAGGCGCTTGAGCCGGATCAGCGATGAGTAGCCGGTGCCGAAGTCGTCCAGGCTGAGGCAGACGCCCAGCCGCGCGAGGGTCTCGGCGTTGGTCGCCGCCCGGGCCGGCTCCGCGGTCAGCGCGCGCTCGTTGAGCTCGAGCAGCAGTGCCTCGGGCGGCAGCTGATGGCGGCTCAGCGCCCGGCTGACGGTCTCCGGCAGCGTCGCGTCCATCAGGTCGCGGGCCGCCACGTTCAGCGACACCTGGACTGGCATCCCGTCCTGCCACCACAGGGCGGCCTGGGCCAGCGTCATGTCCACGACCGCGGCGGTGAGGTCGCGCATCAGGTAGGACTGCTCCACCAGCGGGATGAACTGCTCGGGAGCCATCAGGCCGCGCGCCGGGTGATGCCAGCGGACCAGCGCCTCCATGCCGATGGTGGACCGGTCGGTCAGGCTCACCTTGGGCTGGAAGTGCAGCTCGAGCTGCCGCTGGTCCAGCCCGCGGCGCAGGTCGCCGAGCAGGGCCAGCCGGGCGGGCGAGTTGCGGTCCGAGCCGGCCACGTACCGCTCGATCCCGCTGCGCCGCTCCTTGGCCAGGTACATCGCCACGTCGGCGCGCTGCATGAGCACGTCGAACCCGGTCGCGTCGTCCGGGTAGAGGGCGATGCCGATGCTGGCCTCGATCTCCAGCGACATCCCGTCCAGCCGGACCGGCTCGGCGAGGGCGGCGTGCAGCCTGGCCGCCACCTCCCCGGCCGCGGAAATCTCCGGGACCGAGGGCAGCAGCACGGCGAACTCATCTCCGCCCAGCCGGGCGACGACGTCACCGGGCCGCACGCTGCGGGTCAGCCGGCTGGCGACTACCCGCAGCAGCCGGTCGCCCGCCGCGTGCCCGAGGGTGTCGTTGACTTCCTTGAACCGGTCGAGGTCGAGCAGCAGGAAACCGGCCCGGCCGCTTGCTGCCGCCGCGGTCTCGAGTGCCTCGCCGGCCTGGCGGACCAGCAGCTTGCGGTTGCACAGCCCGGTGAGCTCGTCGTGGTGGGCCTGATGCTGGCGCTGCACGGAGATCGCCGCATTGATGTAGACGCCGGCCAGCGGCACCGCGAACAGCAGCGCGAGCAGCGCCGACCCGCTCGCCATCACGGCGGTGACCAGCGGGGCGGTCGCGAGCAGGATCAGGCTGACCACGGCCATGGAACCGAGGCCGGCCCGCAGCGTGCGCAGCACCGGGGCCCGCGCGTGCAGCGCCGCGGCGACGCCGACCAGCAGGTAGTTCACCGCGAAGTAGGCCGCGGCCGCCGGGGCCACGAAGACCGCGAGCTGCCAGCCCGACGGCTGCCAGGGGTCAGCGGGAGACGGCAGGTGCCCGCGCAGCGCCAGGATCGTCACCGCGGCCGCGGTCATCGACAGCGTGATCTGACCGACGTTGAACGCTATCCGGTTCGGCCTGCGGCGCTGGGCCAGGCCGGCGCCGATCACCGCCGCCGCCGGCAGCAGCAGCGCGAGCGGCAGTCCCCAGCAGAGCAGGACGGCGAAGCTGAAGGTCAGCGAGGCGGCCGGGTACTGCGGTCCGGGCCTGCCCGGCGCCACGATCGGCCAGGCCCGCCCGGCCACTATCAGGGCGCTCATCACCCAGAACAGCGGATGAGCCGCTAATGCCGGACCGCCCGCCAGCCCGGTCAGCCTGGTCATGGCCAGGCCGAGCGTCGCGAGCCCGGCGACGGTCACCGCGGTGAGGTAGATCCACAAAGGCGAGCCGACCCGCGGGCAGGTGTCTCTGGTGTCTCTGGGGTCCTTCATGGGTTCCTCATCGAGCCGTCGTTCACCACTACTCTCTGTTTCTACAGGGAAGCACAGGGTGAAACTATACTTCCCGAAATCAAACGCATACTATCCGCAACTAGCCGCCATTCTGTAGTCGTCCGATTACTCTAAGGCTTGGCCTGGGCAGACTTCCGGTAGCCACTCCCAGAAGTTGCCCGAAACCGGCGCCCGCGAGCGCAGCTCGCCCCGGCTACTGGCTGTCGCGAGCCGGGCTCGCCCGCGGCTGTCCGCTCATCCCCGGTGGCGCCTAACCGCCCTCGGCGGCCTGCCCGTCCTGGTCGGCGTGCCCGGCATCTGCCGTCGGCTCGCTGCCGGCCGTCGGCTCGCTGCCGGCCGCCAGCGCCGCTGAACGGGCGGCCTGCGGACCGTCGGCCAGCAGGACGTCGAGCCCCGCCTCGTCCAGCACCGGCACGCCGAGCGTCTGCGCCTTGTCCAGCTTCGAGCCAGGGTTCTCCCCGGCCACCACGAAGCCGGTCTTCTTCGACACCGACGCGGTGACCTTGCCGCCCCGCTCGGTGATCGCCTCCGCCGCTTCCTCCCGGGTACGCCCGGCCAGGGTCCCGGTGAGCACCACGGTTACGCCCGCCAGCGGCCGGCTGGCCTCCCCGTCCTGGCTGGCCAGGACCCCGCCGGTGAACCCTTCCTGCGCCAGGGCAACCCCGGCAGCGCGCCACTTCTCGACGATCGCCTGGTGCCAGTCCACGCTGAACCACTCCTGCACCGACGCGGCAATGGTCGGGCCGACGTCCTCGACGAGCGTCAGCTGCTCCGGCGGCGCCGCGGCGATCGCGTGCACCGAGCCGAACGCCGCTGCCAGCGCCCGGGCCGCGGTCGGGCCCACGTGCCGGATCGACAGCGCCACCAGGATCCGCCACAGCGGCCGGTGCCTGGCCTCCTCCAGGTTGTGCAGCAGCTTGCCGGCGTTGACCGTCAGCGTGCCCTGCTTGCTGACGAAGAACGGGCTGTCCGCCAGCCGCTCGGCGGTCAGCGTGAAGATGTCGCCCTCGTCGGTGACCAGGCCGGAGTCCAGCAGCGCCGTGACGGCCTCGTAGCCGAGCACCTCGATGTCCAGCGCTCCGCGGCTGGCCAGGTGGAACAGCCGCTCGCGCAGCTGCGCCGGGCAGGACCGGGTGTTCGGGCAGCGCCAGTCGACCTCGCCGTCCTCGCGGGCCAGCGGGGTGCCGCAGGCCGGGCAGGACCTGGGGAACTCGAATGGCCGCTCCGCCCCGGTGCGCAGGCCGGTCACCGGGCCGACGACCTCGGGGATCACGTCCCCGGCCTTGCGCAGCACCACCATGTCGCCGATCAGCACGCCCTTGCGGGCGATCTCGTCGGAGTTGTGCAAGGTCGCGTTGACTACCGTGGACCCGCTGACCTTGGCCGGCTCCATCACCGCGAACGGGGTGACCCGGCCGGTGCGGCCGACGTTGACCCGGATGTCGGTCAGCCGGGTGGTGACCTCCTCGGGCGGGTACTTGTAGGCGATCGCCCAGCGCGGCGCCCGGCTGGTCGCGCCGAGGGCGCGCTGCAGCTCCAGCTGGTCGATCTTGACGACGACGCCGTCGATCTCGTACGCCGGGTCGTGCCGGTGCTCGGCGTAGAACTCGATGTACTCCTTCACCTTGTCGAGCGTGTCCACGACCTTGAAACGGTCGCTGACTGGCAGCCCCCAGCCGCGCAGCCGCTCGTACCAGCCGGACTGGGCCGCGGGCGGGTCCGGCAGCCCCTCGACGGCGCCGACCCCGTGCAGGATCAGGTCCAGCGGCCGCTGCGCGGTGATCCGCGGGTCCTTCTGCCGCAGCGACCCGGCCGCGGAGTTGCGCGGGTTGGCGAACGGCGGCCGCCCGGCGGCTTCCAGCCGCTCGTTCAGCTCGGCGAACGCCGTCACGGGCAGGAACACCTCGCCGCGCACTTCGATGGACTCCGGCCACCCCGACCCGGCCAGCCGGACCGGCACCGAGTCGATCGTCTTGACGTTCGGCGTGACGTCCTCGCCGGTCACCCCGTCGCCCCTGGTGGCGGCGCGGGCCAGCCGCCCGTTGCGGTAGACCAGCGCGATCGCCAGCCCGTCGATCTTGAGCTCGCACAGGTAGGGCTCGGCGGCGCCGAGCCGCTCCGCCCGCGCCGCCCACCCGTCGAACTCCTCCGCCGAGAACACGTTATCCAGGCTGAGCAGCCGCTCCAGGTGCTCGACCGGGGCGAAGTCGGTGGAGATCGCGCCGCCGACCTTCTGGGTCGGCGAGTCCGGGGTGCGCAGCTCTGGATAGCGGTCCTCGAGCGCGCGCAACTCGCGCATCTGCGCGTCGTACTCCGCGTCGGAGACCAGCGGCGAGTCGAGCACGTGGTAGCGGTAGTTGTTCTCGCTGATCTCGGCCGACAGCTCGGCGTGCCGGTGCCGCGCCGCAGCATCCGGCGACTCGGCCCGTTCGGTCATCGCGGCTCCTCCTCGATCAGCTCGGGCGCGGCCCGCGCCGCATCCCGGCACAGTCTGAGCGCCGCCCGGGCCGCCTCGGGGGACACGCCGGCCAGGCCGCATGCCGGCGTGATCACCACCTGGCGGGCCAGCGTCCGCGGCGGCAGCCCGGCCCGGTGCCACAAGGTGATCACCCGGGACGCGACCGGCCGCGGGTCGGCGGGGCGGGCACCCGGCAGTAGTTTCGCATCTGCCTGTGACAGTGCGCCGACCAGCAGTCCGAGGCCGGCCTCGGCGGTCTCGGCGACGCGGTCGAGGTCCGGCGACCGCAGCTGGCTGAGGTCGAAGCTGACCGCGCCCGCCCCCGCCTCCCGCACGACGCCGAACGGGACGTCCGCGGCGCAGCAGTGCACCAGGCCGAACGCCGCCCCGGCAGTCAGCACGGTCCGCAGTCCGTCAGCCGCTGCGACGCCGTCGATGGCCCCGACCCGGTTCAGCCCGCTGGCCGTCGGCACTGCCCCGGCCAGCGCCGCGGGCAGCGACGGCTCGTCCAGCTGGAGCAGGACCGTGGCTCCCGGGATCCGCTTGCGGACGTCGGCGACGTGCGCGGCCACGCCCTCGGCCAGGGACGCGATCAGGTCCGCGATCGCCCCGGGGTCCGACAGGACCGGGTCGGCGGAGCGGCTGCGCTCCAGCGCGGCGGCCAGCGTCCAGGGCCCGCAGACACCGATCTTGACCGGTCCGGAGTACCCGTCGGCGGCTTCCTCCAGCGCGTCCAGGTCGGCGGACAGATAAGAGGCAGCGCGGCGCTGGTCCCGGCCAGGCCGCATGGCCAGTTTCCAGCCGCCCGGCGTCGTCTCCGTCGGCATGTCTACCAGCAGCGCGGCCGTGCGGCCGATCATGTCCGCGCCCGGCCCGCGGCCCGGCAGCTCGGGCAGGTGCGGGAGGTCGGGCAGCTCGCCGAAGATGACGGCACTGGCACCGGCGGGGCTGCCGCCCGGCATGGAGCCGATGCCGGTGGCGGCGGCGGGGGCCCACGGGACGGGTTCTGCGGGGGTGTGCTGCACGATTGCTGACTCTAGCGCCGCGATCCGGCGACCCGGATGACCGTCCGCACCGCACCGCGCCCCGGTAACGGTGCGACGCGGAGGCCATGAGCGTTAATTACCGTTTTCCGGTCACCGCATACCTGAGCTGCGCTCCTACAGGCGGCAGCTCATCCAGCGCATGTCCGGAAGGCCCGGCTTGGCAGGGAACTGCGGCCGCGCCAGCCCCCGGCTGGTGGCGCGGCCGCAGCATCAAGTGCGCGGAGCCAGTGCTAGGCCCACGGATCTCCGCGCTCGGACCGTCCTGTCACCTCCAGGTAGCTGTCCTCGCGACGGCCCCGGCGGGTCGTGTCAGTCGGCCGCCGCACGTCCAGCCGGGTCACGTACCGGCCGGCGGCGGTGATCCGGTCTGGCGCCTCCCGGTTCAGTCGCGGCCTGCGGTCCTCCCGGATACTGGCCACGCTGACCAGGATGATGACCCCGGCGATCCCTCCGGCCACGAAGACGACTGCGGCGGCGATGACGAAGATTGCTGCCATGACGGTTCCCCTTTCATCCGTCGGCGGCTAGGTCCTGGCGGAGCCTCCCTGGCTCGTGAGCGGGTGTTGGGCGACCGAGACCGGCAGGTTCTCGGAACTTCCCCAGCAGTCCTTGCACCCCCATCGGCTAGTACTGCTAGGCTGTCCCCTGCTATCCAGGTCATACCAACCTTTGGTAGTGTTCCTATGTTGGCAGGATGTGACCTGAAGTACAATGGGATAAGCCCAAGTAGCCCAATAATTCAGGCAAGAGGGTCTATTGGTGTGGTTGGGACCTCTAAGGAGGACGGATGCCTGATCCGATGTACCGGCAGATCGCCGAGGATCTGCTGCACAAGATCGATTCTGGCGACCTAGGTCGTGGCGGCAAGCCGCTGCCCACCGAGCTGGAGCTTCGCGAAGAGTACGACTCGTCTCGCAACACGGTTCGTGACGCCATGAAATGGCTCATCAGCCGGGGCGTCGTCGAGACCCGGCCCGGCAAGGGCACCTTCGTCGTGGAGAAGATCAATCCCTTCGTCACCCCGCTCGACGTCCAGAGCGGCTTCGGCAGCGAAGGACGGACCTACCTTTCCGCCGTCGAGGCGGGCCTGCGCAAGGCGGACGTGTCTGATCCACGCATCGAGGTTCAGCAGGCCACGGGCATGGTAGCGAGTGAGCTCATGCTGCCCGAGGGCACGAACGTTGTCAGTCGTCACCAGCGGCGATTCATCGACGACACGCCATGGTCACTGCAGACCTCGTTCTACCCGATGCGCTACGTGGAACAAGGTGCGGTCGACCTGCTGAAGGCCGAGGACATGGCCGATGGCACGGTTCGTTACCTAGAGCAGGTGCTGAACGTGAAGCAGGCCGGCTGGCAGGACAAGATCATCGTCCGCGCGCCCGACATGGTCGAGTCAGCGTTCTTCCGACTTCCCGACGACGGGCGCATCGCCGTCTTCGAACTCCAGCGCACCGCCTTTGACGGAGACGGCCAGCCCATCCGGGTCACCGTGACCACGTACCCCGCAGACCGGAACCAGTTCGTCGTCACCTCCGGCAAGGTTCCCGACGCGATTCCTGCAGCTCAGGAATCTGATCCCGGCGCAGGTGCATCATGAACGGGCACGGCGCATGGAAGGACGCACGGCCGCGAGACGGGACCGGAAACCCGGCCCGTACCCCGTTCGCCGCACTATCCATGATCAGGAAGCCGCCGACTAATGCTCCAGATTCGCCTTGCGACACCAGAAGATCTCCCGGTCATCCTCGGGTTCATTGACGAGGCATCAGAATGGCTCCGGGACAAGAACACTGACCAGTGGTCCAAGCCCTGGCCGAACAGGGCAGAACGTGATGCCCGCGTCCTTCGCGGGCTCCTTGCATGCAGGACATGGCTAGTCCTTTACCGTCAGACGCCAGTCGCGACCATCACATTCCGGTCGGAGGGCAACACCGACCTCTGGCGGACCGGGGAACTGAAAGTTCCCGCCTGCTATGTGTCACGGCTGATCGTGGCCCGGGACTACTCCGGGCAGCAGATCGGCTCCGCTCTCGTCGACTGGGCAGGCGCACGGGCCCGGCGGGAGTTCGGCGCACAGGTCATCCGGATCGACGTCTGGACGACTAACACAGCCTTGCATGGCTACTACACGAAGCGCGGGTTCTGCTTCCTGCGGTTCTGCCAGGACGAGGGTTACCCGTCGGCGGCGCTGTTCTACAAGCCTGTGGCCGAGATCACGGATGCCCGGAAGACCCTGTTCTGGGAAATACTGGCCCTCGCGCCGCCGATCCGCGAGGAGCAAGCGCGGCATAGTCCGGCTGAGCACCTCCGGGACCACCAACTCTCATGCCTGGCGCGCCCGGACAAGTCTGACCGAGGCCACCCTCCGCGGTTGCTGGCCGGCCGCAGGGAACGGATCCACGGCAGGCGATCCGACAGAACTCGCGCCGGACGCGCCGGATCAGCGCATATCCGTCGGGGGGTCGCCAGTCCGCGCAGCGAGGCTCGCCATGCCGTAATAACCCAGCGCCCTGAGACTCAATTTTCACCCGCGCGTTATTTTTCCTATCTGGTCACGATAGTGCTGGCCAGGCTCGGTAACCCCGATAGACACTCCGGTTATTAACCTAACGGTAAGTATTTCGTTTACGCCTCACCTGGAGGCCGATCGACGCTGCGCCGGATCAGCGCAGGCCAGAGTTACATTTCGCGACAAAATGCACACAGTCTCGAAATCTTGTCCGGCTAGATGTCTATTGCGGCTCAGTGGACGAGACAGGCATCTTAGGAAAGCACATGTCGATCAGACACTGGCGGCATGAGCACTTACTCTCAGTGACCGCCAGTCCCTGCGGCGGGAGGGAGGTATGTCATGGCGAAGCGTCACGGTCGTCCGTCGGTTCAGTACCGCTACGAGCACTACGACCCACGCTGATCACGCCGACGGCGCGCACGGGACGTATTGGCGGGGCCTGGCCGTCCCGCCAGGCCGCGCCGGTCCCGCTGCGCGCTGCCGACGCTGGCGTGCCTCAGTCAGCCGGGGTGCACCGAGGCGGCCGACTGAGCGACGCCAATGGAGTGGATGGAGCATCGCTGCTAAAACAACAGCGGCAAATGTTCCATCGACCTTTGAGAGCTACCCGCGCTGGCGTCTTGGCGGGGAGCCGGCGATTGTGGCCGAGCCGAGGACCGTCTCGCCCGCGTACAGGACTGCGGCCTGGCCGGGGGCTATCCCGCGAGCCGGGATATGCAGGGTCAGGCTCAGGGTTGCGCCGTTGGCAACCGCAGTGGCCGGGATCGGGTCGGCGTGGGCGCGTAGCTGGACCAGGCAGTCCAGCGGGCCGGGCGGTGGCGGGCAGCCGGTCCAGACCGGGTGCCGGGCCTCGATCTGGGTCACGTCCAGGGCCTCGGCCG
>JBKQSL010000266.1:0-3005 GCA_052143655.1 Streptosporangiaceae bacterium | reverse complement strand
GTGCCATGCGCTATCTCGACATCGACACGAGCCCCAGGATCTCCAAGATCGGCCTGGGCACCTGGCAGTTCGGCTCCCGGGAGTGGGGGTACGGCGCGCCCTACGCCGAGGGCGAGGCCGCCGCGATCGTGCGCCGCGCCATCGAGCTGGGCATCAGCCTGTTCGACACCGCGGAGATCTACGGCTTCGGCCAGAGCGAGCGGATCCTCGGCCGTGCCCTTGGCGACGACCGCGACTCCGTCTTCCTGGCCACCAAGATCTTCCCGGTGCTGCCGGTCGCGCCGGTCGTCGAGCAGCGGGCGGTGGCCAGCGCGGCGCGGCTCGGCGTCCGCCGGCTCGACCTCTACCAGGTGCACCAGCCCAACCCGGTGGTGCGCGACACCGCGACGATGCGGGGCATGCGGGCGCTGCAGCAGGTCGGCCTCGTCGGCGAGGTCGGGGTGAGCAACTACCCGCTGGCCCGGTGGCAGGCAGCCGAGGCGGCGCTGGGCAGCCGGGTGCTCAGCAACCAGGTGCAGTACAGCCTGGCCAACCGGCGGCCAGAGCGGGACCTGCTGCCCTACGCGGCCGAGCATGGCCGGGTGGTCATCGCTTACAGCCCGCTGGCCCAGGGGCTGCTGTCAGGCCGGTTCGACCGCGACCACCGGCCGGCCAACCGGGTACGGTCCACCAACCCGCTGTTCCTGCCGGAGAACCTTGACCGCGCGGGCGAGCTGATCGGGACGCTGCGCGAGGTGGCCGCGGAGCACTCGGCGGCCCCGGCGCAGATCGCGCTGGCCTACGTGATCCGCCACCCGACGGTGACCGCCATTCCCGGCGCCTCCAGCGTGGCCCAGCTGGAGAGCAACGCGGCCGCGGCGCAGATCGAGCTGACCGACGAGCAGTACGCGGCGCTGCGCGGCGCCGCGGAGAGGTTCCAGCCGCGCACCGGCCGGGCCGCGGTCATCCGGGTAGCCCGCGCCCGGTTGCCCGGCGGCCGCGCCGCGCGCTGACCGCGCTGCTGACCAGCCGGGGCGCCGCGGGCCGGTGGTCCGACTGCGCAGGAACGCGCGCCCGGTCAAGCCTGCGGGCCGGCTAGCTCTTCGCGATCATGACGGGCCGCCATCAGGCGGAGCGTCAGGCAAGCGCCGGCGCGGCCGGGGATGCCCCGCGGCCGGGCAGCTCCGGGGGCAGGCCCATCGCGTCGAACAGGGCCGGCCCGAACGTGGTGATCTCGGCGATCGTCTCGCCCTCGATGCGCAGCACGTCGAGCTTGAACGCCCGGAACGCGGCATCGCCGTCGCGGCAAAGGTAACTGGCGGCGGCCGGCATCCGGTTCGCCCTCGCCGGCAGCAGCCGCCAGTCGCCGTCTCGCTGCGGGCCGAACGCCCGCTCCAGCAGGGGCCGGACCATCTGCAGCCCGACGTAGCACGCCGGGTACGGAGGCATGGTGACGCGCAGGTCAGCCGCTGCTACCGCGATGGCAGCCGCGGCATCGCACCGCTCGTGCGCGTCGATGAAGGCTTCCAGCAGCCGTTTCTCGGCCGGGCTCGGGTCCCGCGCGGACCAGTCGCCGCGGCGCGCGGGCAGGTGGCTTCGCATGGTCTCCCGCGCGCGCTGCAGAGCGCTGTTGGCTGCGGCCACGCTCGTCTCCAGCAGCTGGGCGGTCTGCGCGGCCGACAGCCCGAGGACGTCCCGGGCCAGCAGCGCCGCCCGCTGCCGGGGGCTGAGCACCTGCAGCGCGGCGAGGAACGCCAGCTCTATGGTTTCCCGGGCCGTGCAGGCCTGGTCCGGGCCGTCTTCGCCGGACGCGATCTCGTCCAGCAGCCGGTCCGGGTACGGGGTGAGCCAGCTGACCTCCGCGGGCACGCCGCCAGCCCGGGCGTGCCGCCGCGCGGTCCGCGCGCGGTCCAGGCAGACGTTGGTCGCGATCTTGTACAGCCAGGCCCTCGGGTGCTCGCCGTCGAACCTGTCGCTGTGCCGCCAGGCCCGCAGGCAGGTCTCCTGCACCGCGTCCTCGGCATCGTCGTAGGAGGCGAGCATGCGGTAACAGTGCACGTGCAGCTCCCGGCGGTACCGGCCGACCGCCTGCTCGACGTCGCTGGCCGTCATCAGCGCGCGTGCTGGCGGACCTCCTGGATGGCCCAGGAGTTGCCGTCGGGGTCGTCGAAGAAGACGAAGGTGCCGTAGTCGGCGCGGTCGGGCTCGAAGCCCGGGGTCATCTGGCCGTTGACGAAGTGCTGCGGCCCGCTGTTGCTGATGCCCTGCCGTTCCAGCAGCGCGTGCGCGGCCTCGATGTCCTCGACGACCAGCTGAACCCCTTTGAGCGAGCCCGGCGTGCCCGCGCCGAGCCCGGTGCCGAAGGCGATCGAGCAGGCCGAGCCGGGCGGGGTCACCTGGATGACCCGGAACTCATCATTGGGAGCGAACTCGGAGTCGAGCGTGAAGCCGAGCTTGTCCACGTAGAAGGCCCGGGCCCGCTCCACGTCCGCGACCGGCGCCACGACCACTTCCAGCTTCCAGTCCATCGCGGTGTTCCTTTCTTCGGGGCCCGCTGCGGCGGGCTCTTCGTCAGGTAGAACGCCACCCGCCCGCAGAACTCATCGGCACTGCGATGATTTCTGCTCCCTGGCCTGAGCCGGGCGTGATCCCGGAGACTTGCCGTCGCATGCGACCGGATCCACGCCGGGATCACCAGACGGGTGCCGGGCTGTCGGCGAGTACCTGGGCCAGCGCACGCGAGGCCTGGCGGACCATGCCGAGGTTGGTGTCCCAGTAGTACGGCAGCGCCACCACGGCCTGGCGGAGCGCCCAGCCGCGGCCGCGCCGCCACGAGGCCTCGTCCGCGCCGACCTCGGCCCGGAACCGGCGACGGCTGTCGCCGGTGAACATGTTCCAGGCGCGGCGCCGGCGTCGATCCGGCCGCCTAGCTGCGCGATCGAGCTGCGGACTTCCTCGTCGCCGTCGGCAAGCGGCCCGCCGCGGCCACCCGTCCGGCGGGCCGGCGCGCCCGCGGTGCCGATCGC
>JBKQSL010000265.1:0-4764 GCA_052143655.1 Streptosporangiaceae bacterium | reverse complement strand
GCCGCTCGGCGGCCCGTACGGCGGGGCCTTCACGATCACCGCCAGCGGCGGCCCGGTGACCTACTCGATCAGCGTGCCCGCGGCCGAGGCGTCCTACCTGACCGTGCAGCCCGCCAGCGGCACACTGGCGGCGGGCCAGCAGGTCACGGTGACCGTGAGCATCCCGGCAGGCAGCCCGTCGGCGTTCTACTACAACACCGTCACGGTGAACCCAGGCGCCGTCACGGTCGCCATCTACTACCCGCCCGCCGGTTAAAGCTGCGCTGCTGACCTCAGCGCGCATCGGCCCGGGACGTCAGGCCGGCCTGCTGCAGGATGCCGGGGATGGCGTTCTCCCGAGCCACCGCCATGACGTGCACGCCCGCCACCCCAGGTATCTGCTGCAGCTCGCCGATGATCTCCGCGCACAGCTGGGCGCCGGCCGCGGCGATGCCGTCCTGGCCGGCCGCCCGCAGCCGCCCGGCGATCTCCTCGGGCAGGTGCACGCCGGGCAGGTTGTGCTGCAGATGGTTCAGCGCGCCCAGGGACATCACCGGCCCGGCCCCGGCCAGGATGTGGCACCGCTCGTGCAGCCCCAGGTCACGCACCCGGGCCATCCAGGCGGCGAATGCGGGGACGTCGAAGACGAACTGGGTCTGCACGAACTGGGCGCCCGCCGCGATCTTGGCGGCCAGCCGGCCGGTGCTGGCCCCGGGCGGCCCGGCGTGGCTTTCCACTGCGCCGATGAACCAGGTCGGCGGCGGGTCCACAGCCCGCCCGGACATGAGCTTGCCCTCGTCGCGCATGACCGTGGCAACCCGCATCAGCTCGGTGCTGTGCAGGTCGAACACCGGCATGGCGTCCGGGTGATCGCCCTGCCGCGGGTCGTCCCCGGTCATCAGCAGCACGTTGGGTATGCCCATCGCCGAAGCGGAGATCAGCTCCGACTGCAGCGCGATCCGATTGCGGTCCCGGCATGTCAGCTGCATGATCGGCGGTACGCCGGCGGCCAGTGCAGCGAGGCTGCCCGCCCAGCTGGCCAGCCGCACCGAGGCGCCCTGGTTGTCGGTGATATTCACCGCGTCGACCCAGTCCGTCAGCAGTGCCGCAGTGCGCCGGACCGGGCCGGCGTCGGCGCCGCGCGGCGGTCCGATTTCCGCCGTGACCGCGAACTGCCCGCTCTGAAGTACGCGCTGGAACCGCCCCGCCGCCGGGTGCGGCCCGGGGCCGGACGAGTTACCGCCGGGTATGTCCGCCATGCCGCGGAGCCTACCTGTCGGCAGGCCGCCCGGTCGCGGCGGCGCCCGGCGCGCCGCCGCCCGGCCACCGGGGTGGCCGTGCCTGCCGGACTCCCCAGCATGCCCGGCAGGCACGGCCGGTCTTCGGACCCGCTGGTCCGGCCCGCGATGCCGCCTGCGGCCGCATCGCGCAGCCGTAGCTGGCTCATTCCCCGGCAGTGATCACAGTCTGCCCTGGCCCGGGCCAAGGTTTGGTCTGCCGGGCCAGCCCGGCGCGGGCGGCTCCCCGGACCGAAGATGGCAAGATAGGATCAAGTTTTCCGATCGAAATAGTCGAATTTTAGGCTGCCTACGCGCGGACCAGAACCCCGGGGGCCGGGCACCAGCCGGTAACGGAGATCACCGAGAGGACCGTCGCATGTCAGTCACAGATCAGCTGCTCGAGAACAACCGGCGCTTCGCTGAGGCGTACTCCGGCCCGCTGCCGATGCCGCCCTCGTCCGGGCTCGCCGTCATCGCGTGCATGGACGCCCGGCTGAACGTGTACGCGATCCTGGGCCTGGGAGATGGCGAGGCGCACATCATCCGCAATGCCGGCGGCGTCGTCACCGACGACGAGATCAGGTCGCTGGCCATCAGCCAGCGGCTGCAGGGAACGACCGAGGTCATCCTGATCCACCACACCGACTGCGGCATGCTCACCTTCACCGACGACGGCTTCAAGGCCAGCATCGAGGCCGAGACCGGCATCAAGCCGGCCTGGTCGGCCGAGTCGTTCAATGACGTGGACGCCGACGTGCGCCAGTCCATCGCGCGGATCAAGGCCAGCCCGTTCATCCCGCACAAGGAGTCAGTCCGCGGCTTCGTGCTCGACGTGGCGACCGGCAAGCTCAGCGAGGTCAGCTAGCTTGCAGGGGGCGACTTCGGGCTATGCCTCGGGGTCGCCCTTGCCGTCCTGCTCGGCGAGGAACTGCTCGAACTGGGCGCCGAGTTCCTCGGCGGTGGGCATCGCGTCGGAATCCTGCGCCAGCAGGTCCTCGCCGCGCGCGGCGAAAGCGTCGAACTGCTCCTCCAGGGTCCGCACGACCTCGGTGACCTCTTCGGAGCCCTCGACCTGGCGGGCGATCTCCAGGTCGGTGCGCCGGGCCGCCTCGCGCAGCGCGTCCGAGGGCAGCTGCAGGCCGGCCGAGCGCTCGATGCACTCCAGCAGCGTTACCGCGGCCGCCGGGTAGGCGGCCTGGGCCAGGTAGTGCGGCACGTGCACGGCGAAGCCGACCGCGTCCCTGTCCTGCTCGCCGAGCCGCAGCTCCAGCAGGGCTGCCGCGCTGCCGGGCACCTGCAGCCGGTCGACTAGCGGCCGGTATCCCTCGACGAGCCCGCTGCGGGTGGCGTGCGCGGTCACGCCGAGCGGCCGGGTATGCGGCACGGCCATCGGGATGCCGTGGAAGCTGACGGCCAGCCGGACCTGCATCGCGGCGGAAAGCTGGCAGACCGCGCTGGTGAACGCGTCCCAGTCCCGGTCCGGCTCCAGGCCGGACAGCAGCAGGAACGGGACGCCCGCCGCATCCCGCAGCTGGGACAGGACGATCTCGGGTGCGTCGTAGTTCTCCCACCGGTCCTTGGCGAACGTCATCACCGGGCGGCGCGACCGGTAGTCGATCAGCGAGTCGGCGTCGAACCTGGCGATTTCCTTGTGCTCGAGCGTGCTGGCCAGGTGGGCCGCGGCCAGCCGGCCGGCTGCGCCGGCGTCGATGAATCCGTCCAGGTAGTAGAGCATCACGATGTCGCCGCCCGGGGCGGGTGCCGCTGCGCTCAGCTCGTACAGTTCCGAAGGGTCGCGTGCCACGCTCTCAGCCTCTCCGCTTGCCCGTTGCCCATGCAAGTCATGCCGGCGTCCCGGGCATCAGGACGGCGGCTGCGGCCGGCGGGCCAGCGCGGCCTTGTGCTCCTCCCAGCGGGCTATCGTGCGCGGCAGCTCGGCGCTGACGAACTCGAAGTACTGCGCTGACTCGGCCATCCGCATCCCGGCCGGGGTATCAGCGCCCAGGATAGTGATCCCTTCGCGCATGGCCGCCGTCCACCGGGCCATCAGCCGGTCCCGCAGCGTCATCATCTCCTGCCAGACATCCGCCGGGATCCGGTAGTGATGGCGCCGGGAGCCGGGCTCGCTCTCCCGGCGGATCAGGCCCACTCCGATGAGGTAGCGCACCGCGCCGGACACCGCGGCCGGGCTGGCCTGCAGTTGATCGGCCAGGTCAGCGGCGGTCAGCTGGCCCGCGTCGGAGGTAAGCAGCGCGACGAACGCGCGGGCCGGCATCCGCGGGATCCCGGACTCGAACAGCAGCGCGGAGAACTGCTCCACGAACCGGCCCACGGCCGCGTCAGCCCGTGCGGGGGCCTGCTGGCTGCTGGCATCGGCCGCGGTGCCGTCGCGGCCGGCCGCGGTGCCGTCGCCGGCTGCGATGCTGTCGCGGCCGGCCCGGCGGCCGGCCCGGCCCGGCGCGCGTCCCTCGGTCACCGTCGCATCACCCCCGCCTGCGCGCTCGAACGAGAACAGCATTAACATTCAGAAATTTCTGAAACTAGAGTAGTTTATGAACCATGGGCGAGGCAATCGCGGTCACCGGCCTGCGCAAGTCCTACGGCCGGACAGTAGCGCTGGACGGCCTGGATCTCAGCGTGGCGCAAGGTGAGGTGCACGGCTTTCTCGGGCCTAACGGATCAGGCAAGACCACCACGATCCGCATCCTGCTCGGGCTGCTGCGGGCCGACGGCGGCACCGTGACGCTGCTGGACGGCGATCCGTGGGCCGACGCCACGGCCCTGCACCGGCGGCTGGCCTACGTGCCCGGCGACGTGACGCTGTGGCCGAGCTTCACCGGCGGCGAGGTGATCGACCTGCTCGGCCGCCTGCGCGGCAGTCAGGACCAGGCCCGGCGGGACAGCCTCATCGAGCGGTTCGAGCTGGATCCGCGCAAGAAAGCCCGCACCTACTCCAAGGGCAACCGGCAGAAGGTCGCGCTGATCTCCGCCCTGGCCTCCGACTCGGAGCTGCTGCTGCTGGACGAGCCCACGGCCGGGCTCGACCCGCTGATGGAGGCCACGTTCCGCGCCTGCATCGACGAGGAACGCCAGCGCGGCCGGACCGCTCTGCTGTCCAGTCACATCCTGTCCGAGGTCGAGGCGCTGTGCGACCGGGTGACGATCATCCGGGCCGGCCGCGCGGTCGAGTCCGGCAGCCTGGCCCAGCTGCGTCACCTGACCAGGACCTCGATCAGCGCCGAGCTGTCCGGCCCGGCCGGCGGCCTGGACCAGCTGCCCGGCCTGCACGACCTGGAAGCCGAGGGGAACAGGGTCCGCTGCCAGGTGGACAGCGATCAGCTGGACGTCCTGCTGCGCCGGCTGACCGCGGTGGGGGTGCGCAGCCTCACCAGCCAGCCGCCAACCCTGGAGGAGCTGTTCCTGCGGCACTACTCCGGTGACGGCGCTGCCGGCGCCGCCGCCGGCCCGGCTGGCGCCGCCGGCCCGGCCGCCGCGGGCGCCGCCG
>JBKQSL010000264.1:0-5113 GCA_052143655.1 Streptosporangiaceae bacterium | reverse complement strand
GTGAAATCACGGGAAGCCGTCGCCGAACTCGACGAGACAAGCACGGCGCGGCTCATCCGGCTCAGACCATAACCGCGGCGGTGGCGCACTCACCCACGGTGGATGATGCCGCGCCTTTGCTGAACCGATTCCCTGAGCAGGGAGCTGCCAGCGCAGGGCTGGCGATGTCCGTGAGCGCTCGTCGCGTTCCGGGTCGCTGACACCTACGGAGTGGAGGTCGCCGCCGGGCAGGACCCGGCGCTGATCCTGGCCGTCACAGCGGTCCTCGACATGATGGCCCACGAGGAACGCTGACGCCGGCCTGGGCCGGTCCGGGAGCGGGCAATCGGCCGTACCTGACGCCGCCGGGCGGTCGGCCCCGGTCACCTTTCACAGCCGCGGATCGACGGGCTCGGATTCGAGGGCCAGCACGGCGAAGACGGCCTGATGCACCCGCCAGAGCGGCTCGCCGCGCGAGACCCGCTCCAGCGCTTCGAGCCCGAGCGCGTACTCACGTGCCGCCAGCGACCGCTTGCGGCCGAGGTTGCGCTCCCGCAGCCGGGCGATGTTGGCCGGCTCGGTGTAGTCCGGGCCGTAGATGATGCGCAGGTACTCCCGGCCGCGGACCTTCAGCCCCGGCTGCACCAGGCCGCGGCGGCCCCGGACGAGATTGGCGGCGGGCTTGACGACCATGCCCTCGCCGCCTGCGCCGGTCAGCTCCTCCCACCAGCTGGTAGCGGCATCGACCGAGCCCGGCTGGGTGGTATCCGCGAGCATCCGCCGGGTGGCCAGCAGGAGGCTGGGATCGGCGGCCGCCAGCCGGCCGGCGAGGTCGAGATGCCAGGCGTGCGGCCGCTCGTGGTATACCGCGCCTTCGGTGGCGAGCAGCTGGAACGGGGCTACCCGCAGGCCGTCGAGGCCGTCCGTCGGCCAGCAGTACCGGCGGTAGGCGGCGGTGAAGGCTTCCGCGTTCGCGGCCCGGGACCGCGTGCGGGCGAGCAGACCGGTCACATCCAGGCCCGCCGATGCCGCCTGCTCCAGCGCCGCGACGGCCGCCGGCAGCGCGGCCCGCGCCGCCGCTCCGACCGCGGCGTACTGGTGGCGCAGCAGGTCCCCGGCCTTCGCGCTCCACGGCAGCAGCTCGCAGTCCAGCAGCAGCCAGCCGGTACTCAGCTCGCCGAACAGGCCGGCTTCCTCGGCTGCGGCGCGGACCCGCCCGAGCAGGTCCTCGGTGAGCGAAGCGGGGAAGAACGGCCGTCCGGTCCGCGTGCAGACGGCCCCGGTACCGCCGCCGGGCGCACCGAACCGGGCCTGCGCGGCGGCGAGGTCCCGGCAGACCAGCACCACGGCGCGCGAGCCCATGTGCTTCTCCTCGCAGATCACCTCCTGCACGCCGTCCGCCCGGTAGGCCTCGAAGGCCTGCTCCGGGTACTCCAGGAGCCCTGGACGGCTGGAGGTGGCCACCGGGCTCATCGTCGGCGGCAGGTACAGCAGCCACCGCGGATCGGCCGCGAACCGGCTCATCACTTCCAGGGCCGCCGCGGCGTTCTCCTCCCGGACCGAGATGCGGCCCTGGTAACCGGTCTGCACGCCGCGGGCGGCGAGCACGTCGGTGATGTCCAGCACGCCTGGGTCCCGGCGCCCGGCGAGCGCGCCGGACGGCGCTGCCTGGCCGCCGGGCGGCACAGCCTGCTCGCCGGGCGGTGCAGCCTGCGGGTTCGGCGGGAACGGCTTCTTCGGCTGGTAGTACACCCGGGCCGCCGACACCGACACCAGCTCGCGCTCGGGATAGCGCAGCGCGGTCAGCCGCCCGCCGAACACGCAGCCGGTGTCCAGGCACAGCGTGTTGTTCACCCACACCGGCGCCGGTACGGGCGTATGCCCGTAGAGCACAGTGGCCCGGCCGCGGTACTCCTGCGCCCACGGGTAGCGCACCGGCAGGCCGAATTCATCCGTTTCCCCGGTGGTCTGGCCGTACAGGCAGAAATCCCGGACGCGCCCGGAGGCGCGCCCGTGGAACCGCTCGGTCAGGCCTGCGTGCGCGACGACCAGCTTGCCGTCGTCGAGCACGTAGTGTGAGATCAGCCCGTCGAGGAAGCTCTCCACCTCCGGGCGGAACGCCGCCGGCTCGCCGGCCAGCTGCGCCAGGGTCTCGGCCAGCCCGTGCGCGACCTGCACCTGGCGGCCGCGCAGCGCGCGCAGCAGCTTGCTCTCGTGGTTGCCGGGCACGGCGAGCGCGTCGCCGGCCGCGACCATGCCCATGACCAGCCGCAGCACCCCTGGCGAGTCCGGGCCGCGATCGACCAGGTCGCCGAGGAACACCGCGCGCCGCCCGTCCGAGTGCCGCGCGCCGGCCGGCCGTCCGGCTGCGTCCGGCTCGATCACGTAGCCGAGGCCGCGCAGCAGCTCCTCGAGCTCGGCCCGGCAGCCGTGCACGTCGCCGATCACGTCGAACGGCCCGTGCTCGTCCCGCCGGTCGCTGTACAGGCGGGTGCGCTCGACCGTGGCGGCCGCGGCCTCCTCCGGCGTGGCCAGCGTGTGCACGGTGCGGAATCCCTCCCGCCGCAGGGCGGACAGGCTGCGCCGCAGCTGGTCATGCTGGCGGCGCAGCACGTGAGCGCCGAGACTGCGGTCGCTGCGGGTGGCGTTCCGTTCGGCGCACACCCGCTCGGGCAGGTCGAGGACGATCGCGACCGGCAGCACGTCGTGCTCGCGCGCCAGCGCGATCAGCGGCTTGCGCGCATGGGGCTGCACGTTCGTGGCGTCGACCACCGTCAGCCGCCCGGCGGCCAGCCGCTTCGCCGCGATGTAATGCAGGACATCGAAGGCGTCCGCGGTCGCGGCCTGGTCGTTCTCGTCGTCCGCCACCAGCCCGCGGCAGAAATCCGAGGACAGCACCTCGGTCCGGGCGAACGCGCGCGCGGCGAACGTCGACTTGCCCGACCCGGAGATGCCGACCAGCACGACCAGGGAAAGCTCCGGGATGGCGAGCTCGCGCGCCCCGGGCTCCCGGCCGGGCGCGGCCGCACTCACGCCGCCCCCCGGCCCGCACCAGGGCCGCCCGCGGCACTGGCCGCGCCAGGCTCGCCGGGCGCGTCAGCCGCACCACCGGGAACTGCCCTGGTGAACACCGCCATCTGCGCGGGCGGCCCCACGTCGGGGTCGTCGGCCCCGACTGGCAGCACGCGCACCTGGTAGCCGTACCCAGCCGCGGTCTGCGCCGCCCAGGACCGGAACTCGCCGCGAGTCCACTCGAACCGGTGGTCGCGATGCCGGAACGCGCCCGCCGGCAGGTCCCCGAACCGCACGTTGTACTCCACGTTCGGAGTGGTCATCACGACCGCGGCCGGCGCCGCCTCGCCGAACACGGTGCGTGCGACGGCAGCCAGCCGTGCCGGGTCGACGTGCTCGATCACCTCCATCAGCACCGCCGCGTCGAACCCGGTCAGCCGCGCGTCCCGGTAGGTCAGCGACGACTGGAACAGGGTCAGCCGCTGCGGCTCGGGCAGCCGGTCCGCCCGCAGCCGCCGGGCGGCGACACTCAGCGCCCGGGCGGAGACATCGGTCCCGGTGATGCCGGTGAACGCCGGATCTGCCAGCAGCTCGGCCAGCAGGCTGCCCTCACCGCAGCCCAGGTCGGCCACCCGGCGCGCGCCGAGCGAGCGCAGCGCCGCCAGCACGGCCCGGCGGCGCTCGGCAGCCAGCGGCACCGCCCGGTCCGGCTCGTCCCCGGCTTCCGGCCCGGCGGCGCCGTCCAGCGCCTCCGGCTCGGCGTCGTCACTCTCCGCCAGCCGGGCGACCGCCGATTCCACCAGGTCGCGCTGGTGCGCGAGGTAGCGCCGGGTGATCATCTCCCGCTCCGGGTGCCCGGCGAGCCAGCCCGCGCCGGCCCGGATCAGCTTGCCGACCTCGTCCGGGTTCACCCAGTAGTGCTTGGCGTCGTCCAGCACCGGCAGCAGCACGTACAGCTGGTTCAGCGCCGCTGCCAGCCGCTGCTCGCCGCGCAGGGTCAGGCCGACATAGCGGGACTCGCCCCAGCCGGGGAAGTGCTCGTCCAGCGGGATAGGGGTGGCGTGCACCTGCCAGCCCAGCGGCCCGAACAGGCGCCGGGCCAGCTCCGGGCCGCCCCGGCAGGGCAGCGCCGGCACGTGCAGCTCCAGCGGGACCGGCCGGGCCGCCAGTTCCGGGCGCGCATCGCAGCGGCCCGCCATCGCCGATTTGAGCACCCGTGCCAGCGCGACGGCCATCATGCTGGACGCCGCGTACGGGCGGTCGTTCACGTACTGGCCGAGCGAGAACCCCTCGCTGGCCGGGCCCTTGCGCCCCCGCACCACGTCAACGGGGTCCACCTCGAGCAGCAGCGCCGCAGTGCACCGCTCGGCACTCGCCGCCGGGAAGAACACGTGCGCCGTGCCCACTGAGACCTCGAACGCCTGCGCCCGGGCCGGGTGCTTGTACAGCAGGAACCCGAGGTCGGTCGCCGGGCGCAGCGTGGTCGAGATGGTGATGAGCACGACGCACCAGTCTGCCGCACGCGCCGCATCCGGTCTGCTGGTTAACGGCCCGCGGGCGGAGGGCTTGCCAGGGCGTGCGCGCCTTTGTCCGAACCGGGTCGGCTGGACCGCGCTGGCTACCCGGCTGGCTCGACGGTGACCGAGCCGGTATTCGTGCTCGCCGTGATCACGTCCGGCGACGACGGATCCTGGGGCACGCTGACCCGGGTGCTGCCCACCCGGGCGGTGGCGTGCACGGCGTAGTGCACGTGGCCGGGGACGCGCAGGATGACCGAGCCGACGTCGGCGGCCGCCGTGACGCTGGCCGGCGCGGCCGTGAAGGTAACCCGGATCTCGCCTGCCGAGACCCGCAGCGTGGCCCGCGCCGACGACACGTCCAGGCCGCCGATAGTCCCGGCATGCCCGGTGACCTCAAGCGGCCCGGACACCGAGGCGAGATCGCCCCCTGACGGTCAGCGATAGGGCCCCAGCTGCGGGCAGCTAAACCGAGCCGGGGCCGACCCCCGCTTCCGAGCATCGGCAGGCGCCGTCCCGCCGGGCAGTGCCATGCGGCCGCAGCCGGCGGGCCGAAGGTCATCTTCCCCGGCCGGGGACCGAGGTCATCCCCCGAGGCTGCGATG
>JBKQSL010000263.1:0-12953 GCA_052143655.1 Streptosporangiaceae bacterium | reverse complement strand
AGGACGATGGTCACCAGCAGGGCAGCGATTCGTGCCCAGGTGAATGACCGGGATGGGGGGGATTTGCTGACCGGGTCTTTCTTCGTGGAGTCCATAGCGCCGAAGCTAAGCTCCGGCTGCCCGCGCCCGCGTCGTCAGCAGGCCTGATTCGCGGTCCTGCCCGCCGACGATGCCCCCACCTACTCAGGGAGGAGGCGAGCCCGCGGCGCGGCGGGTTACGTTCATTCCATGGAACGTCCAGGATCGCTGGCGCGCCGGTACGCACTTGAGATACTGAGCGTCATACTCGCGGTCGAAAGCGCGGTTGAGGTCACGCTCAGGCACCACGCACCGCACCAGCCGTACCCGGGGTGGTTCGCTGCGCCGGCGATCGCGCTGGTGATCGTGCCTCTCCTCGGCCGCCGCCGCTTCCCGTTCTGCGCACCCGCTGCGGTCTGGCTGCTGGCCGCGGCGGTCTCCTTCGTCGACGGGCAGCTTGTCGTGACCCCGGTCAGCGTGTTCCTTGCCGGGATGATCGCCTCCCTTCTGCTCGGGAACCTCAGCGACGGCCGTCAGGCACGGTTTGGCTTGGCCATCGTGCTGTGCGGCGCAGTGATCGTGGTCGGCAACCAGCCCGGCCACACCGGCGGCGAATTCATCTTCATCCCGGTTCTGTTCGCGGTCGCCTGGGGCGCGGGTCTGGCCCTGCAGGAACGCGCCGGGCACGCCGAGGCAGCGGACCGGCGGGCGACCCGCGCCGAGGACGGGCGCGAGGCCGCCGCACAAGTGGCGGCGGCGGAGGAACGGGCCCGGATAGCGCGCGAACTTCACGACACCATCGCCCACGCCGTCAGCGTTATGGTCCTGCAGGCCGGCGCCGTACGGCACAAGCTCCCTGAAGCGCACCAGGAGCACAAGAACGCCCTGCGGGACGTCGAGCAAACTGGCCGCACGGCACTGACGGACATGCGTGCCCTGCTGGACGCCATGCGCGAGGACGGCGAAGGCGTCGAACTGGCGCCGCAGCCAGGCCTCGACCGTCTCAGCAGGCTGCTGGAAGAGATCGGGCGCGCCGGACTGCCCGTCCGGCTCCGTATCGCCGGTGATCGCTTCCCGTTGCCTGGTGGTGTCGACATCTCCGCCTACCGGATCGTTCAGGAAGGCCTCACCAACGCCCTCAAGCACGCCAATGCCACTGAAGCGGTGGTATCGCTTCAGTACGCCCCCGACCAGCTGAGCATCGAAGTACGTGACAACGGCCAGGGTGCCGCGCCCGGCAACGGTCACGGGCATGGACTCATCGGGATCCGCGAGCGTGTCAGGCTCTACGACGGCGAGATGACCACTAGCACACCCGCCGGCGGGGGCTTCCTCCTCACGACATGCCTACCGCTCACCCGGCACCTGCGGTGAGCATCCGCGTCCTCGTCGCCGACGACCATTCAATGGTCCGCGCGGGCTTCCGGATGCTGCTCACCGGCGAGCAGGACATCGAAGTCGTGGCGGAAGCGAGCAACGGGCTCGAAGCCGTCGACAAGACCAGGCGACTGAACCCGGCAGTCGTCCTGATGGACATCCGGATGCCCGAGATCGACGGAATCGAGGCGACCCGGCGCATCCTCGCCGCCAACAGCGCCGCGCGCATCCTGATTCTCACCACCTTCGGTCTCGACGAGTACATCTACGAAGCGCTCTGCGTCGGCGCCAGTGGATTCATGCTCAAAGACGACCCACCCGAACAGCTCATCGCCGCAGTCCGCACGGTCGCCGCCGGAAACGCGCTTCTCTCGCCCGCGATCACCAACCGCGTGATTAAGCAATTTACCCGCATTCCGCGCGCTGCCCCGCCGAAGGGGTTCGGCGAACTCACCGAGCGAGAACACGAAATCCTGCGGCTGGTCGCGACCGGCCTATCCAACGCAGAGATCGGCCAGAAGCTCTACATCAGCGAAACGACCGTGAAGACGCACGTCACGCACATCCTCCAAAAGCTCGGCCTCCGCGACCGGGTTCAAGCGGTCGTGCTCGCCTACCAGACCGGACTGTTCGATCGAGGACTCGACAAATAACCCGCCAAGAAGCACTCCCCAGCCGGGCGGCTGCGGGGATGCTGCCGGGCGGCAGGCGGAGAGGCGAGTGACCGGCCATTCGCACGTATTGCTCGATGAGGTGAGCGGGGCGGCGCTGTGCCTGGCCGCTTACATGCCCGCCGCGATCTTGATCTGCGAGGTCGGCTGGCGCGGCCATGACTCCGGCGATGGTCGGCCATGCGGATGGGCTCCTGAGGCTGGAAGGTCCAGCCGACGCCGAGGCGGCTGGCGACCATGATGGCGAGGCCGCTGCGGTTGAGATAGACCAGGCCAGCTTTCCAGAACCGGTCGTCGTCCCGATCGGTCCCCCCTCGGCGGGCCGGGCACTGGTGGCTGCCAGACAGCCGGTGAGCATCTGGCCGGAGTTCTCGCCGATCACCACGGTCGCCAGCACCAGGGGCGACCGGGTGGTCGCTGAGAGCAGCATCCCGGCCGCCATCAGAAGAAAGAAAAAGGCAAGCACGGCGCAGGCAAGGCAATCGCGCCGTGCGATCCGACAGCGGCGGCAACGTTGCGGTCGAGCGCGCCGAGCCAGCCGGGCTCACCTGCCGCGTTCCCGCTATGGCGTCGTGCAGGCCGCGCGGAGCCAGCACGGCGGGCTGAAGAATGAGGGACGCGAAGCTGCCCCAGAGCACAAGCCACGCGAACCTGCTCCAGTAGCCGCCGGCCGGGCTGGCCGCGGCGATGCGCGTGCTTGGCGTCCGCGGAACGTGCGGGCCAGGCCAGGACGGCGATCAGCGCGTAGAGAATCACCGCACCTGGTAAGCGGGCTGGCCGTACCGGGCGGAGGCGATTTGCGCATAACGGCAGGGACTCGCGCTCGCCGCCAAAGCCACCCGCCTGTCGCTTACCGGGTGGCACGGTTGCCGGTTTCCCCTGGTCAGACACCATAGGACACGCAACGGCGCCGGCAAGACCACGATGGTGTGCATCCTCGCGACCCTGGTGCGCCCCGACGCGGAACCGCGACTGTCGCCGGCCATGACCTGCGGACCGATCCCGCCGGCGTCCGGCGCTCTATCAGCCTCACCGGCCAGTACGCCGCTATTGACGACAAGCTGACCGGCCAGGAGAACCTCGAGATGATGGCCCGGCTGCGGCGGCTGCCCCGGGCCGCGCCCAAGGCGCGGGCCGCCGAACTGCTCGCGGCCTTCGGCCTGCTGGCCGCCCGGCACCGCCGCACCTCGGCCTATTCCGGAGGAATGCGACGCCGGCTGGACCTGGCGATGAGCATGATCGAGCGGCCTCAGCTGCTGTTCCTCGACGAGCCCACCACCGGCCTGGATCCGCGCAGCCGCGAACAGGTGTGGGACAGCGTCCGCGATCTCGCCACCGCGGGCGTCACGATTCTGCTGACGACGCAGTACCTTGAAGAGGCGGACCAGTTCGCCGACGCCGTCGTCATGCTCGACCGCGGCCGGGTCGTCGCCCAGGGCACGGCCGCGCAGCTGAAGGCCAGCATCGGCGCGGAGGTCGTGCGGCTGCAGTTCACCGACAGCGCCAGCTACGCGCGCGCTTGCCCGCCGCGAGGAAACCGAGCTCACCCGATGAGCGCCGCCAGCATGACGGCTGATTCCCGGGTAATGGTCACCCGCTGCGTCCGGCGCTCGCTGCGTGACCCGGAGGCCTTCTTCACCGCGCTGATGCTGCCGGTCATCTTGATGCTGATGTTCGTCTATGTCTTCGGCGGCGAGCTGCGCACCGGCGTCAGGTACGTCGACAATTCCCCGACGGGCAGACCGCCGATCACACCGTCCTCGGGTAAGCCGGGCGCCGGGTCGCGGGTCAGTCGCGCGGGCGCAGGTGCGCGGCGACCCAGGGCGCGTCGGCCAGCGGCCTGGCGGCCCGCGGGACGACGATCAGCAGCAGCCAGCAGTACTGGGCCGCGCTGGTGCTGACCCAGGCCACGCCGATCGACAGGCAGATCACCAGCACGATGCCGGCGCTGCGCAGCCGCTCGGCCCGGATGTCCCTCGCGGCGGACTCGCGGACCACCAGGTGCTTGCGCCGCCCGTAGAACATCGTCACCCGGGTGGCCAGGCTCGCGGCCAGCAGGTTAGCCGCGAAGATGTCGATGGCGAGCGGGTTCTGCGAGTAACGCCCGAGCAGGTCGCTGGTGAACGGCATCAGCGTGATCGTCAGGAGGAACGCGAAGTTCCACCAGGCCAGGCCCTCCCGCTGGCCGCCGATCCGGCGGAACACCTCGTAGTGCGCCAGCCAGAACTGGGCGACCACGTAGAACGAGATCAGGTAGCTGGTCAGCTGCGGCGCACCGTGGGCGAGGCCGCGGGCCAGCGCGGACGCCGAGTGCTCCCGGGCGGCGGACAGCTCGGGCACGTGCAGCGACACGACCAGCAGGGTCAGCGCGACCGCGACGACGCCGTCCGACAGCGACAGCAGGCGCCCGACGTCGGGCAGCTCCTCGTTCCGGGCAGGGGCAGTCATCGCCGTTCAGCTTCTCAGATCACCGCGCCGCGGCCGGTGATCGGGCCCGGGACGCGCCGGATCACCCGGTCCGGGGCGGGCGCTGGGACGGTTCCCGGCCGGGCAGTTCCGCGGGGCGCGGGCTACGTCGCCTCGTGCCGGGCTACCGTGAGCTGGCGCAGGAACGGGTCGGCGAGCCGGTAGCTGGTCACCCGCACCCGGGCGTCCACCGCGACGACCCGGTCCGGCCGGGCGATCACCGGGTTCAGGTCCAGCTCGGCGACCTGCGGAAGGTCGTAGGCAAGCCGGGACACCCGCAGCAGGGTGTCGTGCAGCGCGCCGATGTCGGCGGCGGGCTGGCCCCGGTGGCCGAGCAGCAGCGGCGCCGCCCGGATGGAGTGGATCAGCTCGTCGGCGTCGGCGCCGGTCAGCGGGGCGAGCCGGGCGGCGTGGTCGCCGAGCACCTCGGTGGCGACACCGCCGAGCCCGAACACCACGACCGGGCCGAAGACCGGTTCCTGCACGACGCCGATGATGGTCTCGACCCCGCCGGTGATCATCGGCTCGACCAGCACCGCGGTCATCCGCTCGTCGAACCTCCCGGCCAGCCGGCGCATCGCCGCGCGTATCTCGGCGGCCCCGCGCAGGTCCAGCTCGACCGCGCCCGCGTCGGTCTTGTGCAGCAGCCCGGGCACTTCCGCCTTGATCACCACATGGCCGCCGAGCCCGGCCGCCGCCTCGACCGCCTCGTCGGCATCACCGGCCCGGCGGAAGTCCACCATCGGGATGCCGTAGCAGCGCAGCAGGCTGTCGGCCTCCTCGGCGCTGAGCCACCCGCCGCCCGGGATCCGGTCCAGGAACGCGGCGACGATCGCGTGCGCCTCCGAGGTGCGCAGCCCGGTGATGTCGGGCACGGTCCCGGACGGCCGGGACCGCCACGAGCCGTAGCGGGCGGCGCGGGCCACCGCCCGCGCCGCCGCCTCCGGGTAGGCGTAGACCGGCATGGCCGGCCCGCCGCCGCCGGGCAGCAGCCGCACCGCCTCGGGCTGGTCCATCACCACCGCCGCGGCCGGCACCGGCAGCGGGCTGGCGGTGAGCACCGAGATCAGGTCGGCGGCGCCGGTCGGGATCACCAGCGCGACCAGCGCGGTCACGCCCTCCTGGGCCGCGGCGATCTGCAGTGCGGCGCCGAACGCCTCCGCGCTGACCGCCGCGGTGGTGTCCACCGGCCCGCCGACGGCCGACCCGGGCGGCAGCACGTCGTGCAGCTGGCGGCGGGTCGCCTCGTCGGCGGCGGCCACGGACAGGCCTGCCTCGACGCACGCGTCGGCCGCGAGCACCCCGGCCCCGCCGGCGTTGGACACGATCGCGACCGGGCCGACGGCCGGGATGGGCTGGCTGGCGATCAGCACAGCCGCGTCCAGCAGCTCGCCGAAGCTGGTCGTGGCGATGATCCCGGCCTGCTCGAACAGCGCCTGCCGGGTGATCAGCGGGGCGGCCGCGGCGGCGGTGTGCGAGGCGGCGGCCCGCTGGCCGGGGGCCGACTGGCCGGCGTGCACGGTGAGCACCGGGATCTTGCCGCTGACCCGGCGCGCGGTGCGGGCGAACCTGCGCGGGTTGCCGAACGACTCCAGGTAGAGCACGGCCAGCTTGGTGAGCCCGTCGGCCTCCCACCACATCAGCATGTCGTTGCCGGACACGTCCAGCTTGTCGCCGACGGAGGCGAACGACGACGTGCCGATCCCCAGCCGGGAGAAGTGCTCCAGCAGGGCCACCCCGACGCCGCCGGACTGGACGACCAGGCCGGTGGTGCCCGGCGCGGCGCGCCGGGCGGCGAACGTGGCCTCCAGCCTGATCCCGGGCACCGATACGCCGAAGCAGTTCGGCCCGACCAGTCGCATGCTCCACCGCCGGGCGGTGGTCAGCAGGGCGTTCTCCTGCGACGCGGTCAGCCCGGACGTGATCACCACCAGTGACCGGGCGCCGCGCATCCCGAACTGCTCGGCGACGTCCAGCACGCTCGCGGCGGGCACCGCCACGATCGCGAGATCTGGCGGCGCCGGCAGCGCCGCCACCGAGGGGACGCACGGGATGCCGTCGATGTCGGCGGCGCGCGGGTGCACGGCGTGCAGCGTGCCGCGGAACCCGCCGTCACGGATGTTGCGCAGGATCATCCGGCCGATCGAGTCGGGCCGGTGACCGACGCCGATGACCGCGGCCGACTCGGGTGCCAGCAGCGGCCGCAGGCTGGCCACGCCCGCGTGCTCCTCCCGGCCGGCGACCGCGTCCAGGTAGACGCTGGCCTCGTCGAGAGCCGCGATCGGCGGGATCGGCATGGCGATCTCGACCACCCCGCCCTCCGCCCGGCGCCGCACTGCCAGCCCCGAGTCGGCGAGCACCCGCAGCACGGCGGTGTTGCCCGGCAGCACCTCGCCGACGAGGCCCTGCACGCCGTGCGCGCGCGCCACCGACACCAGGTGCTCCAGCAGCAGCGTCGCGACACCGCGCCGGTGCATGCCGTCAGCGACCGCGAGCGCGATCTCGGCCTTCCCGGTGTCGTTGGTGAGCTCGTAGCTGGTCACCCCGACCAGGTCGTCGCCGAGCAGGGCCAGCAGCGACACGTGCCTGCCGTCGGGCGGCCGGGTGACCCGCCGGGCCTCCTGCTCGCCGGCCACCCGGCTGGCGGTGAAGAAGCGGAAGTACAGGTTCTCCGGCGACATCTGCTCGTGCAGCCGCCTGATCATCTCGAAGTCCGCCGGGCCGGCCGGCCGGATCACCATCGTCGTGCCGTCGGCCAGCAGGGCATAAGTCCGCTCGGTCTCCGTCAGGGCGGTCAACCGATCACCTCCGGGGGAGTCGCCGGTGCTCCGGCTGCTACCTGATCCTCCCGCACCGGGTGCGGGCCAGGGGCACAAGTCCCGGTTCGGTACCGCTGCGGGGCGGTGACCGGGTCGCGGCCGCTTTCTGGCTTATTGGCTGTTACCTGGCGGCTACGGATGATTTCCCGGTCATTCGCCTGACCTGTAAACCTGCCGGCCGTTCAGCGCGTCTTTCCTTTCGATTAGCGAGTCAGCCAGATACAGCCTGGCATCCGCCGACGATTATCTCTGGCCGGGGCGTACCCCGACAAACCGGCCATTCCGGGAGGGACCTTGCGCGCGCGCTTCATTGCACTGATCTCTGCGGCGACCTTAGCCGTCCTCGGCAGCACGGCCGCGCAGGCGGCCACCGCCCTGCCCGCGGACACCGGGCTGCAGCCGCCGGCGGGCGTGGTGTCACCGACGCCGCCCAGCAGCCTGCCGCACCTGAAGGCGACCGACGACAACCCGATCGAGCAGGTCAAGCAGATCGTGCAGTGCGGCAGCACGATGTACGCGGTGGGCACGTTCACCTCGATCGTGCGCGGCAGCACCACCTACACGCGCAACAACGTGTTCAGCTTCAGCGCGACCTCGCCGTACACGGTGACCAGCTGGGCGCCGGACGTGGTGGGCACCTACGGCACGACGGCCGATCCCAGCGACACGGTGAACACGATCGCGTTCGCGAACGGCAACTGCGCCGACGCCTACATCGGCGGCCACTTCTCCTCAGTCAACGGCACGACCGTCGACAACATCGCCGAGATCGACACGACGACCGGCAACGTGGTCAGCACCTTCGGCTCCAAGGCGTCGGGCGCCGTGCAGACCATCGTGGCCGCCGGCGATCACCTGCTGGCCGGCGGGAACTTCACCGGCATCAACGGGGACACCACCGACCCGTACATGGCCAGCCTCAGCCCGGTGACCGGCAAGAGCGACGGCTTCCTGCACCTGAGCATCTCCGGCAACTACTCCTACCCGGGCGTCAGCAGCAACGCCACGCACGTCTACAACCAGCAGCTCAGCAACGACGGGACGCTGGACCTGGTGGAAGGCGACTTCACCTCGGTCGGCGGGCAGCCGCGGCAGCAGGCGTTCATGCTCGACGTGAGCGGCGCGAGCGGCACGGTCACCGGCTGGAACGCGCCGGAGTTCGACACCGAGTGCGCGACCAGCGAGCCGTTCTACGTGCAGGACGGCGCCTGGTCGCCGGACGACTCGACGGTCTATTTCGGGAACACCGGCTACCACGTCAACGGCGGCAGCACGCACGGGCCGCGCACCGGGCCGTGCGACGCGGCGCTGGCGTTCCCGGCCACCCAGACGACCGTGAGCCCGCTGTGGATCAACTACACCGGGTGCGACTCGCTGTACTCGGCGGCGGCGGACGCCAACGGGGTCTACTTCGCCGGGCACGAGCGGTACTCGATGAACCCCAACGCGTGCGACACGCTGGGCGCCGGCGGGTACAACGCGCCGGGCATCGAGGGGCTGCAGCCCAGTACCGGGGACCTGTACCTGAATGCGGCGGGCACTGCGGGGTACTACACCCGGGACCGGGGCCTGGGCGCCGACGACATGCTGCTGACCACCGCCGGGCTGTGGATTGCCAGCGACAACTCCGGCGCCAGCCAGTACTGCGGCGGGGTGTCCACCGCGGGGATCTGCTTCCTGCCCTACAGCCTCTAGCCGCCGGGCCGAAGGCCCCGTCTCCCGTACCCGGTCCGCGCCGGGCGGGAGCCGGGGCCTTCGCCTGCCCGGGCGGCGCGGGCCGGGATCCCGGCCACGCTGGCGGCGCTGAAGAAGGCGGCCGGGGCCCGGATAGGCGCCGGGCTGCCCGGTCAGCCCGCGCGGCCGCCGGCCCGGCCCGGCGGCGTGGCCGCAGGCGCGCGGGCGATGAGCATGTTGCCGGATCGGGGGCGCGCGCGGCGGGATCGTCACGGCCGGGGACCGAGCCCGGGTAAGGTCCCTAGGTGCCCACTGGTGACCTCCCCAGCGCAGGTCAGGATGCCGCGCAGTCGCATATCGGACGCCGCGCGTTCCTGCGGGGCGCGAGCCTGCTCGCGCTGGCCGGCCCGGCCGTCGCCGCCGCCGCGTGCTCGTCCTCGCCGTCCCGGCCGGCGTTCCCGGCCGGCAGGCCGATCTTCGGCGTCAACGACACCTCGTGGCCGGAGATCTCCGCCGCGGCCGGCGGCGTCACCGGCTGGCGCGCGTACGCGCCGCCGTCGGCGGGAGTGCCTCGCCGCTGGCCCGGCACGCACAGCGGCCCGGTACCGGCCGGCGTGCAGACACCGGTGGTCAGCATCAAGCCCGACGTGAGCCAGGTGATCTCCGGGGCGCTGGACGCCCGCCTGGCCGCCTACTTCTCGCTGGTGCCGCCGGGCGCCTGGGTGACCTGCTGGCACGAGGGCGAGAAGCCCGGCCTGCACTTCAGCCGCGAGCAGATCCAGCGGCTGCACGCCCGCGTCTACTCGGTCTTCCGGGCACATGCCCCGCGCACCGCGCTGTACGGGCAGATCTTCAGCACCTACGCCGCGACCCGGCCGTGCAGCCCGCCGGCGCTGGGCCCCTGGGTCGCGCCGGGGCTGGACTTCTACGGGCTCGACGGGTATCAGTACGAGCCCGGCGAGACCGTGGAGCAGGTGCTGGCCGAGCCGGCCGCGCAGATCACCGCCGTGGTGCCGGGAGCCCGGCTGGCGATCACCGAGACGAATACCAGCTTCGGCCAGCAGGCCCGCTGGTTCGCCGAGGCGTTCGGGCTTGCTACCCGGCAGGGCTGGCTGGCGATGTTCCCGTTCTTCGGGTCCGGCAGGAACTATCCGTGGCACCCGGCCGACCTGGCCCTTGTCGCCGGGCTGCGGGTGATCAACCAGGAGAGCAAGAGGGCGCCGCGGCGGGCTGCGGCCCGCTGACCGTCGCCGGCTGCGGCAGTCGCCGCTCCGCCACGGCGGCCTCCAGGACGCGCTGGTCATCGACGCCGCGGAGACCTGGCCGGTGCGCCGTTAACGCGACGGCATCAATCCCGTCGGCTGCGAGGTCTTCGGCAAGCCAGCCCGGATAGTGCTCATCCAGCAGGAACCGGAGCTGGGCGCGCTCAGGCATTATCGAGCGCCCGGCGGCGTTCCCAGGCGGCCAGTGCCTCGTCCTGGCTAGCGCGGTGACGGCTGATCAGGTCATCGATCTCATCCGGGAAGTCAGCCCAGTAGGCCAGCGCGTTCTCCACGTCGGCGGCCGTCAGCCCGAGAGCTTCAGCCACGAGGGCGGCGGTACGCTCGGCCTTGCCGTGCTGAAGCCATGCCTCGGCAACTGTCCACACCTGCGGACCGGCCGACAGAGCAGCACGGCGATCACCACCGATCGTCGCAACGAAGACGACGCCGGGGTGGGCCTGCATCCGCAGCCACTCTCGAACCGCGCTGACCACAACGGTCGATTTCTTCGCTCCCGCCTGGCGTGCATAGTCGGTGAGGCCTTTGTCGACTGACTCCGGGAACCGGACATTGGTCGGTGCTACCATGCACTACAGTGTAGCATCTGAGGCAGCTCGCGCACCGGTCATTTTGTCAGACCCTTTCGATACTGTGCTCGAAAAGAGCATAGTCACAACGGAAGACGGCAGCGGAGGTGAGCGAGTGCCAGGCATCGCCGACGAGCCGGAGGCAGGCGATCTGCGGGCTGGTGACAGGCCCCGGCCGGGCCTGTCGTGGTCCTGGGAGCTGGACTTCGACGCGCTGATGACCGCCCTCGGCACCAGCGCGGCGCAGGATGCGCGGGCAGGCGGGGCGGATCCGGACGCGGCCCTGGAGGAGTCCGGACCCGGCCGGCTGGTGCCACTCAGCGAGGTCACGGGCCGGATAGCCGAGCGGCTGCCGCCCGGGCCGGACCTGGCCGCCTGGCTGGCGTCCGCGGCCGCATCGGAGGTCCCCGATTGCGCCCGGCCGGCGGTGGCCGCCGCCTGGCGCCGGCTGGCCGCCTGGGCTCAGGCGAGCGAGCTGGCCGCAGTGGCCGAGACGGCCTCGCGCGCCGCCGCCCGGGACGGCCGGATCGCGGTGGCGCCCGGCGGGTGCCCGGCGCGGGTCCCGGAGGACGCGGCCGCCGCCGTGTCAGTGGCGCTGACCGTGACGCACGGCACGGCGGCCTGGTGGGCCGGCCTGGCCGTGCAGCTGGCCTGGCGGCTGGCGGCCACCGGCGCGGCGCTGCGCGCCGGGCAGATCGACCTGGTCCGGGCACGGCTGATCGCCGAGGCGACGAAGGCGCTGGACGACGACAGCGCACGGGCGGTCGAGGTCCTGGTCCTGCCGGAGGCCGGTCACCAGCCGGCCGGGCAGCTGCGCGAGGCCCTGCGCCGGGCCGAGAGCGCCGTCGACCCCGCAGGCGCGGCGCGGCGCCGGCAGGAAGCCGAGCGGCGGGCCAGGGTCGGCCTGCACGCTGGCGAGGACGGCACGGCCACGCTGGCCGGTCTCGGCCTGCCCGGCGAGCGCGCGGCCGCCGCCATGGCGAGGATCACGGCGCTGGCCCGGGCCCGGCAGGCGTCGGGTTCGGCCGGCAGCCTGGACCTGCTGCGGGCACAAGTGTTCGCGGGCCTGCTGCTCGGGACACTCCCCTGCATCCCGCAGATCGAGGACGGCCCGCCGGCTGAGGCAGACGACCCGCCCGCAGCCGTTCCCGGCGAGCTCGCCGGGAACGAGGCCGATGCCTGGCAGCCCGGCACAGAATCGTGACGAGCTACAGCGGCGATCCGTTCGGCATCCATGGGCGAGGGAGTCTGGGCGATACCCACCATCCAGCATTTCCCGTACACCACACTGGTAGAAAGGAACTAAACAATCTATAATTCTTCTATGGCTTTGAGCATTAAGAGCAACGAGGCGGACCGGCTTGCCAGGGAACTCGCCGCCGAGACCGGTGAGACGCTGACTGAGGCTGTCGAGACTGCGCTCAGAGAGCGACTCGCCCGTGAGCACGCCAAGCATGGGGCCACCATGAGCGTGCGACTGAAGCGCCTGGCGGCCGACGTAGCAGTACTGCCGGTAACCGACGACAGGGCACCGGAAGAGATCATCGGATACGACGACGCCGGCCTGCCGCGTTGACCGGCCTGGCGCGGGGCAGCCTTGTCGTCGACACATCGGCGGCCGTGGCGGTCATCCTCGGCGAGCCTGGAGGCCAGGAGCTTGCAATGCACCTGGAGCATGCCCTAGCCCGGCTGATGCCGACTGCCATACGCGTGGAACTGGGTATCGTCATCGAGGCCCGGCTGTGGCCCGTCGGCCAGGATGTCGTCGACCGCTTCCTTCGAGAAGCAAGGATCGACGTCGTGCCTGTCGATGCGGACCTCGCCGACCGCGCGTTGAGCGGCTGGCGGCGATACGGCAAGGGGCGCCATCCGGCGGGGCTCAATTTCGGTGACTGCTTCACTTATGCGCTCGCCGAGCGGACTGGGCACCCCGTGCTCTGTACTGGCGACGATTTCGCCTCGACCGATCTGACCGTGATCCGCCCTCGGCCGACTTCTGCCGGAGACTGAAGGCCATCGCCCGCCCCTCCGCTGCCGCAGCCGATAAAGCCGCTCGCGGGGTCAATGCAGTGGGCGGAC
>JBKQSL010000262.1:0-10521 GCA_052143655.1 Streptosporangiaceae bacterium | reverse complement strand
GCCCCACCCGGTCGCGTCGTTGTAGGAGCCGTTGGCGCCGAAGCCAGGGACGGTCACGAGGTCGGAGCTCGAGGCGCAGGAAGCGTTGCTCTCGACGTCAGCGGCGATGCAGAACGTGAAGGTGTTGCTGCCCTGGGAGATCGGCGCGATGCCGTTGCGCACTCTGCTCTGGGCCATGGCGTACAGGGCCGGATTCAGGTAGCCGAGGCTGTGCCCCGCCACCTGGTCGGCCAGGGCCACGATGCCGGAGAAGAGCGGGGAGGCTTCACTGGTCCCGCCCACGATCCCCCACCCGGCGACCGACGGGTCGGTGGTGTCGTAGAAGTCGACCGTCCCGTTGACCGCGGCGCCGGTTTCGGCGGCCTGGTCGCGCACCGGCCGCGCAGACCACGCCGCCGAGGTCCCATGATGCCGAGCTACAATACGGAGCTACATAGCTGCCATCAGCCACACACAACTCGGCGACACCAACCGGGACCATGATTTTCGTCTCACGCATGGGGGTCGTCCGGCTCTGATCTGCCTCAGGCCATGCTCCCACGTTGGAAACAAGGCCAGTGGGGCCACTGGGCAAAACCGGCTGCGAAAGGTCTACGTTCAAGGCGAATCGACCGTGGCGGGAGTGGTGAATGGATACCAATGGCGCCGATCAGCCCGGCATGTCACAGGAACAGAAGGACGACCTGCGCGAAATCGAAGTCGCCGCCGTGGCGATACAGGCCAAGGCCGCAGAGGAAGAAGCCGATGCCGCAGAGAAACAAGTTGACACACAAAAGCGCACGGTAAGAATACAAGCTATTGCGCTTTTCCTTGCAGCCGTGGCGACATTGGCTGCAGCATATGCAGCTCTCCAGGCAGGTAATGCCGTGAGAGCATCTGAAGGCATAGCCTCACAGCAAGAGTTGGAAAATCGCCTTACGACGGCGATTACGGCAGTCGGCGGGAAGTCTCCTACGGAACAAGTAGCCGGACTTACACTCTTGCAAAGAAACGTGGAATCGCGGATATTAGAAGCAAAGCAGGACGCGAGTGAGCGGCAAGATGCGTACGAGACATATGTGACCTCCCTGGGCGTGTTCGACGTATATTTGCGCACTACTGTCCCCGGACATAAGCCCTCGATTGCCGCTATTTACGCAGGAGACGAACTGTCGGCGCTCCTCAGTATGGCATCCCAGGTAAAGGCCATTGACGGCGGTCAGCCTATATACATCGACCTCTCATTGGTCGCCCTGCCCGGTATTAATTGGACTGGTGTCAGGTTTGACAGGCTCACAAGAGCCTGGATGCCGAAGATTGATTTGCGAGGTGCTGATCTGGCCGGTTCCCACTGGGGTCACGCGACCCTGACGCACGCCTATCTGCAATGCGCCGACCTAAAAGATGCGGATCTCCGCCAGGCCAATCTCGCTGGAGCTGATCTTCGAGGCGCCGACTTGACGAACGCCAAGCTTCCGCCAGCTGCCGAGCTGAAGGGTGTGAAGACGGCCAGGGCGGTCGGTCCCGTGAATGGCTTGCACATAAAAAATCCTGCGACTTCGTACCAACTGAATAGCTGTCTTACCACGCCTGCTTACGCGGACGTGCCCTGAGCCACTCGGGAGCTTATTGCTCCTTGTCCCGTGACGCTACGAGGGGAAACCCAGAACGAATACGCACCGTCGTCGGTGGCGAGTTCAGCTGCCCGGTGCGGCATAGGCGGTTTGGGCGCGGTCGATGGCTTGACCTGATCGCCCTCCGTGATCAGCGCAGTGGCGTCGACATGGACGCGAGCGGCTCTGAGCAGGGAATCTACTCCCGGAGGCTCACCAGCCAGCTGCCCGCCGCAGACGAATCTCCGCGCGGCAAATGAGTCATCCTTCCGGACGCGTTACACGCCGAGGAAGCGCGGGGCTATTGGAGCCGTGCAAGCTCTGATCGTCGATGGGTCCTTCCTTGTGGAAGGTAATCTGACGGGGTAGTCCCGACCGGTATCGAGCTTCCGGTAGGTCTCGCTATAGATGCCCCCTCAGAGTCAAAGGCCCGTGTCACCTCTTCCCACGCGTTCCTACAGATTCCTGGCTGCACGGAGCGCTACTCGCCGAGAATCTTCACGTGATGCCTGCCGGTTCAAGCGAGGTCATCACGCCCGATTTGGAGAACCCGGCGGCGGGAATAGATAACACCATGACCAGTCAGAGCACCCCGTCAGTCGGCACGCGGATCATAGTTCACCCGGTTGCGGGCAAGGGCCAGAAAACCGGCACCCTCGGCGAAGTGCAGGGCGTCGGAATGGTGGTCACCTACGAGCGGGATCTCCCTAACGAGCTCTATGATCCAGCCCGGATGCACCCGGAGAGCGAACGCTGCCCGCGCTGCCGGTAAACGCGACCAGATCAACCAACTCGGTGCACCCTGACCAGGTAAACATTCAGGCCCCCGGGCCTGGTGTTGCGGTGGGTGATCATGGTTACGTTTTGGCAGCGGGCGGGGTGTTGCCGGGGTGGCTGAGCGTGGTTTCGGGGATGATTTCGGGCCGTGACCGGTGTGCCTCCGGAGGAGCCGCCCGCGGATCCGCGTGATGCGCTGATCCGGGCGCAGGCGGAGCGGATCGTGGCGCTGGAGGCAATGGTCGCTGACCTGCGGGAGCAGCTGGCGGCGGCGGAGCGGCCGGGGTCGCGGAACAGCGGGAGCTCCTCGATGCCGCCGAGCTCGGATGACCTGCCGGGGCGGAAGCCGCCGCGGAAGCAGCGGCGTGCCGCGGAGCGGGCGGAGAAGAAGAAGAAGCGGGGGAAGCAGCCGGGCAGCCCGGGCGCTGCGATGCGGCGGGAGGTTCCGGACCGGGCCGAGGACTACTATCCCGAGGGCGCGTGCTCGTGCGGCCGGGACCTGGCGGATGCCGCTGACCTGGGGGTTTCCCGGTCGTATCAGCAGGAGGAGATCCCGGCCGCGGCGGCGGAGCGGGTGCAGCACGACCTGCACCAGGCGAGGTGCGCCTGCGGGAAGACGCACGTCGCGCCGCGCCCGGCGGGCGTGCCGGACTCCGCGCTGTCCATCGGCCCCAGGCTGCGGGCCCTGGCGGTGTACCTGGTGGTTTTCCAGCATGTCCCGGTGGAGCGGTGCCGGCAGCTGATCGCCGGCGTGGCCGGCGCCGCCGTGTCCGAGGGGTTCATCCACTCGTGCCTGGCGAGGGCCGCATCCCTGGCCGGCGAGGTGGTGACGCTGATCCGCGCCCTGATCACCGCCGCGGACGTGGCCGGGTTCGACGAGACGACGCTGCGGTCCGGGCCGGCCGGGGAGAAGAAATACGTCCGCGGCGCGTTCACCGAACGGTACTCGGCGTTCTGGCCGGGCACCCGCAGCCTGGACTCCATGCAGGACGCCGGGATCCTCCCCGGGTTCGCCGGGATCGTGGTCTCCGGCCGGTACCAGAACTACTTCAATCCCCGGTGGGAGCACATCGCCGGGAACCAGGCATGCCTGTCTCACCTGCTGCGGGACTATGAGGACTGCGCCGAGAGCTACCCGGGCGCGGTCTGGCCCGTGCAGGCGCAGCGGGCGCTGCGCGGCCTCATCCATGCCTGGCACGCCGCCCGCGAGCAGGGCCTGGACGCCATCCCCGCCGGCGTGCGGGAACCGCTGGAGCACGAGTTCCGGCACGCCGTCCTGGCCGGCCTGGCCAGCGTTCCCCGCGTCCCCGGGCCGAAGAACAGCACGAAGCAGAAGCCCGGCCGCGAGCTGCTGGAATTCTGCCGTGACCGCCGCAGCGACGTGCTGCTGTTCACCGAGGACACCAGCGTCTGGCCCACGAATAACATCAGCGAGCGCGGCGTCCGGCCCCTGAAAACACAGCAGAAGATATCCGGCCGCCTGGCCAGCGACGACGTCACCCAGGACCGCCTCGACATCCGCAGCTACATCGACACCGCCCGCAAGCACGGCCGCAACGCCATGGACGCCCTGCACGACCTCATGCTCGGCAGGCCCTGGCGGCCCCCGGCACAGGCGCTCTCCCCGTAACACCCGCCGAAACCAGCGCTACCCATCACCGCACGTGTATGGGCTGAATGTTTACTGACCGAGGTGGAGCGGTGGTGGTTCCGGATGCACGCGGCCGAAACCGACCTGCCCTTTCCCTATGACTCCGAGCAAACTGGCCAAGACTTCGAAGCGCTTGAGGATGCCGACGCCGCGGCCAACATCGAGGCATTCAAACAAGAAATAGAACACGCGCGCACCGCCGTAGCCGGACGAGGGCTCGATGACGTCGTGCCCAGCCGCGGTCACCAGCCCGAGCGCACCCGGAACATCCGCTGGATCTACCTGCACATGATCGAGGAATACGCGCGGCACAACGGACACGCCGATCTCATCCGGGAGCGGATCGACGGCGCTACCGGTGACTAAATACCCTATAGCAGTGTAAGTATTCGGAAGTCCTGTGATGGGCTGCTTGTCTCCATGGGCGCGTGAGCGGCGACACGCTGGCGTGTGGTGCGTGATTTGCGGCTGTTGAGGGTGTTCGCTGTCGTGCGTGGCGGTTGCGGCTGACGTGGTCCCGGATGCGGCGGATGCCGGGGTGCTGGGGGATGCGCTGGCTGCCGCGCTGGAGGCGAACCGGCGGCTGTCGGAGGCGGCCGCCGGGCTGCGCGGGGAGAATGCGCTGCTGCGGGAGCAGGTCGCGGGGCTCCTTGAGCGCGACGCGGAGCGGGACGCGGAGCTGGGGAAGCTGCGGGCTGATCTCGCGGTCTTGCAGCGGATGCTGTTCGGGCGGTCGTCGGAGAAGTCGCGGGCGGAGCCGCCGGGCGGTGACGGTGACGGCGATGCCGCCGGCGGGGGCGGGCAGGAGCGCGGCGGCGCGGGGGCGAAGCGGGGCCCGGGGGCGCGGGCGGGGCGGCGGGACTACTCGCGCCTGCCGAGGTTCGAGGTGATCTGGGACTTCCCGGGCGGCGGGTACTGCTGCCCGGAGTGCGGGGAGCCGTTCACGCCGCTGGGGGACCACTGGTCCGGGGAGCGGCTGGACTGGCAGGTGATCGTGCGGCTGATGGCGCACTGCCGGCGGCGTTACAAGCGGGCCTGCGAGTGCCGGGTCCCGGCGGCGGTGATGGCGCCGGGACCGCCGGAGGCGATCGGGAAGGGCCTTTTCTCCAACGCGTTCATCGCGATGCTCTTCACCGAGCGGTACGTTGCCGGGCGGAGCATGAACTCCCTGGTGACGGGCCTGTCCCGGCAGGGCGCGGAGGTTTCGGCCGCCACCTTGGCGGGCACGTGCGCGCAGGCCGGGGCGCTGCTGGTCCCGCTGGCGGACGCGATCACGGAACGGTCGCGGGGCTCCTGGCACCTGCACGCGGACGAGACGACGTGGCGGGTATTCGCTCCCCGTGACGGGTCCGGCCCGGCGAAGTGGTGGCTGTGGGTGTTCACCGGACCGGACACCGCGTGCTTCGTGATGGACCCGACGAGGGCCGGGGCGGTCCTGGCCCGCCACGCCGGCATTGACGAGAAGACCGGGCAGCTCACCGCGGATGATGACGGCGGCCCGCGGCGGCTGGTGATCTCCAGCGACTTCTACGCTGTTTACCAGTCCGCCGGGAAGAAAGCGGATGGCCTGGTCAGTCTTTTCTGCTGGGCGCACGTGAGACGGCACTTCGTCCGGGCCGGCGACGCGAACCCCGCCCAGCTGAAGTACTGGACGCAGGCGTGGCTCGGCCGGATCAAGGACCTGTACGCCGCCCACGATGAACTCACCGCAGCCTGGCACGCCGCCGCCGCGCCCGCGCCGCGGGAAAGGGAGAAGGCCGCCGCGCGGCTGGACAGGGCATACGCCGCCTGGGATCAGTCGCTCACCATGATCGACGAGGCCCGGAAAAAGCAGGCGACCGCCCCCGGCCTGCAGCAACCCGCCAGGAAAGCGCTCGCCACCCTGGACCGCGAATGGGACGGCCTCATCGCGCACCGCGGCTACCCGATGATCGGCCTGGACAATAACGCAGCCGAGCGCCAGATCCGCGGTCCTGTCGTGACCAGGAAGAACGCCGGCGGCTCCCGCAACGGCGACACCGCCCGCAACGCCGCCGTCATCTGGACCGTCACCGCCACCGCCCAGATGGCCGGCCTCAACATCATCACCTGGCTCACCTCATACCTCGACGAATGCGGGCGCAACGGCACGAAACCGCTTGCCGGGCCGGCACTGGAACGCTTCCTGCCCTGGAACGCCAGCCACGAGGACCTCCGCACCTGGGCACAGCCGCCACCCACCGGATAAGACCCGCACGAACAACGCCCGCACCGGCATGGCCACCACTGACCGCCATGCCGGCCCTCGGCATGGCCTCTCACAGGACTTCCGAATACTTACTGAGCAGTTGCCCGTGCTGCCCTGCCGGTCGCACAGATCGCGATCATGATCTTGCGGTGACCTTGGCCCTCTCGCCGCCATGGGGCAGGCGCTCCTCGAAGCGCCTCGGCGCACGCACCGAATCACCTGATCTGCGCCGCTCAAAGACCGACATCGACAACCGCCCAGCGCGTCCCGAACGGCGGCGCTGCGCGCTCCCTCCCAGTGAGGGCCGATCACGGCACGTGAGACGAGCCTCGTGCGTTTCGGCTCCCTGCCGACTATGAGCTCACTGATGACAACGACCTGGCACATGCCGACGGCTACAGAACGCCCAGCTCGGCGCTAACGCAGTTCTCGCGGTACAGCTCTTGCGCGTAGAATGACTGAATGACTCGCCGATGTGAGTCCGCACTCTGCCCGGTCTACCTCTCGTGCGGGACGACAACGACCGGGCATGCCGCGTGATGGACGACCTGGTCGCTCACCGAGCCCATCAAGAGCCGGCCGAAACCGCCGCCGCCGCGTGCGCCGACCACTACCAGGTCGGCGTCATGCGACATGTCGATGAGCTCCTTAGCCGCAAAGCCGTTCACCGTGTTCACATTCACTGAGGCTGGCCGGGCATCACCGAGGCGGCCAGCTGCTTTTTGCGTCATCTCTTCGGCGGCCTCTCGCGTCTCCTCTATCTTGGCGCTGTCCTCCGAAAGGATGACCGGATTGCCAGTCCAGTAGCTCTTCATGGCCTGGTGAACTGCTATGACGGTGAGCGGGGCATGCCGGACCGCAGCCTCTTTCATGGCCCAGTCAAGTGCGCGCTCCGAGTTGGGTGAGCCATCCACGCCCACTACGATTCCAGGCATGGCCTGCTCCTTCTCTCTTGTGGGCACTGCTATGGCGAGTGCAAATTACATCCTCATTATTATGTTCAGCCAGGCGGGACAGCCCGCGACAGGGCCGTTAGCTCCTCATGCGAAGGCCATTGGTCCGGGCACCAGCTGGCCGCAAGGGGGTCGTTTGCCGCATTACTGCAGGCAGGAAAAGGAGATCGGGAAACGCTGGTCTCTGCGTGCCAGCGGTTGTGACCGTGCAAGGTGCAGTCTCCAGGCTGGCTGTCAGCGGCCGGCTACGCGCTCATCTCGGCCAGATCCGGGCGACGTGGGCGCGCAGAACGACCTGATCTGCGCAGCTTCGACTGCGCTCGGCGGGAGCTGCCAGCCGCGCCGAACGGCGGCTCTTCGCGCGTCTGCGACCGAAGTGCCGACTACGCTCGGCAACCAGCGCCAGGCCTGGAGCTGGGGGCGCGTCAACCGCAGCGAGTGCCCGCGATGCCGGACATGATCGCGAACTGAAGCTGCCGGACCGCGCCGATGTCCGCCTGTTCCCGCAGCGCCTCTGACCGAACTGGCGTACCTCAACGCGGCAGAAGCGGGCGGACTACGCAATCGAGCAGGGGCCGACATGCATAACTATTATGCGCAGGACCTATCTGGCCGCGCGTACCCGCCGCAACGGGCGGTTCGGGGGTCAGGTCCCTGGCGAAGCCACGCGGAGCGCCTCCCACATGCCGCGGGTCATCTCATACTCGACCTCGCCCTCCTCCGACCCGGGAAGCGGATCGTCCCAGGAGGGGAAGTACGTGCGCACGTACCGCATGCCGATGGCCTTCATCACGCCCCGGGAGCCAGCGTTCACCGCCATGGTCTGCGCGATTACCCGGTTCTGCCCGGCGGTGTCAAAAGCATGCCGCAGCAGGGCAAGGGACGCCTCGCTGGCCAGGCCTTGCCGCCAGTACCGGCGGATGAGACGGTAACCCAGGTCGGAGACGGCTGGGTCATCGGGCTGGTCGGGACCATGCGCGGGCGGAAGCATCATGAGCCCGATGAATTCGCCCTCCCCTTCGGTCGCCGGCGGGACCGAACCGCGCTTGCCGCCATCGGAACCGAACGCCATCCAAAAGCCCAGGCCCTCCACTCTGCCGGTCAGGGCCATCCGCCGCGCATGGGGCTCGGCCACCTCGTCCCTGGACCGTGCCCGCCCATCGAGATAGCGCAGCACCTCCGGATCAGAATCGAGCTCGACCTCCAGGTCGACATGCCGGTCGGCCAGTGGGACCAGCAGCAGGCGGGCTGTCCGCAGAATCGGCTGAGGCACCCGACAACGATCACAGACCGGCTCCCGCGGCGCGACCCGGTTTCCGCGCACGCGAGCTATCGACGCCCGCCACGCGGCGTGCCGCGGAACTTGCTTTCCGGACGAGGCGCCGCTGGAACGACTCCGCTGACTCCTGGCGACGTGGGCGCCACTGACGGTGTCGTCGTGGCGTGAGTTGCGCTATGTGACGGGCGGGCGCTGGTGGACGGCGTCACCGTGGCCATGTCAGCGAAGGCAACGGCCCTCCCTGATCTTGACCTGGATGCCGGGAGGGCCGTCCGGGCGGTGCCGGAGGCACCACGGTGATGACGGTACGAGGTTCAGGGGAGTCTGTCGAGGCCCGGCTGCGGTCCGGGCTTCTGGCCTGCTGGTGCGGCGGGACGCTGCGCCCGTGGGGGCATGCCCGGCGCCGGCGGGTGGCGACGTTTGCCGGGCTGGCGGTGGTGCGGCCGCGGCGTGCGATCTGCCGGGGTGGCTGCGGCCGGCCGCACGTGCTGCTGCGGGCCGGGCTGCTGTCGCGCCGTAGGTATGCGGCGCCGGTGATCTTCGCGGCGCTGGCGCTGCGGGCAGCAGGGTTGAAGGTGTCGTCGGTGGCGGCGCGGCTGCGGCTGCCGGTCCCGGGCCGGGCAGGCGATTGCTGGAGTGCGCCGGCCTCGACGGCCAGCTCGTGGCTGTCCCGGTTCGCCGGCCGGGCAGGTGCGCTGCGGCAGATGTTCCTGGCGGTGCTGCCGCTGGCCGACCCGCAGGGCCGGCCGGTCGCGGCGGCCGGGTCGCCGGCCGCCGATGCGCTGGCCGCGCTGGAGGCGGTCACCGCGGGCCTGCGGCGGCGGTTCGCCGGGCTGGACACGGTGGCGGGCCATGAGGTGGCCGCGCACCTGACCGGCGGGATGCTGCTAGCGCCCTCGCTGCCGCCGCTGGCGGGCAGCACGACCCTGATCGCGATGGCCGCCGCTTCCCCTTCCTCACGCCCGGCCGGGCCGGCCAGGGTCGCCGTAAGCCCTGTTTACGGCGATTAGGAGGAGGAAGGTCATGACGGCAGCAGACCGGGAAGCGGTGACCCGGCGGCAGCGGGCGCAGACGATCGCGCTGTGGCGGTGGTCGCTGATCGAGCCGGCGATGGACCCTGCCCTGACATCGCGCCAGCGCGGGGCGATCGTGCGGGGACTGGCCGCCGGTGAGCACGCCGGCCCGCAGGGGCGCGCGGTGAGCGTGTCCCGCAAGACGATCGACCGGTGGATCACCGCGCGCCGGACGGGCGGGTTTGATGCGCTGGTGCCCGCGCCGCGGCAGTGCTCGCCGCGCACCGATGCGCAGGTGGCGGACCTGGCGGTCGGTCTGAAGAAGGAGAACCCGGCCCGCACCGCCGCGCAGGTGCGCCGGGTGCTGGCCGCGCAGCTGGGCTGGGCCCCGTCCGAGCGGGCGATCCAGCGCTGGTTCGAGGCCCGGGAGCTGACCACCCGCCCGGGCGGCCAGCCGCCGCAGGCATACGGCCGCTTCGAGGCCCCGAGGGTGAACGAGATCTGGACTGCGGACCTGATGAACGGCCCCGGCGTGGCCGGCCGGGCGTGCCACCTGGCCGGCATTATCGACGACCACTCCAGGTTCTTGACCGGGCACCAGTTCGTCCGCCGGCCCGACGCGGTCCGGTTCGCCGGCGTGCTGCGGGCCGCGATCACCGCCCGCGGCATCCCCTCGGTCTTGTATACCGATAACGGATCTTGCTTCGCCGATGCCTCGCTGGCCCGGACGTGCGCGAAGCTGGGCATCAACCTGGTCCACAGTCAGCCAGGCCGGCCGATGGGGAGGGGGAAAATCGAGCGCGCGTTCGAGACTATCCAGCAGCAGTTCCTGGTCGAGGTCACCGCCGGCGACGACCCGGCCCGGCACCCGGTCACCAGCCTGGACCAGCTCAGCGACCTGCTGTTAGCGGCCACGATGTTTGCACATGAGTCGGCAGCGTTCGATGTGCATGTTGTGGCAGGTCTGGGTGGTGACTTCCTGCCGGGGGCTGCTGGGCCCTGGCCGGGTGGTTGCCGGCGGGTCAGCGG
>JBKQSL010000261.1:0-5200 GCA_052143655.1 Streptosporangiaceae bacterium | reverse complement strand
CGCACATCACAGTCGTGGACGGCCCCGCGTTCGGCGCAGGCGGCGCTGGCGCGTTCCGGCTCAATTTCGCCACGCCGCAGCCCATCCTCACCGAGATGGTCGAGCGCATCGCCGCCGCCCTGACCGCATAGGTGCTCAGGCCGCAGGGCGCACGCTGTCGCCGGCGTGCCACTATCCAAGAGCCGACAAAACTGATCAGCGCCTGCAAACTCGGAGCCGCCGGAAAGCTGCCCGAGACCGTCGGCCGGCAGCCGATCGCCAGGGACCTGGTTACGGACCAGCCGAACCGCTGCTGAGGAGGCAGAAATGGGTGAGCCAGCGATCGCGGTCCGCGGACTGCGCAAGAGCTTCGGCGCGAAGGAGGCCGTTGCCGGGATCGACCTGGAGATCACGGCCGGCTCGCTCGCCGGGCTGGTCGGCCCGAACGGCGCGGGGAAGACCACGTCGCTGTCGATGATGACCGGCCTGCTGCGACCCGACGGCGGCCGGGTCCTGATCAGCGGACTGGATGTCTGGGCCGACCCGCCCGCGGCCAAGGCAGTCATCGGGGTAGTGCCCGACCAGGCCTGGCTCTTCGACCGGCTCAGCGGCGCGGAGATGCTGGAGTACGCCGGGCGGCTGCGCGGGATGCCTGCCGGGGAGGCGCGCTCGCGCGCCACACAGCTGCTGAACGTGCTCGACCTGACCGCGGACGCCCAGCGGCTGGTCGCCGACTACTCCACGGGGATGCGCAAGAAGGCCATGCTCGGCTGCGCCCTGATCCATAACCCGTCGGTGCTGTTCCTGGACGAGCCGCTGGAGGGCGTGGATCCCATCTCCGCCGACGTGATCCGTCGGCTGCTGACCCGCTACACCGGCTCCGGCTCGACGGTCCTGTTCTCCAGCCACGTGATGGAACTGGTCGAGCAGGTCTGTGACCACGTGTTCATCATCAACCAGGGCGAGATCGTGGCCGCTGGCACTACGCAGCAGGTGCGGGGCGGCAAAACCCTGCAGCAGGCGTTCATCGACCTGGTCGGCCCGCGGGCCGGTGACGAGGAGGGACTGTCATGGCTCGGCTCCTCGTCCAGCTGAAGCTGCGCCTGCTGGCCAACGCACTGCGCTCGTCCGCAGCCGTCCGGGCCTCCTTCCTGGTCAGCACGGCCTTCGCCGCCATCGTCGCGATCGGCACGTTCGCGGTCCTGGCCCTGCTGCGCGGCCAGAGCGCCTCCGTGGACGTGACCGCGGTCATCTTCACGGTGTTCGCACTCGGCTGGCTGATCCTGCCGATCTTCGCCTTCGGCCTGGACAGCACACTCGATCCGGCCACGCTGGCGCCGTACCCGCTGCGCATCCGCCCGCTCGCGACGGGACTGCTGGCCGCCTCGGCCGCCGGGGCCTGGCCGCTGGCCAACCTGATCGGCCTGCTCGGCGTGACCGTCGGGCTGGCCCGCGGCCCGTCCGGCGTGGTCGTCGCGGTGATCGCGGTGGTACTGCAGGTCCTGTTCTGCATCACGCTGGCCAGGCTGGTCACCACCAGCATGGCCCGGATGCTCCGCTCGCGCCGCGGCAAGGACCTCGCCGCTTTCCTCGTCATTCCGCTTTTCGCCCTGTACGAGTTCTTCACCCAGGTGGTGCCGAAGGAGGCAGCCGACGGCAAGTTCTCCGCGGCGAGCTTCGACGGCCTCGACTCGTGGCTGCGCTGGCTGCCGCCTGGCCTGGCCGCGCACGCGATCCAGGACGCCTCCGACGGGCGTCCCGGCGCCGCGGTGGCGCGCCTGGCGCTGCTGGCCGCCGTCATCGTGGTGCTCGGCTGGCTCTGGATACGGTCGCTCAGCCGCGCCCTGGTCACCGCGGACACCACCACGCAGTCGTCGCGGGTCCGCGGCACGGTCCTGCCGCTGGCCCGGTACGGCCTGCGCGGTGCGGTGACCGCCCGGTACTGGATCTACCAGCGCCGCGAGCCCGTGTCACTAGTCTTCTGGGCGATGACCGCGGTCATCATGGCCGCCGTGTCGATCCGGGCCATCCTCGGCCCGGGCGGGCACCCCGCCTTCATCCTGGCGAGCGCGATCTTCGGCGCCGGGTTCGTCGGCTATTTCCACTCCAACACCGCCGGGCTGACCGGGCCGCCCTTCGTCTTCGAGGCGGCGACGCTGGCCGGCCGCCGCGAGCTGCGCGCCTACTTTGCCGGCCAGAACATCGCGCTCGGCGTGATCGCGGTACCGCTGCTCACCGCCGTCTCGTTCGCCCTCGCCGCCGTGGCCGGGCGCCCCGGGTTCGGCTTCCTGGGCACCGCCGTCGCCCTCGCCGGGCTGGGCGCGGCCCTGGCCCTGAGCAACATCTTCACTATCGTCCTGCCCTATCCGATGGACAAGCGGGCCGGCAACCCCATGCGCCGCGCCGCTTCCGGATACGGGTCCTACGGGCTCCTCGGCGTCGCCGGCAGCCTCGGCGGCGTCGCCATCGCCGCCACCCCGGTGATCATCGCCACGGTGCTCACCAGCGCGGTCCCGGCCGCCGTCCGGATGCCGGTGCTGATCCTCTGCGCCGCCGGGTACGGTTTCGCGCTGGCCACGGCCGGCGTGCGGATCGCGGCCAGCGCGGCCGGGGGCAGGCTGCCGGAGCTATGCCAGATCGCCAGCCGCAGCAAGCTGTAGCCCGATCAGGCCCGCGCCCGGCCCCTGAGCCAGCGGCAGTCAGGCCTGCCGCGCGGCACTCAGGTCCCGCAACCGGGCCGGGCGCCAGTCCCGCCATCAGCGGGCTGTGCGGAGCGGGTGGCTTACAGGCCGAGGACTCGGCGCAGGCCGCGGTCCACTTCGTGCATGAGGGATGCGGGCAGTTGGCCCACGGCGGGGTCGAGGTCGGTCTTGTCGAGAGTGACCAGGGCGGTGACGCTGACCACGGAGTCCCTGGGCAGCCCGCTGGCGATCGCGGGAACGAAGACGTTGCCGGGCATTGCCGCCAGGCCCGTGTTCGATGTGATGACGGCAGCCAGGGTGGTATTCAGCCTGCTGGCGTTATATGGGTCGGCCTGGATCACCAGGACCGGGCGGCGCTTGGCCGGCTTGCTGCCGTGCGGCTCGCCGAGATCGGCCCAGCAGACATTGCCGCGCTGGGTCACCAGTCATCGTCCCCGGCTGCCAGCAGGCCGCGGCCCGCCGCGGCTGCCGCAGCGCCTGAGTCATCGTCCCCGGCTGCCAGCAGTGCCTGGTCGATCTGGCTGGTGAGCGACTGGGCGGCCAACTCGTCCAGGTACCTGCGGGCCGCCCGGGCGAAGAATTCCGACCGGCTGATGCCCAGCTCGGCTGCCTGGCCGGCTGCCTGCTCGAAGATTTCGTCAGGAACGGAGATCGCGGTCTTCACGCCTTGAGTATAACCGGGTATTACCCGTGTTGCCCGCAGGAGCGGCACGGAATTAGCAATGGCTGCACCAGGTTCTGGCCGTCGCCGCCGCTTCATGATCGCCAAGAGGCCCGTCCTCACCCCGGACCGCTACGCCGACATCGAAGTCCACAACTGGCAGTTCGGCGGGCGTCCGCCATGAACCCAGGACGCCCCAGATCGTGATGTCTGCCCGGGCCGGGTGACCGGCTTGCCATGGAGCGTTCTCACCCGTCTGGCCCGTAGAGCGCGGCGATGTCTTCGGAGCCGGCCCACCGGCTGTAGGCGGGCGACTGCGGCCAGCCCTCGGGCGAGTCCTGCCACTCCTCCTGCCGCCCGTGGGGCAGCAGATCGATCAGCGCAAAGGTGCAGCTGAGCTGCTCGGTGCCACGGCCGCTGGTGTGCCAGGTGCGATACACGGTGTCGCCATCGCGCAGGAACACATTGACAGCGAATCCGCCGCCGGGCGGTGCGCCGACGTCGCTGCCGAACGGACTGTTCGCTGTGGAGTACCAGGTCATCTTGTTCCCGACCCGCCGCTTGTACGCCAGGGCCTCGCCGATCGGGCCCTGGGTGACGATGACGAACCGGGCGTCGTAGCTGTCCAGGAACTCCAGCCGGGTGAACTGCGAGGTGAACCCTGTGCAGCCCGGGCACTGCCACTGCTCGCCGGGGAACCACATGTGGTTGTAGACGATCAGCTGTGACTTGCCGCCGAAGACGTCGGCCAGCCGGACCGGTCCCTGCTCGCCCTCCAGGGTGTAGCCGGGCATCTTAACCATCGGCAGTCGCCGGCGCTGCGCGGCGATCGCGTCGAGTTCCCGGGTCGCGGCCTTCTCCCGGGCACGCAGTGCGTCGAGCTGGCGCTGCCAGGTGCCGGCGTCAACGACGGGCGGTAGGGCGGCGGCAGTCATGGGCCCTCCTAACTGATCATGCTCACAGCCTGAGCTTTGCAGTTCTAGACCCTGCCCGGCAGGCTAACTCATCGGTTGTCGCCTGCAAGCTCCTAGGACCGCTTAGCGGATTTTCCTGCCACGAGCAGCTGGCAAGCGACTTCGGTGGCTCGCCACATTCATCCTTCCAGCGTTCGGCCGGGAACCATCGTCTGTCAACGGCGCGCGAATTCACCCCGCCGCCGACACACGCTGACCACCCGCTCCCGGAACACGCCGGCGATGACGTCGGCGAAATCGTCCAGGCGTTCCAATTCGGCAGGGCGCATGGGCCAGGCGCCCTGCGTCGCGGCCTCTGCAGTGGCCTGGCCGCTGGTCACCAGCGGCCAGGTCGTGGACGAGGGCCGGGAATACGAACGTCAAGTGGAGCAGCTGCTTACTCACGGCCGGCGCAGGCTCAGAGGAGACGCAGGTCGACGGCCCGCTCGATGGCCTCCGAGCGCGATGTCACCCCGAGTTTCTGATAGACCGACCGGAGATGGGTTTTTACCGTGTTGCGCGAGATGTACAGAGTGGCGGCCATTTGCAGGTAGGTGCCGGTGGGCAGGAGCTTCAGGACGCGCAGCTCGGCAGTGGTCAGCGGCCCGGCAAGCACGTGACCGGACCGGGCGGCACCCGCCTGGGTGGCGCGCACCTCGAGAGCCGCGGCGATCAGGTGCCCCGTGAACGGGTCCGGCCGCATGTCTGCCGCATGCTCGATCAGGTAGCTCGTCACCTGAGGCGTGGTCGCGACGACCGTGTTGAGGAAGCCCTCTTCGCGTGCTGCCTGGAGGGCACCGCCCAGAATGGTGGCGGTCATAGGGTCACCGCGCTCGATCGCTGCCGCGGCCAGGAGCAGCAGGCGCACCAGCGCACGCCGCGGTGTCAGGTCGCCCAGCGATGGC
>JBKQSL010000260.1:0-33904 GCA_052143655.1 Streptosporangiaceae bacterium | reverse complement strand
TCACGCACAACACCACCCACGAGTGGAACCACGGCCTCGGCGAGATCATCACCGCGCTGCTGGCCGCCGGGATGACGATCACCGGCCTGGACGAGCACGACAGCGTGCCCTGGGAGGCGCTGCCCGGGCAGATGACGCGGACGCCGGACGAGGAGTGGCGGCTCACCGACCGGCCCTGGCGGCTGGCGGCCAGCTACACCCTGCAGGCGGTGCGGGCGGCCCGGCCGGGCTAGCCCCGGAACTGACCCGCCGGGCGACCTGCTGCACCTCGCGTTCCCCGCCAGCTCTGAACCGACCGGCCCGCGCTGCCGCATTCAGACCCCGGCAGATTCCGCCGCTGAGATCACCTCATTCATTTCGCAGCGATTCCGGCCGGGATTTCCGTTGGCGCGGACGGCCCGGCCGGCTCTTACCGGCGTACGCCTCCAGCGACCGGCGTGCGCACCCGCGCGAAGGGACTTTCCTGCGATGCACAAGACTCTCCTGCCCGCCATCACCACCGCCATCACCACCGCCGCAGCCATTGCCGTGCTCGCGGGGCCGGCCACCGCGGCCGCGGCCCTCGCCGCGGCCGGCCAGGCCCACCGGGACGCCCGGCCCGCGGCCGCGGCCCGCAGCGCCGGGGCGCTGCGGGCCTGGGGGTACAACAACCTCGGCCAGCTCGGCGACGGGACCACGGCCAGCGCCGCGGTCCCGCGCACGGTGGCCCTCCCGCCGGGCAGCACGGTCCGGGCCGTGCGGGCCGGGTGCTACAGCAGCGTCGCGGTCACCTCGACCGGGCGGGTGCTGACCTGGGGCGCCGCCGTCTACGGTCAGCTCGGCGACGGCAGCACCACGCCCGTCGACGTGCCGGTCAGCGCCGGCCTGCCGGCCGGCGCCAGGGTTACCTCGGTGCGCGCGGGCTGCGACCACGTGCTGGCCCTGACCAGCACCGGCCGGATTTATGCCTGGGGTTACAACGCCGACGGCGAGGTGGGCAACGGCACCACATCGTTCGGCCAGGACACCCCGGTCCGGGTACACATGCCCGCGGGCAGCAGGGTGACGGCGATCAGCGCGGGCTGTTACCACAGCCTGGCGCTGACCAGTACCGGCCGGGTCTACGCCTGGGGCCTCAACAGCGACGGCGAGCTGGGTGACGGCAGCACCGCCAGTAACGCCCTGCCGGTGCGGGTCCGGTTCCCGGCCGGCGCGCGGATCGCCACGATCACCGCGGGCTGCTACCACAGCCTGGCGATCTCCGCGACGGGCCGGATCTTCGCCTGGGGCGACAACGAATTCGGGCAGCTCGGCGACGGCACGGCGGTCAACCGGCACCGGCCGGTGCGGGCCAGCTTCGCCGCCCCGGTGACCGGCCTGTTCGCCGGCTGCAATCACACGCTCGTGCTCACCCGGACCGGCCGGGTCTACGGCTGGGGGGAGAACGACTTCGGCCAGCTCGGCGACGGCACCGCCGTCGACAGCGCCACCCCGGTCCGGGCCAAGCTGCCCGCTGGCGTGAGGCCGGCCGGGATCGCCGCGGGCTGCAACCACAGCCTGGCGCTGACCAGCACCGGACGGGTCTACGGCTGGGGCTACAACAACGAGGGCGAGCTGGGTGACGCCAGCACCACCGCGTCGTACACCCCGGTGCGGGCGCACCTGCCGGCCGGCGTGACCGCGACCGGGGTCGCCGCCGGGCCGGGCAGCGACCACAGCTTCGCCATCACCCGAGGCTGACCGGACGGGCTGACTCTGACCCGGTGTGAGGGCTGACAACCGCTCAAGGACCTGGGGTTCACGCCCGCTCGCAGCCGGCTGAGCCCACGGCCCGCGATCGTGGAGTGCTCGCTGCGAGAAACCGCGGCCAGCACTCCACGATCAGGCCGGCCCGGCGGCCGGCCGTCAGTCGCCGAGCTCGGCGCGGCGACGGGTCACGTACTCGTCCAGCTCGCCCCGGATCGCGTCGTCCAGCGGCGGGGGCTCGTAGGCCGCCAGCGTCTTCGCGCTGATCTCGGCCGCCCGCGCGGCGGCGTCCTGGCCGCCCTGCTTGAGCCAGCGCTCGTAGTTCGACGTGGAGGACAGCAGCGGCCGGTAGAAGCACTCGCGGAAGCGCTCCATCGTGTGGGCGGCGCCGAGGAAGTGCCCGCCGTGGCCGACCTCCTCGTGCGCGCCGAACGCCAGCGACGCCTCGTCGATCTCCAGCGGAGTGAACTCGACCCGCAGCATCCGCAGCAGCTCGATGTCCACGATGAACTTCTCGTAGCAGGACACCAGGCCGCCCTCCAGCCAGCCCGCCGCGTGCATGACGAAGTTCGTGCCCGCCAGGAACGTCGGCAGCAAGGTCATCAGCGACTCGTACGCGGCCTGCGCGTCGCAGGTCTGGCTGGAGCTCAGCCCGCCGCCGGTGCGGAACGGCAGCCCGAAGTGCCTGGCCAGCTGGCCGGTGCACAGCAGCCCCATGGCCGACTCGGGGGTGCCGAAGCTGGGCGAGCCGGACTGCATGTCGATGTTGGACAGGAACGAGCCGAAGATCACCGGGCAGCCGGGCCGGATCAGCTGGGCCAGCGCGATCCCGGCCAGCGCCTCGGCCAGCTGCTGCACCAGCGCCGCCGGGATCGTCACCGGCGACATCGCCCCCATCAGCAGGAACGGCGTCAGCACCACCGGCTGGTTCGCCGCGCAGTACTCGAACTGGGCATCCAGCATCCGGTCGTCCCAGCGCAGCGGGGAGTTGCAGTTGATCAGCGAGATCGTCGCCGGGGCCTGCTCGATGGCCGCCCGCCCGCCGAACAGGATCTCGGTCATCGCGATCGTGTCGGCGGCGTTCGGCCCGGAGACGACGTTGCCCATGTAGAACTTGTCGGTCAGGGTCTGCAGGGCGTAGATCATGTCCAGGTGCCGGGAGTCCAGCGGCGCGTCGTTCGGCTCGCAGATCACTCCCCCGGCCGAGTCCAGCTCGCCGAACGACTGGGCCAGCATGGCCAGCCGCCGGAAGTCGTCCATCGTCGCGTCCCGGCGCACCTCGCCCTGGCGCACGAACGGCGACCCGTACACCGCGCTGAACACCATCTCGTCGCCGCCGATGTGCACGCTGCTGGCCGGGTTGCGGGCCTGCACGTCGAACTCGCGCGGCGCCTTGGCCACCTGCTCCAGCACGAACTCCGGGTCCAGCCGCACCACGTCGCCGTCCGCCGGCTGGCCCGCTGCCCGGAACAGCTCGACCGCCTCGGGCTTGGCGAACTGCACGCCGATCTCCGAGACGATCCGCCGCCAGCCCTTGTCGAGCACGCCGATCGCGTCCGGGGACAGGATCTCGTAGCGGGGCATCCGGTTGCGGAACATGGCCACCTCGGCTGATAGCGATGCGCCTGCCCGGACGGAGCAGGCCGGCTTGACCTGGTAAGAGCCAGATTTTACGATCACATCGTAGAACTAAGTTCCGCAACATGGAACTTCCGCCAGCGGCCATGATCTGGCCCGGCAGCGATCCGGCCGACGGCGGCCCGGGACGCGCCGCGGCCGGCCCGGGCAGGCGCGGCGGGCCGGCGCGCATGCGCCCGGCGGTACGGCACGGTGCTGGAGGGGCGGCGATGAGCAGCCCGAGCGGGACCCAGGCGGTGGACCGCGCCGCGCAGCTGCTGCTGGAGGTCGTGCACTGTCCTGAGCCGGTCACGTTCACCGAGCTGACCGCGGTCACCGGGCTGGCCAAGTCGACGACATCGCGGCTGCTGATGGCGCTGGAGCGCAACGGGCTGGTGCGCCGGGACGCGGCCGGCCGGTTCACCCCCGGCGAGGTCTTCATCTCCTACGCCTGGCGCGGCGGCGCCGAGGCCGACCTGGTCAGCGTGGCCCAGCCGGTGCTCGATGAGCTCGGCGCGCAGACCGGCGAGACCGTCAACCTGGGCGTGGCCCGCGATCACGGGATGATCGAGCAGATCGCCCAGGTCGACAGCACCTACCTGATCGGCGGCACGAACTGGCTGGGCCTGTCGGTGCCCGCGCACTGCTCGGCACTCGGCAAGGTGCTGCTGGCCTTCGGCGCCGCGGAGCTGCCGCCCGGCCGGCTGGAGCGGCGCACGCCGCGCACGATCACCAGCCGCGCCGCGCTCGCCGCCGAGCTGGCCGAGGTCCGCGGCCGCGGCCACGCGGTCACCGACGCCGAGCTGGAGCCCGGGCTGGTCGCGGTGGCCGCGCCGGTGCGCCGCGACGGCGGCGAGGTGGTCGCCGCCCTCTCGGTGAGCGGGCCGGACTCCCGGCTGGCCGGCGACCGGGTCACCGAGGTCGCGGTGATGTGCGCGGCCCAGGCCGGAATCCTGTCGGGCATGCTCAGCCGCCCGCCAGGCCTGACGAACCAGAAAGAAGGTGCCGCGTGACCCAGGATGAACTGCTGCGCCAGCTGTACGACTTCACCCTCGTCGGCAACGGCCCGGAGGTGCTCAGGCTGACGCGCGACGGCCTGGAGACGGGCATGGGCCCGGAGACCCTGCTGTACGAGGCGCTGATCCCGTCGCTGGAGGAAGTCGGCGCCCGGTTCGAGCGCGGCGACTTCTTCGTCCCCGAGATGCTCATCGCCGGCAAGGCCATGGCCGGGGCGCTGGAGATCCTGCGGCCGCTGCTCGCCCAGACCGGCGTCCAGACGACCGGCAAGATCGTGATGGGCACGGTCAAGGGAGACGTGCACGACATCGGCAAGAACCTCGTCAACATCATGTTCGAGGGCGCCGGGTTCGAGGTCATCGACCTCGGCGTGCAGGTCGCGCCGGAGAAGTTCGCGGCCGCGATCACCGAGCACAAGCCGGACATCGTCGGGTTCTCGGCGTTCCTGACCACGACGATGCCGATGTTCAAGGCGAACATCAACGCGCTGCAGAAAGCAGGGCTGCGCGACCAGGTCATCGTCATGGTCGGCGGCGCCCCGGTGACCCAGGAGTACGCCGACGTGGTCGGCGCCGACGGCTACGCGTCCGACGCGTCGGCCGCCGTCGTCCGGGCCAAGGAACTGCTCGCCGGGCGCCGGGCCACGGCGCCCGCCTGACCACCGGACAGCCCTGACCACCGGACAGCACAGCCGCTAGACAGCACAGCCGCTAGACAGCACAGCCGCTAGACAGCACAGCCGCCGAACGGCAGAAACGAGGGACGACGCCCATGGAGACGGTCCTGCGCTCGCGCAGCCGTGCGGTGATCATCGGGCCGGAGCAGCCGTTCTGCATAATCGGCGAGCGGATCAATCCGACCGGCCGCAAGATCTTCTCCGAGCAGCTGCGGCGCGGCGACCTGTCCCGGCTGGAGATCGACGTCGCGCAGCAGGTGGCCGGCGGGGCCATGATGCTCGACATCAACATGGGCGCTCCGCTGGCCGACGAGACCGAGCTGATGACGGCCGCGGTCACGCTGGTGCAGGGCCTGACCGACCTGCCGCTGTGCCTGGACTCCTCGATCGTCGAGGTGCTGGAAGCGGGCCTGGCCGCCTGCGAGGGCAAGGCCCTGGTCAACTCGGTGACCGCCGAAGACGACCGGCTGGCCGCAATCCTGCCGCTGGTCCAGCGGCACGGCGCCGCGGTCATCGCGCTGCCCAACGACGAGGACGAGATCCCCGAGGACCCGGCGAAGCGGCTGGAGCTGACCCGCAAGATCATCGACGTGGCCGCCGGGAAGTACCAGATCCAGATCTCCGACATCGTGATCGACCCGCTGGCCATGCCAGTCGGCGCGGACACCACGCTGGTGCTGCGGACCCTGGAGACGATCGCGCTGATCCGCGAGGAGTTCGGGGTCAACATGACGCTCGGCGCCTCCAACGTCTCGTTCGGGATGCCGGACCGGACCTCGATCGGCTCCGCGTTCCTGCCGATCGCCATCGCCAGCGGGCTGACCAGCGCGATCATGGACGCCCGCTCGCCGCAGCTGGTCCGCGCGGTCAAGGCCGCCGACCTGCTGCTGAACCGCGACCCGTGGGGCGCGAGCTGGATCGCCGCGCACCGTGCTTCGCAGGCAGCGCAGGCCGCCCAGGCCGCCGCGGCAGCGCAGCCGGGGCAAGGGCAGGACGGGCAGGCGGCGGCCACGGCCGGACCGGGCTCGCCGTGACCGGCCCGCGGCCGGAGCCGGACGCCGGCCATCCCGCGCGGGTCGACCTGGTCTTCGCCCCGCACGGGACCCGGGTGCGGGTGCCGCCCGGCGTCACGGTCTTCGACGCCGCCAGCTGGAACGGCATCGCCATCGACTCGACCTGCGGCGGGCACGGCACCTGCAGGAAATGCAAGATCCGGGTGACCGGCGGGTCCGTGCCCGCCTCGCCGCTGGACGCCCGCGCGTTCTCCGCTGACCAGCTGCGCGACGGCTGGCGGCTGGCCTGCCGGGCACTGGCCACCCAGGACCTGGACGTCGAGGTGCCCCCGCTGGTCACCCGGCCTAAGGCCGCCACCGTCGGGGTGGGCCGCCAGGTGATCCTGCGCCCGGCCGTGCAGAAGCGCTATCTGGAGCTGGCCGAGCCGTCGCTGGCCGACCAGCGCACCGACCTGGAGCGGGTGCTCGGCGCCCTCGACGACCTGGAAGTACGGGCCGACCTGGCGGTGCTGCGCGCCGTCGGCCGGGTACTGCGCGCCGCGGACTACAAGATCACCGCAGTGATCGTGGACGACATGCTGATCGACGTGCAGCCCGGGGACACCACCGGGCGTTGCTACGCGATCGCGTTCGACCTCGGCACCACGACCGTGGTGGCCACGCTGCTGGACCTGTCCACCGGGACGCCGCTGGCGGTGTCGTCCCGGCTGAACGCGCAGCAGCCGTTCGGCGCGGACGTGATCACCCGGATCAGCGCGGTGATGCTGGACACCGGGGCGCTGGAACGGCTGACCGGGCTGGCGCACAAGACGCTGGCCGAGCTGGCCGCGGAGGTGTGCGAGCAGGCCGGGATCGACGCGGCAGACGTCTGCGAGGTCGCGGTGGCCGGGAACGCCACGATGACCCATCTCGCGCTCGGCGTGGACCCCGAGCCGCTCGGGGTGGCCCCGTTCATCATGTCGGCGCGGCTGCTGCCCGAGGTGCTGGCCGCCGACCTGGGCCTGGAGGTGCACCCGCGGGCCCGGGCGTTCGTGTTCCCCGCGTTCGGCGCCTACGTGGGCGGCGACATCACCGCCGGGCTGCTGGCCGCCGGACTGAACCGGGACGCGCGGACCCGGCTGTTAATCGACATCGGCACCAACTGCGAGATCGTGCTCGGCAACCGGGACTGGCTGCTGGCCACCGCGGCCCCGGCCGGACCGGCCTTCGAGGGCGCCGCGATCCGGTGCGGGATGCGCGCCGCCGACGGCGCGATCGAGGTCGTGTCCCTGTCCCCGGACGGGCTGACACTGCAGGTGATCGGCGACACCGCCCCGGCCGGGCTGTGCGGGTCCGGACTGGTCGACGCGGTCGCCGAGCTGGTCAGGACCGGACTGCTGGACCGCTCCGGGCGGTTCGTGGCGCAGCAGGAGGCCGCCGTGCTCGCGCCCGGGCTGGCCGGGCGGCTGACCCGGCTGGGCGCCGAGCGGATCTTCGTGCTGCACTGGCTGGCCGAGCCGGGGGACGCGGAGCACTCGATCTACCTGACCCAGCGGGATGTGCGCGAGCTGCAGTTCGCCAAGGCGGCGATCGCCACCGGCTGGAACATCCTGCTTGGCGAGGCCGGGCTCGAGCCCGGCGCGGTCGCGCAGGTGCTGCTGGCCGGGTCGTTTGGCAGCTACCTGTCACCCGCCAGCGCGATCCGGCTCGGCCTGGTGCCCCGGCTCCCGGCTGTGCGGGTGGTCAGCGCTGGGAACGTGGCGGGCGAGGGGGCGAAGATGGCGCTGCTGTCGGTCCGCGAGCGGGCCGGCGCCCTCGCGCTGCTGGAGGAGGTGCAGTATGTCGAGCTGTCCGACCGTGCCGACTTCAACGACGCCTTCGTCGACCAGCTGTCGTTCCCGGCCTGACCCGGTCGCCGTGATCGCCTGCGGCGCGCTCGGCGGCCACATCCGGGAGATCGCCGGCCGGCGCGGCTGGCCACTGCGGCTGCACCTGCTGCCCGCGGCGCTGCACAACCGGCCGGACCAGATCGCCCCGGCGGCCGAGCGGCTGGCCCGGGATCTGCAGGCCGGCGGAGCGCGGGTGGCCCTGGCCTACGCCGACTGCGGCAGCTACGGCGCGCTGGACGAGGTCTGTGCCCGGCTCGGCCTGGGCCGGCTGCCCGGGCTGCACTGCTACGACGTGCTCGGCGGCGCGGACCGGCTGCGGGCGCTGTTCGACGCCGAGCCCGGCACCTACGTGCTGACCGACTACCTGGTGCGCAGCTTCGGCAAGACGGTGCTGGCCGGCCTCGGCCTGGACCGGCATCCGCAGCTGTGGCCGGACTACTTCGGCCGCTACCGGCGCCTGGTGTGGCTGGCGCAGGCCCGGGACGAGAGCCTGGCCGCGGCGGCGGACGAGATCGCGGCCCGGTTTGGGCTGCCGCTGACGGTGCTGGACGTCGGCACCGCGCGGCTGGAGCACGAGCTGGAACGGCTGCTGCGCCCCGGCGACGACCAGGCTGGCGACAACCAGGCTGGCGACGACCAGGCGGCTGCGCGGTGAACCGGGGACTGCGGCTGGCGGCACCGCTGCTGGCCGCGCCGCGATATGAGGTGCTGCCCGCGCCATCCACCGAGCAGGCCGTGCTGGACTGGGTGCCCCGGTCGGTGGCCGTGACCGTCACCGCGTCGCCGGCCAGGGGCCTGGAGCCGACCGTCGCCCTGGCCGAACGGCTATCCGCGCACGGGTATCTGGACCTGCGCAGCCAGGTGCTCGAAAGGATCAGGTGGGCATCGGATCGGTCCGGGGATCCGCTGCGTGTTCAGCGGGTGCGCTGGCAGCGCACGGCGTCGCTGATGGCTGTGGGTGTCTACGGCCAGGCGCTGACGCTGATGGATCAGGTGCGGAGTGATCTTGGGGATGACCTGTCCGCCATGAGCAAGCCGGCGCTGTCGGTGTACGGGTCAGCGCACCTGCGGTCGGCGGTCATCGCGGCACGCGCGGCGAAGACAAGCGGTCCGGGATACGCGCAGGAGGCATGGGCGCATATCGACGCTGCCCGGCTGGTTGCCGGGCGCATCGGAGCTGACCGCGATGACTACGGGCTGGCGTTCGGGCCATCGAATGTCGCGCAGCACGAAGTATCGATTGCAGTGGAGATGGAAGACGGCGAGGAGGCAGTCAAGCGGTCGCGGACTGTCCGCCTGGGACCGGCGGTGCCACCAGTGCGGCGCGGGCACCATTGCATCGATCTGGCCCGGGGCTATGTGATGACCGGTGACCACGCTCGGGGCCTGCGGTGCCTGCAGGAGGCTCGCCGGATCGCGCCGCAGCAGACTAGGCATCACCCGATGGTCCGTGAGACGGTGCTCGCGATCGCCGCAGCGCGGCAGGCACGCGAGGACCTGAGCATGTTCGCAACTTGGCTTGGCGTCGGGCGGTAGCCACATTCCGGCGCATGAGCCAGCCGCTGCGGCGGCCCAGGGGTGGGCCGGGAGGGCGTCAAGAAGGGGAGCCGGGGAATCCTGAGGGGAACCTGCGGCTGTGCGGCGGGGTGCCTCTCGGGTGTCCCCCGCTGCGGGCCGCAGGCCCGCTGGAGGACTGTGCGCCCGGAGGGCGCTTAGCTGGCTGGGCAGGTGGCGGCTGGCGGCTGGGTCCGTGCCGGGCGGTGCGCGGCGCAGGTTGGGGGCGGGTGCCGGAATGCGCCCGGTTAGGGTGCCAGACATGAGCAAGCCCCGAGTGGCCGTGGGACCGTCACTGCCGGAATCTGCGGCCGCCGCGATCCGGGACGGCGGCGGCGAGCCGGTCGGCGTTGAGCCCGGCGCGGACGCGCTGGTCTGGCTCGACCCGGCGCGCCTGGACGGGCTGCGCGACGCGCTGGCAGTCGCCGGGGACGCCCGCTGGGTCCAGCTGCCGTTCGCCGGGATCGAGCGGGTGGTCGCCGGCGGGATGCTGGACACCAGGCGGACCTGGACCTCGGCCAAGGGCGCGTACGCCGAGCCCGTGGCCGAGCATGCCCTGGCCCTGGCACTGGCCGGGCTGCGGTCGCTGCGCCGCCGGGCCGCCGCGAGATCCTGGGGGACGCCGGCCGGCCAGACCCTTTACGACGCGCCGGTGACCATACTCGGGGCCGGCGGGATCACCGGCACGCTGCTGGACCTGCTCGCGCCGATGCGGGTCAGCGCGACCGTGGTACGCCGCAGCGCCGATCCGGTGCCCGGCGCGGCCCGCACGCTGCCGCCGTCGCGGCTGCACGAGGCGCTGGCCGGCGCGCGGGTGGTGTTCCTCGCCCTCGCGCTCACGCCAGACACCGAGGGCATCATCGGCGCGGCCGAGCTGGCCGCCATGGACCCCGATGCCTGGCTGGTCAACGTGGCCCGCGGCCGGCACGTCGACACCGGCGCGCTGGTCGCGGCACTGCGCGCCGGCGAGATCGGCGGCGCGGCGCTGGACGTCACCGACCCCGAGCCGCTGCCGGACGGGCATCCGCTGTGGGAACTGGACAACTGCCTGATCACGCCGCACTCGGCGAACACGCCGCAGATGGCCGAGGCCCTGCTGGCCGGGCGTATCGCCGACAACGTGGCCCGGTTCGCGGCCGGGCAGCCGCTGACCGGCGTCGTGGACCCGGCCGCGGGCTATTAGCCGGCGCCGCCGGGCGCCCAGGTGACCGGGATGCCATGCGGCGCGGCCACCCCGAGGATCCGCTCGCGCCCGCCCGGCCAGGTGGCCAGCGTCACCACGAAACCACGCTCGCGGGTCGGCTCGAAGAACAGATAGCCGAAACGGGCCGTCGGCGTGGCTGCCGCCGCCAGCTCAGCCACCCGCCGGGTGAGCGCCGCCCGCTCCGGCGGGGCGATGTACTGCCGGAAGACCGAGTGCCACAGGACGGTCCAGCTGCCCTCGGCCAGCCGCGTACGGGCCAGGGTGGCCGAGGCCGGCTCGCGGCGGACCTGCACCGGGACCCGGGCCGCCAGGGCCAGCGCGCCGCGCAGCCGCTCCAGCCGGTCACGCTGGTCGGGCCAGACGTAGGCGGTCAGCCGCAGCCTGCCCGCCGGGGTGGCCGGGTCGACCGGGTGGGTGTCTCCGCCGGTCCGGGCGATCACCCGGATGTCCGCAGGCGGCGGCAGCGCGCCGCGCCAGGCGCCGCGCAGCACGACCGGTGCGGACGGATCGCCGTAATCGGCCGCCGGCTCCCGGCCGGGCACCAGATCCCGGCCGGCCGCCCGGATCGCTGGCGGGCTGGCCGGGGCGGCGGGCAGCACGCAGAACATGTCGGCGCGCAGGTTCAGCCCGGCGCTGGCGCCGATCTCGGTCAGCCGGATCGGCAGGGCCGCCGCAGCGGCGATGTGCCGCAGCCCGCCGATCAGCACGGCGCCGCGGCCCGGCTCGTTGGTCTGCGGCGGCCGGTCCAGCCAGGGCAGGATCGCGGCGCGCTGCTGCGCCAGCACCTGGCGCATGGCCGCCCAGGCCGCGGCGGCGCCGGGCCCGGGGCTGGCGGTCCCGCCGACGGAGGGGTAGTAGAGGGCGAGCGCAGGCGCCTGCCGGGACAGCACGAGCGCGTGCACCCCGCCGAGCAGCCGCAGCGCGACCGCGCTGGAACCGCGGTCGGTGAGGTGGCCGGCCAGCACGTCGGCGGTGGGCCCGCCGGCCAGCAGGTCCGCGGCCAGGTGCCCGAGCAGGTCGGCGTACAGCTCGCTGCCCATCGCCCGGCAGGCCTGCTGCTGCACGCGCAGCAGCTCGGCGGTGCGCTCGGCGGGCTCCGGGCTGAGTTCCGGCTCGGCGGGCATCAGCGCGGGCCGGTGCGCGACTGGGTCCCCGGCGGGGCGGCCTGGTTCCACGCGTTTCACTATCGCAGCTTGCGGCCGCTGCGGGGTGTCGCCCTAGGCGGATCCTGTGCTGTCGGGCAAAATGGTGCGAGGCCCCTCCATGTATGAGATGGAGGGGCCTCGCTGACCCTGGCCAGGCAGCACGCCGATTACTCGGCGACCGAGGCGGCCAGTGCCTCCCACGGCTTCCGGAGCCCGCTCCGGATTCCGGTTTCCCGGATCCCCTTCGCGTCCCGGGGTCGGCCCCCGGGTGGCCCCGCGTTTCGCGGTGAGTGAATTTCTACTGCCACTCCCGGGCAGGGCACAAGGGGTTTGCGTCATGATTTCAAGATTCTTTTTTCGTCCACAGGACGACCGCCGTTATCCCCTGCTTAAGACTGTTGTCCACCGCATATCCACAGGTCACTGCACATCTGGGGCGCACGCCGGGCGCACGAGCGAGCACCCGCGGTCAGTCGTCGAGCACCTCGATGAACATCCGTGACCCTGGCGGCGCGACCTGCCGGTAACCGGCCGCGGTCGGCTGGCCCTGCGGCGACGCGAAGCCCGCCTGCAGCGCGTCCTGGCCGGCGAAGCCCCGGACACCACGCGCAGTCGGGCCGGCTCCCCGGCAGCGGGAGCCGCGGCCGGCGGCTGGCCACTCAGCCCCGCCGTCATCACCAGTATCCCGGTGCCCACCCGACTCAGAACTCCGATGACGGACGAGGCTAGCTCTAGCTATTTCCTGGCTTTCTGCGGCAAACTGAGCGTGCAATTTTCATTCTGCACTTCACAGCTGCAGCGCCGTCGTACCGTGATAACTGTCACTGAGTGATTACAACCAGTGGAGAACGGTCTCATGGTGAGTCACGTCATCGGCAGGAACATCGCTCACGCCCCCGATCAGCCGGGGCGCGGGCCCATCGTCTGCGGCCCGGTGCCGCCGCTGGTGCCTGGTTTCTACTCCCGGCCGGAATCCGGGCTGGCGACCGCCGACCAGCTGTGCCCGGGCGAGATCACCGTGCTGGCCGACGCGCTCCCGGCCGAGCCAGTGGCCGCCGACACCCTGCCGCCAGGGGCCCTGCCTGCGGGAGTCGCGCCTGTCGGCCCGGAGGGTGCGGAAGGCCAGGTCCCGGCCCCGGCCGCGGTGCCGGAGAGCGGCAGCCAGTTAGCGGCCGGCTTCCCCGGCGGAGGCGGCGCTCCGGGCGCCGATGCCGCCGGATCGGGACCGGGCGGCGGGACCGGCAAGACCCAGCTGGCTGCGGGCCTGCTGCGCGCGCTGGCCCGGGATCGCGGTGCCAACCTGCTGGCCTGGGTGAGCGCCGCCAGCCGGGATTCGATCGTGACCGGGTACGCGCAGGCCCTGGCCGCGGCGGGCGCCGCCGTGGCCGGGGAGCCGCCCGAGGTGGCGGCGTCGAGGTTCCTGGCGTACCTGGCGGGCAGCCGGCGCCCGTGGCTGGTCGTGCTCGACGACCTCGCCGACGCCCGGCTGCTGGACGGCCTGTGCCCCGGCGGCACGGCGGGACGGGTGCTGGTCACCACTCCCGCCGCCGGGCACGTGCTGGCCGGCGGGATCGCCCCGGCGGCCGGGGCCATGCCGGGCGGCCGCACCCGCATCTGCGAGCTGGGGCCGTTCACCCGGCGCGAGGCGGTCAACTACGTGACGGCCACGTTCGGCAATGACCCCGATCTGCGGCTGGGAGCCCCCGACCTGGCCGCGGCCATGAACTGCCTGCCGATGGCCCTGGCGCAGGCGACGGCCGTGATGACTGACAGCCGGCTCGACTGCCGCACGTACCTGCGGGCGTTCGCCGGGCGGCGGGACCAGCTGGCCGTCGCCGCCCGGATCAGCTGCCCGATGCCGGTGCTGGTCTCCTGGTCACTGGCAGTGGACCGGGCCGTCGCCGAGTCGCCGGGCGGCATCGCCTGGCCGGTGCTGACCCTGGCCGCCTGCCTGGACCCGGCCGGGTTTCCCGGTGCCGTGCTGACCAGCCCGGCGGCCAGCTGCTACCTGACCGGCCGGCCCGCCTCCGCTGCGGCGGCCGCCGCCGAGCAGGTGCGCGAGGCGGTCAGCGTGCTCGCCCGGCTCGGCCTGCTGTCGGTCAGCCCGGCCGACGAGGCCCGCACCGTCCGCATGCACGCGCTGCTCCAGCGCATCGTGACCAGCTTCGTCCCGCCGGTGCAGCGCGACCAGAGCGCCTGGATCGCGGCAGACGCGCTGGCGCAGGCATGGCCCGGCGGCGACGTGCCGCCGCCGCTGGCCCAGTCGCTGCGCGACAACGCCGCCAGTATCCGGGAGACGGCCGGCGAGCTGCTGTGGAACGGCGGCTGCCATCCGCTCCTGGCACTGGCCGGCGACAGCCTGATCGAGTCCGGGCTCGGCGGATCCGCGGTGCAGTACTGGCAGGCCATGGTCGGCGCCAGCCGGCGGATACTCGGGCCCGAGCATTCCGACACCCTGACGGCCGGCAGCAGGCTGGCGCAGGCCTACCGGGCAGCCGGGCGGGCCGCCGACGCGGTCCCGCTGCAGGAGCGGCTGTTCACCGACCGGGTCGGGGCCCTGGGCGCCGCCCATCCGGAGACCGTGCACAGCCGCGACGACCTGGCCCGCGCCTACCTCGCGGCCGGCCGCAACGAGGACGCGATCAGCCTGCGGCGGCGGACCGTGGACGAGCGGGAGCGGACGGCTGAGCTGAACCACCCCGATACGCTCGCGGCCCGCGCCGAACTGGCCGACGCCTGCCGGGCGGCCGGCCGGCACAAGGAGGCGATCGCCGAGTACGAGCGGGTCCTGGCCGGCCGGCAGCGGCTGAGCGGCCCGGACCACCCGGAGACCATCGATGCGCTGGCCCTGCTGGCGTACGCGTACCGCAGCGCGGGCCGGATGAAGCACGCGATCCCGGCCTACGAGCACACGCTGGCCGCGCGGGAGCGGGTGCAGGGCCCCGGCCACCCCGACACGCTCACCGCCCGCGCGAACCTGGCCGCCGCCTACCACTCCGCCCGGCGGCCCCGGGACGCCATCCGGGAGTACGAGCGCACGCTCGCCGACCGGGAGCGGGTACAGGGCCCCGACCACCCCGACACGCTCACCGCCCGCGCGAACCTGGCCTCCGCCTACCACTCCGCCCGCCGGGTGGCCGACGCGATCCCGCTCTATGAGCAGGTCATCGCGGACTTCGAGCGGGTCATGGGCCCCGATCATCCGGACACCCTGGCCTCGCGCAGCAATCTCGGGCACGCCTACCACACCGCGGGCCGGCTGGCCGACTCGCTTGCCCTGTTCGAGCGCACGCTCGCCGACTGCGAGCGGGCGCTCGGCCCCGACCATCCGGTCACCGTCACCGCGCGGGAGAACGTGGCGGCCACCCAGCCCTGACCGGCCCGGCGGCTCAGCCCGCCGCGGTCCGGTCGCGGAGCGCGGCCACCAGTGCCGGGATCACCTGGTTCAGGTCACCGATCACGGCGTAGTCGGCCCGGCTGATGATCGGCGCGTCCGGGTCGGTGTTCACCGCGATGATGTGCCGGGCGCTCTGGCACCCGGCCATGTGCTGGATGGCGCCGCTGATGCCGCAGGCCAGGTACAGCTCAGGCGAGATGCGAGTGCCCGTCTGGCCGACCTGCTGGCGGTGCGGCCGCCAGCCCTCGCTGGTCACCACCCGGGACACGCCCAGCGTCCCGCCGAGCAGGCCGGCCAGCTCTTCCAGCGGGCCGAAGCCGTCCGGGCCGCCCACGCCCCGGCCGCCGCCGACCACCACCCGGGCGGTGGCCAGCGAAACCCCGCCGCCGCGCTCGGCCGACTCGGCCGCACAGACGGCCACGTCCGCGTCGGTCAGCTCCGGCTCGAAGTCCGCCACCGCCGCGAGGCCGCCGGGCGCGTCCGCCGGCTGGGCCGCGACCGCGTCGGCGGCCACCGTCAGCAGCGCCAGCGGCGCCTCCAGCAGCGCGTCCTCCAGCAGGCTGCCGCCCCAGCGCTGCCGGGTCAGCGTGCAGGTGCCCGGCGCGGACCAGGCCGCGGACACGCACCCGGCCGCGACCGGCAGGCCGGTGATCGCGCCCAGGTGGGCCAGCACCTCGGCGCCCCGGTCCGTCGCCGCCGCGACGACCGCGCTGGCCGCGCAGCGGCCGGCGAGCTGGGCAAGGGCACGCGCCCAGGCGGCCGGCGCGTAGCCGGCCAGCCGCGGCGAGCCGATCGCGTAGGCGACGCCGGCGCCGTAGTCACCCAGGATCCCGGCGGGCAGCTGCCCGGCGGGAGCCGCAGCCGCCACCGCCAGGTCGTCGCCGGCCGTGGCCGCCAGCTGCCGGGCCAGCGTCAGCGCGCGCAGCGACGCGTCGGCGGCCCCAGCGCCGTCCAGCTCGATCAGGCACAGCACGGTCACGACAGCACTCCCAGCTCCGCTAGGAGGGCGACGAGCGCGGGCACCGCGTCGGTGCCCGCGCCGAGCACCTGGGCCTGCTTGCGCTCGGCCGCCGGGACCCGCAGCGCCCGCTTGCGCAGCCCGTCGGCCGCCCACTGCGGCTGCCGCCGCTCGACCGGCGCCCGCCTGGCCCGCAGCCGTCCCGGCAGCGACGGGTAGCGGGGCAGGTTGATGCCCTCCTTGACCGTGATCACCGCCGGCAGCGGCAGGTCGTAGGCCTCCTGGACGCCGCGGTACTCGCGGCGCGCGCGGGCCCGGCCGCCGTCGGCGGCGACCTCCAGGTCCTTGATCCCGGTGGCGCACGGCAACCCCAGTGCGTGCGCGACCCGGATCCCGACCTGGTAGCCGCCAGTGTCGGCCGCCTCGTTGCCGAACAGCAGCAGGTCATAGCCGCCGTCCCGGGCCTCGGCCGCGATCGCCGCGGCCGTGGCGACTGGTCCCCACTCCCGGCCGTCGGTTTCCAGCAGCACCGCCCGGGAGGCGCCGAGCGCCAGCATGTCCCGCAGCTGCGCTTCGGCCTCCGGCGGGCCGAGGGTCAGCACGGTGACGCTGCCGCCGAGCCGCTCGGCCAGCTGCACCGCCGCCTCGACCGCGCACTCCTCGTGCGGGCTGATCGTGAACCCGGTGTTCCTGGCGTCCACGTCCTGCCCGTCGGCGGTGACGGTGATCTTCCCGCCGACCTGCGGCACCCGCTTCACGCACGCCAGCATCTGCATCGGCATCAGGCCCGGATCCGCTCGCTGGCCGGGTCGAACAGCGGCGTCGCGCCGGCCACCGCCACCGTCACCGGGTACTGCTCGCCGAGATACTCCACGGCCAGCTTCGTCCCGGCCACGGCCTGGGCCGACGGCAGGTAGGCCATCAGCAGGTGCCTGCCCACCGACGGCCCCGAGCCGGCGCTGGTCACGTAGGAGGTACGGCCCCTGGCGTCGGTCAGCACCGCGCCGTCAGCGGACAGGATGGGCTCGCCGCCAAGCATGTAGCGCAGCTGGCCGGAGGCCGAGGTGTGGTCGGCGACGGTAAGCGTGCACAGCACCGCCGCCGGCGGCTCGGCCCGCTGGCGCAGGTAGGCGGCCTTGCCGATGAAGTCCTGCGGCTTCACCCGGGGCCGGGTCATGCCCGCCTCGACCAGCGTGTAGCCGGCGTCAAGCTCGTTGCCGAAGGCCCGGTAGCCCTTCTCCAGCCGGCCCGTGGTGCCGTAGACGCCGATCCCGGCCGGCACCAGCCCATCCGGCCGGCCGGCCTCCCACAGCGCGTCCCACAGCAGCGCCCCCTCCTCGATCGGCGCGTGCAGCTCCCAGCCGAGCTCGCCGACGTAGGAAATCCGGGAGGCCAGCACGGTGATGCCGCCGATCTCGATCTCCCGGCAGGTGCCGAAGCCAAACCCCGCGTTCGACACGTCGCCGTCAGCGACCGCGGCGAGCACGTCCCTGGCCCGCGGCCCCCACAGCCCGAGGGTGGTCCAGGCGGAGGTCAGGTCGGCGATCGCCGCGCTGCCGTCGGCGGGCAGGTGATCGCTGATCCACTTGAGGTCCATCATGCCGGTGGCCCCGCCGGTGACGATCCGGAACCGCTGCGGGCCGAGCCGCATGATCGTCAGGTCGGCGCGGAAGCCGCCCGCCTCGTCGAGCAGCGAGGTGTAGACGACCTTGCCGGGCGGCACGTCCAGCTGGGCGACGGCCAGCGACTGGACGGCGGCGAGGGCGCCCGGGCCGGTGATCTCGAAGATCGCGAAGGCGGTCAGGTCGACGAGGCCGCAGTGCTCGCGCATGGCCAGGTGCTCGGCGTTGATGACCGGCGACCACCAGCGCGACTCCCACTCGCCCTCGCGCTCCATCAGCCGCCCGGCGTACCGCGCCGCCAGCCCCTCGTTCGCGGCGTACCAGTGCGGGCGCTCCCATCCGGCCGTCTCGTAGAACACGGCGCCGAGGTCGCGCTCACGCTGGTACACGGGGCTGAGCCGGATGGGCCGGCCGGACTCCCACTGCTCGGCCGGGTGCACGATCCCGTACATCTTGTTGAAGCCCTCCCGGGCCCGGCCGGTCACGTGCGCAGTGGTCTTCTGGTGCGGGCAGAACCGGGAGATGTCGGCCTCGTGGATGTCGATCTCCGGCGTCCGGCCGCTCATCCACTCGGCCACCGCCCGGCCGATCCCCGGCCCCTCCTTGATCCAGCTGGCCGCCACCGACCACAGCCCCGGCACCTCCGGGGTCTCGCCGAGCGCGGGATGACCGTCGGGGGTCATCGAGATCAGCCCGTTGATCGCGTACCGGATGCCCGCCCGCTCGTCCCCGAGCAGGTCGGGCATCAGCTCCAGCGCCTGCATCAGCTGCGGGTCGAAGTCATCCTGGGTGAACGGCATCTCGGTGGGCGACAGGACGGCTTCCTCGATCGACGGGATCTCGCCGGGCGCGACGATGATCGGCCGGTGCGCGTAGGACCCCACTTCCATGTCGCCGCCGTGCTGGCGCTCGTACATGTTGGTGTCCACGTCCCGCACGATCGGGTACTCGATCTCCCCGGCGGTGTCCGCGAACAGCGCGATCGGCCCGACGCTGATCATCTGGTGCACGATCGGGGTGAGCGGGATGCGCGCGCCGGCCATCGCCGCCACCCGCGGCGACCAGACCCCGCAGCAGATCGCGCACACGTCGGTGGCGATGTCCCCGCGGGTGGTCCGCACCCCGCTGACCCGCCCCAGCGGGGACTTCTCGATGCCCAGCACCTCGGCCCCGGCCAGCACGGTCAGCGCGCCAGCCTGCTGGGCCTCCTCCCGCATCAGCGTCCCGGCGCGCAGCGAGTCGACCACGCCGACGGTCGGGAAGTGCGCACCGCCCAGGATCACCGACTCGTCCAGGTAGGGCACCAGCTTGCGCACCTCGCCGGGCGAGACCAGCTGGGCGGGGATCCCCCATGCCCTGGCGGCCGAGCTGCGGCGGCGCAGCTCGGTCATCCGGGCCTGCGTCCTGGCGACCTCGATCCCGCCGCTGCGGGTGAAGACGCCCAGCTCCTGGTACTGCTCGGTGCTGTCGCGAGTCAGCTCCATCATCATCTTGGAGTACTCGATCGGGAAGATGAAGTTGGAGGCGTGCCCGGTCGACCCGCCCGGGTTGGGCATCGGCCCGGTGTCCACCAGCACCAGGTCACGCCAGCCCAGCCGGGCCAGGTGGCAGGCCAGGCTGTTGCCGACGATGCCGGCGCCGATGATCACCGCGCTGGCGCGGCTGGGGATGTCAGTCATGCAGCCTGTCCTTCGTACGTGCCTTGCGTGTTCTGTCGCCCGGCGACGGACACCGCGTCCGGCTCAATTGTCCCACCATGATCACGGAGGATCGCCAGGCCCGAGCACTGGCAATCCTCCGTGATCACGCGGCCACCGGCGGCGCGGGCCGCCGCGTGCTACTCGACCGGGATCTCCTTGTTGATCAGCCCGAGGTCGATGCCCTGGCGACTGCGCACCACCCGCGCGATCACGAAGAGCGCGATCGCCAGCACGTACATCGCACCCATGTAGATCAGCGAGGTCTTGTTGTTGACGAAGTAGTTGTCGTTGGTGAGCCATTCGTACAGGTTGAACACCAGCAGGGCGATCGTGACCACGCCTGCTACGGGCACGATCTGCACGCCGAACACCTTGACCCGGCTGGCCGGCGACGCGCGCCACAGGTCCGGCTTGCGCCACGGCAGGATGACCACCGCGATCGCGCTGAACAGGTAGGTCACCGCGATGACCAGGGTGGCGTCCAGGGTGTAGGTGCGGAAGGTCGCGGAGAAGGCGTAGACCGCGCTCAGGCCGGCCGCCGGCAGCAGCATCAGCAGCAGCGAGTACACCGGCACCTTGCGCCTCTCCGACACCTCGGCCGCGCGGTCGGGCAGGACCCGGTCAAAAGCCGCGGCGAAGATCACCCGGGTGGAGGACAGGAACAGCGTGCCCACCCAGGCGAAGAACCACAGGCTCAGCACGAGGATCAGCACGACCTGGAAGGCGGTGTTGTGCACCAGCCAGCCGGCGAACATGAACGGGTACGGCCAGATGCCGAACTGCGGCTTGAGGTTGTAGTCCAGCGCGTTGAGGTTCTGGTAGAAGGTCCAGCCAACGGTCTTGGCCATCAGCAGCAGGAAGACGACCGTCAGCACGACCGTCATCCACAGCCCGGCGAACATGCCGATGAACACCCGCTTGAAGTCGCTGGCCCCGCGGATCTCCCCGTACAGCGTCGCGCCCCAGTTGGGCCACAGGATGAAGAACATCATCGCCGGGACCAGCAGCATGGTCTGTCCGAGCGGGCCGAAACCGAACGGCGAGGTGACCACGCCCACCTTGGCCGCCGCGGCATTCGTGGCCGCGTAGGCGTGATGCACGCCGAACAGGTTCAGCCCCTCCAGGTTGAACGAGTGCACGAAGCTGGCGTGCGAGTTGAACAGCAGCAGCACGACGACCACCGCGAACCCGACCAGCGCCCCGAAGAAGGAGTACTTCTGGAACTTCGCGTAGCCCGCCATGCCGATGGAGACCAGCAGCCCGGCCACCCCGATCGTGATCAGCGACACCACGAAAATCCCGGTGTTGGTGCCGAACCAGGCCGCGCCGCCGGCCGGCCAGGTCCATTTGAGCGTGGCCCACAGCGGCTGGAACAGCTGCACCGACAGGATGTTGCCGTAGATCGGCGCCCACAGCCACAGGATGAACCACCAGCCGGTGGCCGCCATCACGAACCCGATGCCGCTGCCGAGGATCCGGGTCTGCCAGACGTAGTCACCGCCGGCCCGCGGGATCGTGACGATCAGCCCGGTGTAGGCAATCACCAGGAATGACACCCAGATCCCGGAAATGACCACGGAGGTCAGCAGCTGGCCCTTGGGGAAAGCGGGGCCGGCGAAAGTGAACTCGTAGATGCCCAGCGTGACGAAGTTCGTCGCCAGGCAGGCGTAGATCATCGAATCTCGGACCGACCAGCCCCGGACCAGCCCGGTGGCTTTGCGCAAGAAAAGGGTCGGGGTCTCGCCGCTGCTGACAGCTCCGGCCGCCATATCGCCTCCAGTCGTGAACTATCCGAGGTCCGGACCGGCGGCCGGGCATGCCGGGCCGCCTGCCGGGGTCGTGCTCAGCTAATCCATGGCCGCGCCGCTCACAGTGCTCAGCCATCCGCGGGAGTCAGCCATTCACCAGCAGGTACCTGGTGACCTTCGCTTTCTTCGGGTTCAGCTCCAGCACGGCGCCCTGCAGGACGCCGTCGCCGTAGACGCTGCCGGGGTTGATGGCCAGCGTCCGGCCCATCTTCTTGATCCCCCGGCTCTCGTGGATATGCCCGTGCACCGACAGCATCGGCTGGTACTTGCTGATCGCGTCGCGCACGGCAGTCGAGCCGACGGCCTTCATCACCGCGCCGCCGTGCGTCGGCCGCAGCGTGTCATCCAGGGCGGGCGCCTCATCCAGGCCGGTCCCGTACGGCGGCGCGTGGAAGTTGAAGATCGTCCGCTCCATGTCCGGCACCTTGCTGGCGACGGCCTCGATCTTGGCGGCCAGCTCCTCCTCGGGCGCCTCGCGGAAGGTATCCCACGGCGTCGGGTTCGTCCAGCCCATGGACACCAGGTGGAAGCCGCCGTCCAGCTCGACCGACTTGCCCTCGCCGAACGTCACGCACGGCGAGGCCTCGATGATGTCGTCGATCTCCCAGATGTCGTCGTTGCCGCCGTTGAGGATGCACGGGGTCTGGCCGCCGCGCAGCTTGCCGTCGGCCATGTCCATCCACCGGTCCAGCGACTGGACCATCTCGGCGCAGAACCGGCGGTCCACGGCCCCTTCCTGCTGGCTGAGCTCGGTCAGCTCGTCCGGGGTCACGATGGCCGGGTAGGAGCCCCGGTTGCGGATCTGCCGCTGGATCTCGGCCAGCTCCTCCTGGGTTTCCAGCCGGTGCTGCTGGCCGCCCACGGTGACGGTCCAGTAGCCGGGGTAGGCGGTGATCGGCACCATCACCTTGCCGGTAACATCACCGCCGAGCACGACAAGGTCGGCCTTGTAAAAGGTCGCGGCGTTGAGGAACTTGCGCCAGCAGATCTCCGAACCATGGATATCTGTGGCAAAAAAAATCTTCATCAGATCCCTACGCCTTTTGCCGCGCGCTTCCTGTGCAACGGTGTAGCACCCGCTGCAACCGGGCGTCAAGCATCGAGTGGGGCATAAGGGAACTTCCGGTTCTAGTGCCCGACTTCCTCGGGCAGTTCATACCAGCGGACCCGGTCGCCCACATTGGCCCGCAGCCGCCACTTGACCGACTTCGGCGCGGCGTCGGCGATCTCCAGCAGTCGCTGCGCCTGCGCCAGCGGGTCGAGCGGCGGGTCCGGCGGCAGCAGCCCGGGGTTCTGCGCCGCCAGCCGGGGCAGCTTGGTCAGGCTGCCGGTGACAGTCCGCCACCAGCCCCAGTCGGCGCCGAGCAGCTTGCCGAAGCGCTCGGTGTCGATCACCGGGGCACCGCCCGGGCCCGCCCCGGCATGCAGCGGCAGCTTGCCGAGCAACTGGAAGCTGTCCCGCGTGTCCTTCTCGTTCAGCTCGACGATCTGCAGCTTGGACAGCAGCACGTCGCCCGCGTCCACGGTCAGCGGCAGCCGGTCGAATACCGGGCGGAAATCAAGCGTGTGGCACATCGTCAGCCTGTCCACCATCACGTCGATCGGCCGGCCCGACGGAGCAGTGAAGTACATCTGCCGGTCGCCGTTGAGATTGTTGAAACGCTTGTCCGGCTGGCAGCCGCTGCGCTCCAGATGACTGGCGACATCCTTGCGCTTGCGGGACAGGCAGGCGAAATCAATATCCTGATCGCGGCGCAGCCGCGGCGGGAAATCCGGGCAGATCACCCGGACCGCCAGGCCGCCGAGCAGCTTCAGCCCCAGTCCGGCTCGCGTGGCGCCCTCGGCGAGCCGCAGTGCCTCGGGCAGCGGGTCATGCTCGGAGCCCGGTATCGGAGGTGAGCCGGCGGTCTGGTTCTCCACGTCTGCTCCCTGGTAGCGGAGAGGCGGCGGCGGCAACTGGCAGCGCGGGAGGGATGCGGCGGCACCAGCGTCAACGGCACAATACATCCGGGTCCCGCCAGAACGGCAGCACCGGCGGCAGGCCGGCTGATTTCCGGCTGGTTGACGCGGCCGGCGGTCCGCCGCCATTCTGGTTGCGTGTCCCAGGACGGGGTTGTCGCGGGGCAGACCGGGGTGACCATCAACCTGGCGGTGCCCTACGGCGGCGGCATCCTGAACGTCGCCGAGGTGCCGAGCACCTATATCCTCAGCTGCTCGGGCGGCTGGACCGGACGGCAGACCAGGCCGCACGCGGTGGCCAACGGCAAGGTGCTGCTGGCGCACGAGGTGATCCCGGTGCCGGGGAAGCTAGAGCGCTTCACCCGGCACACGATCACCAGCCACGACCGGCTGGCAGCGGAGCTGGCGGCCGTCCGCCGGGACGGCTATGCCACGGCGGTCAGCGAGCTGGAGGAAGGCCTGGTCGCGGTGGCCGCGCCGGTCTACGATCCGGCCGGCGCCTTCGTGGCCGCGCTGTCGGTCTCCGGGCCGGCCGGCCGGATGCCACCCGGCTCGCTGGCCGAGCTGGGCCGGACCTGCGCGGACGCCTGCCGTCCCGGCACGGGAAAGTGAGCACCATGATGCGCGAGCACCTGCTGTACATCGGCGGATCCTGGCGGCCCGGGGAGGGTGGCACCGCGGCTGCGGTAAGCCCGTCCGCCGGCGAGACGTTCGCCTCGGTGGCCGTCGCGGGCCCGGGCGATGTCGATGCCGCAGTGGCGGCGGCGGCTGCGGCCTTCCCGGGCTGGGCGGCCGCCTCGGCGTTCGACCGGGCGGCCTGGTGCGGGCAGGTCGCGGCCGCGATCCGGGCCCGCCGCGACGAACTGGCCGACGTGCTGGCCCGCGATCAGGGCAAGCCGCTCGTCGCCGAGGCACTCGACGAGGTCGACGAGCTGGCCGAGTACTTCGTGATGGCCGGCGAGGACGCCAAGCGCACGGACGGCCTGCTGCCGCCGTCGGTGTCGGCCGGCCGCCGGGTGCTCAGCACCCGGGTCCCGCTCGGCGTGATCGGCGTCATCTCCCCGTGGAACTGGCCATACACGATGGGCGCGGAGCTGTTCGCGCCCGCGATGGCCGCGGGTAACACGGTGGTCTGGGTGCCGGCCCCGACGACGACCGCGTGCTGCGCCGTGCTGGCGGAGGTCATCGCGGCGGTGGACGGGCCGCCCGGGGTGTTCAACTTCGTGCCCGGGCCTGGCCCGGTGGCCGGCGACGCGCTGGCCGGGCATCCCGGGGTGGCCGGGGTGGGGTTCGTCGGCTCGGTGGCCACCGGCGCCAGCGTGGCCAGCCGGTCGGCGGGCAAGACGCAGCTGCTGGAACTGGGCGGCAACGGGCCGATGGTGATCCTCTCGGATGCCGACCTCGGGCTGGCCGCCGAGGCCGCGCTGGAGGCGGCCTGCCTGTGCGCGGGCCAGAGCTGCACGGCGGGCGAGCGGTTCCTGGTCGACGCCGCGGTGGCCGGGGAGTTCGTGGAACGGGTGGTGGCGGCGGCCAAGGCGCAGGTCCGGCTCGGTGACCCCTTCGACCGGGCGACGACGATGGGGCCGCTGAACAATGAGTCCACCGCGGCCAAGTTCGACCGGCACATCGCCGACGCGGTCGAGCACGGGGCGCGGCTGTGCTGCGGCGGCAGGCGCGCGGCAGGCTGGCCGACCGGGCTGTTCGCCGAGCCGACCGTGCTGGACGGCGTGACGCCGGGGATGGCCATCGAGCGGGAGGAGACGTTCGGCCCGGTGGTCCCGGTCGTGCGGGTGAGCTCGGCAGCGCAGGCGCTGGAGCTGACCAACGCCTCCCCGTTCGGGCTGACGGCGGCGGTGTTCACCGCGGACCTGGAGCGCGGCCTGGCGTTCGCCGAGCAGGCCCGGGCCGGCTGGGTCAACATCAACAACTCCACCAACCTGTGGGAGTCGCACCTGCCGTTCGGCGGCCGGGCGGGCAGCATCAGCGGCCGCGGCCGGGTCGGCGGCCGGTCGCCGATCGACACCTTCACCGAGCCCAAGACGATCGTCTACCCGGCTCCGCGCTATGACCGGCCCGCGGGCGGCAGCCCGGCATGACCGAGCCCAGCAGCGGCCAGGCCCGTGCGGGCCAGGGCGGGGCCGGCCTCGGCGGCGCGAGCCGGGGCGATGTCGCGGACCTCACGGTCCGCGACTTTCTGCTCGCTCTCGGGTCTGCCCAGCCGGCGCCCAGCGGCGGCGGGGCCGCAGCCCTTGCCGTCGCGACGGCCGCGGGCCTGTGCGCGATGGCCGCGGGCCTGTCGGCCCGCCAGCTCGGCCCGGCGCAGGCCGGGCAGGCTGCCGCAGCGGCCCGGCAGCTCAGCGAGCGTGCCGCCGCGCTGATGCAGGCGGACGCCGACATCTACCGGCGCGTGCTGGCCGCCCGCCGCGCCGCCGCCGGGCTCCCGGAGGCGCTGTCGGCGGCCGCCGACATCCCGATGCAGATCGTGGAACTGGCCGGCCAGGCGGCCGGGCTGGCCGCCCGGCTGGCGGCGGCCGGGAACCCGAGCCTGCGCGGCGACGTGGTCACCGCCGCGCTGCTGGCCGAGGCCGGCGCCCGGTCCGCCGCCGTGCTCGTCGACATCAACCTGGCCGGCCTGCCCGGTGACGAGCGGCCCGCCCGGGCCCGCCGCCAGCTGAGCGAGATCTCCCGGCACGCCGCCGCCATGGACTCGTCCGGCGGCGCTCGGCCGGGTTAGTCGCGGACGACCTGCACGGTGGCCAGGGTCGGGTCGGCGGCGTAGGCGATGCGGCCGCCGTCGGCGGCGACCTCGCGCAGCGCCTCCAGCGCCGCACTGGTGATCAGCTCGCCGGGCGCCAGCACCGGCACCCCTGGCGGGTACGGGGCGATCAGCTCGGCGCTGACCCGGCCGACGGCGGCATCGGCCGGGACGGTCTGGTTCGGCGCGAAGAACGCCTCCCGCGGCGGCAGCACGGCCTGCGGCTCGACCGTCCAGGCCACCGCCGCGACCGGCCGCCGCGGCCGCCCGCGGTGCCGCTCGACCGCAGCCGCCAGCTCGGTGGTGAAGGCCGTCATCTGCTCCTCGTCGTCGGCCAGGGTCACGATCGGGATGATCGTGTCCCGGTCAGCCTGCTCGACCGGCATCCCGGCGGCGATCAGGTCGGCCTCGACCGCGTAGCCGTGCGCCCCGGTCTCGGCCAGCAGCACCACCAGCTTGGTTGGCTCGACGCCCGGGCCGTCGAGCACGTCGATGCCGGGGAGCTGGCGCAGCCGGTCCTTCGCCGCCGCGACCACGCGCAGCAGCCGGGCGCACAGGTCCTTGCCGTCGCGGGCCAGCAGCGCGCGGGCCGCGTCGATGGACGCCATGATCGAGCCGGCCGGACTGGTGGTGTGCGTGGCCTCGAACGCCCGGTCCAGCCGCGCGGGTTCCAGCCGCCCGGTGCGGGCCAGCACCAGCGCGCCCTGGGTGCAGGCGGGCAGCGCCTTGTGCGCGCTCGTCACCATCGCGTCGGCACCCGCGGCGATCGCGTGCTGCGGCAGGTCCGGGTGGAAGCCCAGGTGCGCGGCCCAGGCGGCATCGACCAGCAGCGGCACCCCGGCCTGGTGCGCGACCGCGGCGTGCCCGGCCAGGTCGCCGGTGGTGCCGACGTAGGACGGGTCGCCGAGGAACACCGCGCAGGCGTCCGGGTGCGCGGCCAGCGCCGCGGCCACGGTGGCGACGGCGACAGCGCGCGGCAGCCCGGTCGCCGGGTCGACGTCGGGGCGCACCCACACCGGGGTGAGCCCGGCCAGCACCAGGCCGAGCAGCAGCGAGCGGTGCAGCGTCCTGGTCACCACGATCTTCTGGCCGGGCGCGCCCGCCGCCAGGGCCAGCGCCTGGTTGCCGTGCGTGGAGCCGGCCACCGAGAACCGGCACCAGCCGGCGCCCCACAGCGCGGCAGCGCGGTCCTGCGCCTCCCCGAGCAGGTGGTCGGCGTGCTTGATCGTGTCCAGGCCGCCGTACAACGGGGCGTCGCCGGCGATCACCTCGCCAACCAGGTCTTGCCGCTGCTTGTGCCCGGGCACGCTCATCGGGACCAGCTTCCCGGCGGCGGCCTGGCCGGTGAACGAGAGCCAAGCCGCCAGCAGCGGGCTGTCCGCGGCCAGGCCGCGCGGGTCACGGGGGCCGGGGAGCGTCGTGTCGGTCACCCGCTCAGTGTGCATGATCATCCCCGGCGCGGGCCAGGCAGCACTGCCGGGCAGACGGTGCCGCCAGGCAGACGGTGCCGCGGGCCGGACGGCTGGCGCTCAGTCGTCCGGCGCGGCCGCGGGGATCTGCGGATGCTGGTAGAAGGGGACGCTCGACGGCGGCAGCGGGGTGTTGCCGAGGATCAGGTCCGCCGATTTCTCGGCGATCATCATCACCGGCGCGTAGATGTTGGCATTGGTGACGTAGGGCATGACGGAGGCGTCCACCACGCGCAGCCCGTCCAGGCCGTGCACCCGCATGGTGGCCGGGTCCACGACCGCGTCCTCGCCAGTCCCCATCCTGGCCGTGCAGGACGGGTGCAGGGCGGTCTCCCCGTCCCGCCGCACCCAGTCCAGGATCTGCTCGTCGGTGGCCACGCCGGGCCCCGGCGAGATCTCGCCGGCGTTGAACGGGTCGAGGGCGGGCTGGCTCAGGATGTGCCGGGCGACGCCGATGGCCTCCACCCACTCGCGCTGGTCGGTGGGGGTGGACAGGTAGTTGAACCGCAGCGCCGGGTGCTCCGCCGGGTCGGTCGAGCGGATCCGCACGAAGCCGCGCGAGTCGGAGTACATCGGCCCGATGTGCACCTGGTAGCCGTGCCCGCCGGCCGGCTGCGAGCCGTCGTAGCGGATGGCGATCGGCAGGAAGTGGAACATCAGGTTCGGGTAGGCCACCTCGTCGTTGCTGCGCGCGAAGCCGCCGCCCTCGAAGTGGTTGGTGGCGCCGGGCCCCGAGCGCAGGAACAGCCAGCGCGCGCCGACGCCCGGCCGGTTGCGCCACTTCAGCGCGGGCGCCACCGAGACCGGCTGCTTGCACGCGTACTGGACGTAGACCTCCAGGTGGTCCTGCAGGTTCTCGCCGACGCCGGGCAGGTCCGCGACCGGGCCGATGCCGAGCTCGCGGAGCTGGTGCGCGTTGCCGACGCCGGACAGCTGGAGCAGCTGCGGCGTGTTGATCGCACCGCCGGACAGGATGATCTCGCCGGCCCGGACCCGCTGCACCGCCCCGCCCCGGACGAACTCCACCCCGGCCGCGCGAGTGCCCTGGAAGATGATCTTGGTGACGAAGACCCGGCAGGCCACGGTGAGGTTGGGCCGGGACATCACCGGGTGCAGGTACGCCCGGGCGGCAGACAGGCGGCGGCCGCGGTGCACGTTGCGGTCGAACGGCGCGAAGCCTTCCTGCCGGTAGCCGTTCACGTCATTAGTGAGCGGGTAGCCGGCCTGCTGGGCGGCGGTAAAGAAGGCGCGGAACAAGGGGTTCGTGGCCGGTCCGCGCTCCAGCACCAGCGGGCCGTCGGTGCCCCGGTACTCGTCGCCGCCCGCCAGGCAGTTCTCCATGCGCTTGAAATACGGCAGGCAGTGCGGGTAATCCCAGTCGGCCATGCCGGGGTCGGCGGCCCAGCGCTGGTAGTCCATCGGGTTGCCGCGCTGGAAGATCATCCCGTTGATGCTGCTGGAGCCGCCGAGCACCTTGCCCCGGGCGTGGTAGATGCGCCGCCCGTTCATGTGCGCCTCGGGCTCGGACTCGTACCGCCAGTCGTAGAACCGGCTGCCGATCGGCATCGTCAGTGCCGCGGGCATGTGGATGAACACATCCCACCGGTAGTCCGGCCGCCCCGCCTCCAGCACGAGCACCCGGTTCGCCGGGTCGGCGGACAGCCGGCTGGCCAGCGCGCAGCCCGCCGAGCCGCCCCCGATGATGACGAAGTCGTACGGCGCTGGCGCCATCACATCACCCCGGTCGCGGTAGCTGATCTGCCTTTGCGAGCCTATATCGGGCCCGCTCGCGGGGCTCGTCGCAGGAGCGCCGCTGACGGCCGGACCGGGGATCGCACCGGACGGTTTGCTGGATCCGGCCGGGCCTGGCGGGCTAGGGTCGCCCGGTGACCCCTCCGCTTGCCTTCGGCGTGTTCCCGCTAGGCCTGGCCGGCGCCCCCGGCGGGGTGGTGTCCGGGCCGCCCGACAACTACGCGGCCATTGAGCGGGCGCTGGAGGAGCTGCGCGGCGCCGGGCCGGCGTGGCTGCCGCGGATGTACGTGACCTGGCCGGGGCCCGCCGGGACCGGCGAGGCCCTGCGCCACGTCCGGCGCCTGGCCGCCGACGGCACGCCCTGGGACCTGGTGCTGTGCTACCGGGACCCGGCCGGCGACGTCGACGGGTGGGCCTCGTTCGTCGGCCGGGTGGTAGCCGAGCACGGCCGGTCGCTGGCCGCGATCCAGGTCACCGGCGAGGCGAACCTGACGGGCATCCCGGACGCCGCCGACGGCGCCTTCCCGGGCGCGCGGGCGGCGCTGGTGCGGGGCGTGCTGCGCGCCGCCGAGGTCAAGGCAGAGCGCAGCGCGACGGCGGCGATCGGCTTCGCCGTGGCCCCCGAGGTGGACCCGGCCGCGAGCGGGTTCTGGCGGGACGTGCGTGACCTGGGCGGTGCCGATTTCGCTGCCGCTGTCGACTACGCCGGGATCGACATGTACCCGGACGTGTTCGGGCCGCCGATGACGGCAGACCAGCTGCCGGGTGCCGTGGGGTGGCTGCTGCGCACCTTCCGGGGACGTGACCTGAGCGCTGCCGGGATCGGCCCGCAGGTCCCGATCAGGATCTGCGAGAACGGCTGGCCGACAGGCCCCGGCCGCAGCGAGGATCAGCAGGCGCTGGTGCTGGAAGCCGTCATCAGGACCGCGTCCGGGCTGCGCGCGGAACTGAATGTCACGCACTGGGAGCTGTTCACGCTGCGCGACGCGGACAGCCGCGGGGACAGCCTGTTCAGCCGGTTCGGCGTCCTGCGTGACGACTACTCCGCCAAGCCGGCGTTCAGCCTGCTGTCCCGGCTGTGTGCCGAGCTCACAGCCGGCTGAGCAAGCGGCCCCCGGTTTCAGGACAGGCCGACGATCTGCCCGTCCGCGTCGATGTCGATGCGCGCCGCCGCCGGGTGCGACGACAGCCCCGGCATCGTGCGCATGTCACCGCAGATCGGGTACACGAACCCGGCTCCCACCGCGGCGCGCACCTCGCGCACCGGCAGCGTCCAGCCGGTCGGCGCGCCCTTGAGCGCCGGGTCGGAGGAGATCGACAGGTGCGTCTTGGCCACGCAGATCGGCAGGCGGCCGAACCCAGCGCGCTCGTAGGTATCGATCTGCCTGGCCGCCTGAGCTGAGTAGCTGACGCCGCCGGCGCCGTACACCCGGGTGGCGATCATCTCGATCTTCTCCCGCAGCGGCGCATCATCCGGGTACAGCAGTGCGAACTGGCTCGGCTCGGCGACGGCCTCGGCGACGGCCTCGGCCAGCTCGGCCGCGCCGCGGCCGCCGTCGGCGAAGTTCGTGCAGACCGCGCGGCGCACGCCGGCCTCGTCAGCGATGGCGCGCACCGCGGCCAGGTCGCTGGGGTGATCACCGGGGAACGCGTTGATCGCCACCACCGGGGTGACACCGTGCAGCCGCACGTTCTCGATCTGCTTGCGCAGGTTCGCGGCCCCGGCCAGCACGTCGTCGGGGTTCTCGGCGAGCAGCTCCGGCGGCAGCGGCCGCCCGGCGACGATCTTGTACTTGCCCGAGTGCGCCTTCAGCGCACGGACCGTCGCCACCACCACGGCCGCGGCTGGCTGCAGGCCGGACGTGCGGCACTTGATGTTGAAGAACCGTTCGGCGCCCATGTCGGCGCCGAACCCGGCCTCGGTAATGAGGTAATCACCGGTCTTGATGCCGATCAGATCGGCCACGACCGAGGAATTGCCGGTCGCGATGTTGCCGAACGGCCCGGTGTGCACGAGCACCGGGGTGTTCTCCAGGGTCTGCATCAGGTTCGGCTTGATGGCCTCGCGCAGGATCACCGCCATCGACCCCGCCGCCTGCAGCTGCTCGGCGGTGACCGGGAAGCCGGAGGACGTGTAGCCGACGACCGTGCGGCCGAGTCGCTCGCGCAGGTCGGCCAGCGATGTAGACAGGCCCAGAGTGGCCATGACCTCGGAGGCGGCGGTGATGTCGAACCCGGTCTGCCGCGTTACCCCGTCGGCCCGCGGACCTAGGCCGATAACGATATTGCGCAGCGCGCGGTCGTTGACGTCCAGCACCCGGCGCCAGGTGATCTCGTTGAGATCCAGGCCAAGCTCGTTGCCCTGGTGGAGGTGATTGTCGATCATCGCGGCCAGCAGGTTGTGCGCTGCGGTGACCGCGTGCATGTCACCGGTCAGGTGCAGGTTGAGCATCTCCATCGGCACCACCTGGCTGTAGCCGCCGCCGGCGGCGCCGCCCTTGATGCCGAAGGTAGGGCCCATCGACGGCTGCCGGATCGCGATGGTGGCCCGCTTGCCGATGTGCTTGAAGCCCTGGCCGAGACCGACGGTGGTGGTGGTCTTGCCCTCGCCCAGCGGGGTCGGGGTGATCGCGGTGACCACGACGTACTTCGCCTTCGGGGCGTCGGCGAGCTCTTCGATGGCGGCCAGCTTGATCTTCATGACCTGCTCGCCGTACGGCTCCAGCAGGTGCGGGCCGAGGCCGATCTCGCTGGCGATGCCGTCGATGGGCTTGAGCTGAGCTTGCCGGGCAATGTCGAGATCAGAGGGAAAAGCCATCGGGCGCTCCTTTGAGTCCGGCGGCGGCGGTCGGCGTGAGCTGTCAGGGTCAGCTCGCAATCCGGGCGAAGTCATCCATGTCCAGCTTGATCATCAGTCTATCGCGGGCACTGAACGTCGAGTCAGTGCTGACACGCGGGCCTGTACCAGCCCGGACGACCAGCCGGCCAGTGGCACCGCGGCCGGTCCGGCGGATCCTTCGGCCTCAGCGGCCGCCGGAGCGCGGCGCGGGATCTGACCTGATAGTGCGGCCTTTGCGTGACTAACCCTGTTATGCCATGTCACGGCATAGTAGGTTTGGCGCTGCCGGGATGGCCTGTCCGCAGGGCGGAGCCAGCGCCGCGCGCCGCTCGTGGCAGGCACCGGCGCGGCACGGCAGTCGCGGTGTCGTGACGAGTTCCGCCAGAACTGAGAGGAATTCCGGGATGGCCGACCAGTTGCCCGTTATCAGCGCGGCGCCCAGGACCGCCGCCGGAGGCCGGCTGGAGCCGGACGCGATCAGCGTCGCGCAGGACACCCTGATCGGCTTAGCCACCGTCGGGCCGTCGGTCTCCGTCGGGCTGACGCTCGCAGCCCTCGCCGCGACGGCTGCCTACGGCGGGGCGGTGGTGCTCATCCTCACCGCGCTGCCGATGCTGGTCATCGCCAACGCCTACCGGCGGCTGAACCTGTGGAACGCCAACTGCGGCGCCTCCTTCGAGTGGGTAGGCCGGGCGGTCAACCCCTACCTGGGCTTCATGGCCGGCTGGCTGATGGCCGCCGGCACGCTCATCGGGACGCTCAGCCCGGTCGTCGTGCTCGGCCCGTCGGTACTGGCGGTGTTCGGCGCACCGACCACCAGCACCTGGCCGAACCTCGGCATCGCCACCACGATCGCCCTGGTCATGCTGGCGATCGCGGTGGCCGGCATCCGGCTGACCGCGCGCACCCAGGTGGCCATCGGGGTGGCCGAGTACGCGATCCTGATCACCCTGGCCGTCTGGGGCCTGGCCGCGGTGCTCGGCCACCGGGCCGGCACCTTCCCGGTCAGCCTGTCCTGGTTCAGCCTCGGCGGGATCGGCGGCCGGTCCAGCCTGTCCGGCGGGTTCCTGCTGGCGGTGTTCATGTACAGCGGCTGGGACGGCACCCTGTACGTCAACGAGGAAGTCAAGCACCGCCGGGTCAACCCCGGCCGGGCCGCGGTCATCGCGGTGGCGGTCTCGGCTGTGCTGTTCACCCTGTCCCAGGTAGGCCTGCAGGGGGTCGTCTCGCCGCGCCGGCTGCAGGCGCACGCAGCCTCCGGGCTGGTCTACATCGGCCAGGTCCTGGGCGGCAGCGCCGGAGCCCGGGCGGCCGCGGTCGCGCTGGCCCTGTCGGTGATCGCCGCCACCGGTACCGGGATCGTGCTCACCGCCCGGATCCTGTACGGGATGGCCAGCCACCGGGTGCTGCCGCCGGTGCTGGCCGACGTGTCCCGGCGGTTCGCGACCCCGGTTGCCGCCAGCGTCCTGTCCGGCGCGGTCCTGATCATGCTGACGTGGTGCTACCTGCTCAGCACCTCGGTGCAGAACGCCTTCACCGACGTGATCGACATCACCGGGCTGCTGTACGCCAGCTTCTACATCCTCACCGCCCTGGCTGCCGTCACCTACTACCGGCGGCGGATCTTCGCCCGGCCCTGGGCCGCGCTGACCCTCGGCATCCTGCCGCTGTCGGCGGCGGCGTTCCTGGGCTGGGTAATCGTCCGGTCGGTGCAGGCCGCCCCGGCGGCGCAGAACTGGTCCCTGGCCGGCGTGACCGGCGCTGGCCTGGTCGTGATGCTGGCCGCCCGGATCGGCCTGCGATCCCCGTTCTTCGGCATCGCGCGG
>JBKQSL010000259.1:0-5230 GCA_052143655.1 Streptosporangiaceae bacterium | reverse complement strand
TCCATGGCAGCACGCTACGGCCCGCGGCGCGCACCCGGGCGGCACGCCAGCACGCGGCAGCCGGGCCGCCGGCCTAGCCGTCAGCGGGCTGACGGTCCTGATGGCCGGCCGCGCGCAGCAGCCGGTCGCGGCTGGGCAGCTTGACCCGGGCGCCGCGGCCGAGCGCGGCGGCAAGCTCCCGCTCAGCGGCTTCGATCTTGAGCCACTCGTCGTAGCTGACCGGCCGGATGCCGCGCTCGGCGAGCAGCCGGCTGAACCGGGACCGGGCCTCCTGGCCTTCGGTTCCCTCGATGAGCTGGCTGGCCGGCATCCTCAGCAGCCCGGCCCGCGGCAGCGGGATGTCGTCTGGACCCGGCCCGCCGGCCAGGTCGGCCAGCAGCGAGCGCACGGTCTGCGCGGCGTCGGACTTGTTGGTGCCGATGACGCCGGTCGGCCCGCGCTTGAGCCAGCCCGCCACGTACTCCCCCGGCAGCGGCCGGCCGTCAGCGTCCAGGACACGGCCGTCCGCATTCGGCACCGTGCTAGTGGCCGGGTCGAACGGCACGCCGGCCAGCGGCACGCTCTGGTAGCCGACCGACCGGAACACCATCTGCGCGTCCAGCGTCTCGTGCTCGCCGGTCCCGGCGAGCCGGCCCTGCGCGTCCAGCCGGGTGCGCTCCACAGTCAGGCCGGTGACCCTTTCATCGCCAAGGATCTGCACCGGGCGCAGCCAGAACCGGATCGTCAGCGTGCGCGCGCCGCCTGCCCTGGGCCGGGCCGCCCAGCCGGAGATCACCGTGCAGTTGCCGCGGACATGCCGGTCGGTCTGCGCCAGCCGGGTGCTCTCCCCCGTCGGGTCGAACGCGTCCAGGTCGTGCTCGCCCGCGCCGACGATGATGTCCACGCCCGCCAGCTCACCGAGCTCGCGCAGTTCCTTGGTGGTGAACTTGGCCTGCGCCGGGCCGCGGCGCCCGATCATGTGCACCTCGCGGACCTTGCTGGCCTCCAGCGTAGCCAGCACCGGCTCGGAGACGTCGGTCTCGCGCAGGTCAGCGGGGTCGCGGGCGAGGATGCGGGCCACGTCAACCGCCACGTTGCCGACCCCGATCACCGCGACCGACTCGGCGTCCAGGGTGAACGCGCCGGGATCGATGTCGGGATGCCCGCAGTACCAGTTCACGAAGTCGGTCGCCGCGTAGCTGCCGGGCAGGTCCTCCCCCGGGATGCCCAGCCGCCGGTCGCGCATCGCGCCGGTCGCATAGACCACCGCGTCGTAACAGGACAGCAGGTCCCCGCGGGTCACGTCCGCACCGAGATGGATGCCGCCGAGGAAGGTGACGCCATCGTGCTCGAGCACGCGGCGCAGGTACTCGGCGATCGACTTGATCGACTTGTGGTCCGGCGCCACCCCGTAGCGGACCAGGCCGTAGGGGGTCGGCAGCCGGTCCAGCACGTCAACCAGGACGGGCTGCGCCGGGGCCAGCGCGGCAGCCTGCTTGATCAGCGCCTCGGCGGTGTACAGGCCGGCCGGGCCGGAGCCCACGACTGCGACCTCAAGTGCCTTCATAGCTGCCGATTCTGCCACTGCGCCCGGACCCGCGGCCCGGGCGTGCTCATCCGCGCCGCGGCCGTCCGCAGCCGCCGGGCGGCGGCTCAGGCCTGCTACTCGTGCGCCAGCTCCGGAGTCCGCCGGGCGACCGCCTCGGTGATGGCTCTGGCCAGGGCCTGCGGCGACAGGCCCAGGTCTGCGAGTAGCTCGGCCCGCTCGCCGTGCTCAAGGAACTCCTGGGCGATGCCGAACGTCTGCACCGGGGTGTCCACGCCCTGCTCGCGCAGCAGCCGCGCGACCGCGTCGCCGAAGCCGCCGGCGATGCCGTTGTCCTCGACGGTGACCACCAGCCGGTGCCGGGCCGCAGCGGCCGCGATCGCGGGGTCGACCGGCTTGGTCCACCGCGGGTCGACCACCGTCACCCCGATGCCCTGGGCGGCAAGCCGGCCTGCGGCCTCGGTGCAGGTGACGGCCATCACCCCGGCGCCGATCAGCAGCACGTCCTGGCCCGCCCCGGCGGCAGGCCGGGCCAGCACGTCGGCGCCGCCGAGCGTGCCGACCGCCTCGGCCTCGGCGCCGACGGCCCCCTTGGGGAAGCGCACGACCGTGGGCCCATCGCTGATCGCGACCGCCTCGTCCAGCAGCTCAGCGATGCGGCTGGCGTCCCGCGGCGCGGCGATCTTCAGCCCCGGCACCACCTGAAGGATCGAGCCGTCCCACATGCCGTGATGGCTAGGCCCGTCGGGCCCGGTCACGCCGGCCCGGTCGAGCACCACGGTCACCGGCAGCCGGTGCAGCGCCACGTCGGTCAGCAGCTGGTCAAAAGCCCGGTTGCAGAACGTCGCGTAGATCGCCACGACCGGGTGCATCCCGCCCATCGCCAGGCCGGCCGCGCTGGTCATCGCGTGCTGCTCGGCAATTCCGACGTCGAACACCCGGTCCGGGAAAGCCTCGGCGAACGCGGCCAGCCCGGTCGGGTGCAGCATCGCCGCGGTGATCGCAACCACGTCCGGGCGGCGGCGGCCGATGGCCAGCAGCTCGTCCCCGAAGACCTGCGACCAGGTGCGCGGCGCCGCGGCCGGGGCCGCGCCGTTGGCCGGGGTGCCCGAGGCCGGGGTGCCCGAGGCCGGGGCGACCTGGTGCAGGCAGTCCTCGTCGTTCTCCTCGGCCAGCGGGTAGCCGAAGCCCTTGCGGGTGATTGCGTGCACCAGCACCGGGCCGCCGAAGTCGCGGGCCCGGCGCAGTGCGAACTCGACCGCCTGCTCGTCGTGCCCGTTCACCGGGCCGAGGTACTTCAGCCCGAGATCCTCGAACAGCACCTGCGGCTGGAGGACGTCCTTGAGGCCCTTCTTGATCCCGTGCAGGGTCTCGAACATCGGCGGGCCGACCAGCGGCGTGCGCGACAGCGAGGTCTTGATGTAGTCGAGTACCTGCTCGTACCGCTGCGAAACCCGGACCGAGGCCAGGTGGTCGGCCAGGCCGCCGATCGTCGGCTGGTAGGACCGGCCGTTGTCGTTGACCACGATGATCAGGCGGCGGTCCTTGCCCGCCGCGATGTTGTTCAGCGCCTCCCAGGCCATCCCGCCGGTCAGCGCGCCGTCGCCGATGACAGCGACCACGTACCGGTCCTCGCCGCACAGCTGGTAGGCCTTGGCCAGCCCGTCGGCGTAGGACAGGCTGGTGGAGGCGTGCGAGTTCTCGATCACGTCATGCTCGGACTCGGCCCGGCTCGGGTACCCGGAGATCCCGCCGCGCTGGCGCAGCCGGCCGAACTGCGCCTGCCGCCCGGTCAGCATCTTGTGCACGTAGGACTGGTGCCCGGTGTCGAACAGGATCCGGTCCACCGGCGAGTCGAAGACCCGGTGCAGGGCAATGGTGAGTTCCACCACACCCAGGTTGGGCCCCAGGTGACCGCCGTTCTTGGATACCGCCTCGATCAGGAAGTCGCGGATCTCCGCCGCCAGCTGCGGCAGCAGGTCCGCGCTGAGGTTCTTCACGTCCCGTGGACTACAGATGCTCTCCAGCACTGTCACCTGGGCACTCCTTGTGATGTCGGGTAGCCGACGAGCCCCGCCCGGCCAGCAGCCAGCGTGACGCGGGAGGCTGGTGCTCTGAGTCTATTTCCGTGCCAGCCCGGGCCGGACGACCGGCTGCCGAGGTCCGCGCCGCGCCCCGGCAGCGCCGTCTGCGCCGCGTCCCCGGCAGTGCCACCTGCGGGAGCGCCAGCTGCGGCAGCGCTATCCGGCAGCGCGGGCTGTCTCGTCCTGCTGCCCGCGCCCGGCGGCGGCCAAACCGGCCGGCCCGGCCGCCGCCAGCGGGAATGCCGGCCACAATGGCGTCCTGGCGCTGGTCCAGGCGGAGCCTAGGCGGAGCCGGTATCGCATATCCGCGCCAGCGCCGGATCCGCGCCCGAAACCTGCTTGACATATGGCGCAATTCGGCCGATAAAGTTAGCCGCGGGATTCCGCTGAGTAACTGATCGGGGGTTCAGGAATGCGGCTTTCTACTGTCTTAGCTACCTGCGCAGGACTGGCCGGGGCCATGCTCGCCGCTCCGGCCGGCGCCGCGGATGCCGCGGCGGCGCACCCGGTCCCGGTGGTCGTGCGGTTAGCCCGGCCGCGGGCTCGGGCATGGTGCAGGCCGACCTGGAGATCGCGACGCGCGTCAGCGTGATCGGCGTCCCGCGGAAGCTGACCGACGTCCCGCTGGTGACCGTCACGGTCAGCGGGGCCGGGACGCACCGGATCGACGCGCCGGTCACGGCCGAGGTGCTCCGGCATGCCGCGTCGGGCCTGGCCACCTTCGAGTTCTTCGCCCGGTTCGGCGACCGCGAGGCTACTTCCATGGCCTCACTGCCGGTAGCGCCCGGGCCCGACGCGGCCGCGAGCGCCGCGGGCCTGGCTTCCCTCGGCGCGACCACGGTCACGTTCTCGCCGTTCCGGACGGTGCCTGCCGTCCGCCCTGACGTCGTGCCGCCGCCCTGCGTCTGGACGGCTGACGGCAGCCCGGTGGAGAAGTCGAACCGGATCGGCCAGATGCAGGACTCATCCGGCCGCGGCTCCAAGGCGGCCTGGAATTACTCCACCGAGGCGGACAGCACCTTCGGCGTCGGGGTATCCGGGAGCCTGACGGCGAACTACAGTGGCGACGGCTCCCTGACGATCACCAATTCCATCGGCGCCAGCGGCGGATTCACCGCGGGGGCCGACTTCAACCGGTTCGTCTACGGCCACTTCTACCGGCAGCGGTACGAGAGCGACATGTACCTCGGGCATCCAATCTGCGGGCACCGGTACAAGACCGAGTACACGACCGCAGTCGGCGACTCCTACCCGCAGGGGACGAAGAAGCCCGGCAAGGATCCCTACGGCCGGTGCAGCCGCGACCCCTACGGGCTGGCGCGGATGCGCGCACACGGGGGCTATTACGACTCTGACCGCGGCCATGCCACGAAATATTCGGGTGCGGCGGCCATGTTCAACATCTCCGTCAGCGGCCAGACCGGCTACACCGACGACATCCACATCGACCTCACCAACAACTCAAGCCGGACGGAATACGCATGCGGCAATGGCGACCTCCCGGACGCGCCGAAGCTGTGGTCGAACAACAGCCTGGGCCGGCAGTGCGCGCCCGGCGGCTGGCCCGGTCCGGCCTGGCGGCAGTGCTGGCCGCGGTCCTGGCCGGGCTGGCCGCCGGGTG
>JBKQSL010000258.1:0-4501 GCA_052143655.1 Streptosporangiaceae bacterium | reverse complement strand
GGAGTCGTCCAAGTGGATGAGGACAAGCCCGGACAACCTACCGCAGAGTAACGCCATGGAAGTCCTGCGGCTGCTGCTGGTGGACGACCTTCAGATGGTCACAGAGGCGCTCGCGGCCCGCTTGTCGGCGGCACCTGACCTGTGGATCGGCGGAACCTGCAGCACTGCGGACCCGAAGCTGCCCGAGGTGGTTCGCTGGCTGCGGCCCGACGTGATCGTGATTGAGGTCGAGCCGCTCGGATTTGCCGTGGGCGAAGTCCTGCAGCGTCTCATCGCGGCATGGCCCAAGACCCGCGTGGTGGTGCTGAGCGGCAGCGAGGACCTCAGCCATGCGGTCGCCGCGGCCAGGGCGGGCGCGCAGGCCTGGGTGTCGAAGAAGCAGGGCGCCGACGTGCTGGAAGCGGTACTGCGCGGCGTCTGCGCCGGACAGTCCTGGTTCCCGCCGGAAATGCTCGGCGAGGTACTGCGCAGCCTGCGGGCCGATGTCCGGCGGGCCAGCGACCGCAGCAGCCCGCTCGACATGCTCAGCCCGCGCGAGATGGACGTGCTGGCCTGCATGGTGGCGGGCAAGCAGCCAGGGCAGATTGCCGCCGAGCTGATGATCTCCACCCACACTGTCCGCACGCACACCCGCGGCATCTTCAGCAAGCTGGGCGTGCACACCCGGCTGGAGGCGGTCCGGATAGCCCGCGCGGCTGGCCTGGAAGTACCCGGCGGCCCCAGGCCCGCCGTGCCGGGGCCAGCCTTGGACGGCCCCGTGGTGACCAGCCCGCGGCCGGCCCGGGCGCTGCCCGCCGGGCAGGGGTGCCGGTGACCGGGCCGGCCGGATCCGGGCCGCTGCGCGTCGGCATCGTCATCACCCGGCTGGAGGGGGGCGCGGGGGAACTCGCGCTGCGCGGCGCGCTGGCGGTGGACCCGGCCGCGATCCGGCCCACGATCATCACCGGCAGCGGCGACCGGCGGCTGCGGGAGGCGACGTCGGCCGGCCTGGAGGTGCTGGTGGAACCCGCGCTGCGGACTCCGGTCGTCCCGGCCAGCGACCTGGCCGCGCTGCGCCGCCTCGGTCAGCTGTTCACCGAGCGGCGTTTCGACGTCGTGCACACGCACACCTCCAAGTCCGGTGCGCTCGGCCGGCCCGCGGCGGCCCGGGCCGGGATCCGCAGGATCGTGCATACCTACCACGGATTCCCGTTTCACGCGTTCGCCCCCTGGTGGCAGAACCGGATCTACGAGTCGGTCGAGCGCAGGCTCGGCGCGATCACTGACGTGGCGCTGTGCGTGGGCACCGCCGTGGCCGCCGAGGCGGTGCGCCGCGAGCTCCTCGCCTCCGACCGGGTCATGACGATCGGCGTGACCGTGGACGGCGCGGCCCGGGCGGCGGCGTCCGCAGCGGTCGGCGATCCGGCGGCGCGCCGCCGCGCCCGCGGCGCGCTCGGCCTGCCCGCCGAGGGCCGCGTCGTGGGCACGGTGGCGCGGCTGGCCCGGCAGAAGGCGCCCGGGGACTTCCTGGCCGCGATGACCCGGCTGGACCGGCCGGACGTCACCGGCGTCTGGATCGGCAGCGGCGAGCTGGCAGGCCAGCTCGCCCGCCGGGTCGGCGCGCAGCCTGGCCCCCGGGTGGTCCTGGCCGGCGAACGGGCGGACGTGCTGCAACTGCTGCCCGCGCTCGATGTCTTCGTGCTGCCGAGCCGGTACGAGGGGCTGCCCACCGCGATCGTGGAGGCGATGATCTGCGGGGTCCCGGTGGTGGCCACCGCGGTGAACGCCGTGCCGGACCTTGTGGTGCCGGGCGAGACGGGCCTGCTGGTCCCGCCCGGGCGGCCCGGCCAGCTGGCCGCCGCGGTGCGGTGGCTGCTCGACCGGCCGGAAGCGGCCGCCCGGCTCGCGGCGGCCGCAGCGGCCCGGGTCAGCGGCCAGTACACCGACCGCGCGCTGGCGGCTGCGCTCACGCAGGCCTACTGCGGCCAGCCCGCCGCGACACGGGGCACGTGCGCACGACGGAACGGCGGCGCAGGCTGCGCTGATTGGCGCGAACATGAATGACCAGCGAACCCCCGGGTGAGAGATGGGAAATACTATTTATTAAATAGGAAATAGAACAGAAACATTCGGCAACGGAGCATCTCTGCGGTCATGTCATCAGTAACGATGACATGACGGCGGGGTGCGTTCGCGCCATGCCAGCCGACTTCGTCGGAAGCTCCGGACAGGCTTCCGCGCGGCCGCCTGGCTCCCGGGGACCGGAGCCAGGGCGCCTGATCGGTGCGTGTTGGCATGCGGCCAGGGGGAGGAGCCGATGGGGTACGACAGCGGGCTGCCAGCCGGCCATTGCGGCAGGGTATCCGCTGCTGCCATGGCGAGCCGGCCAGGCCCGCGGCCCCCGGCCGGTCACCTGAGCAGTGCTGCGCTGGCTCCGCCCGCTGTCCGCATCGGCGGGTGAGAGCGTAGTCAGGCTGGTTCTTCGGTGACGAGCAGGTCGTCTTCCTCGACGCGCTGGCCATGGTGCTGGGGCAGCATGGCTACGAGGTCGGCCAGGTCTCGGGCAGCACATCGGAGCTGATCGCGTGGGCCCGCCGCGAGCAGCCGGACGCGTGCCTGATCGACCGCAGCGCCCCGCGGGACGGCGACGCGGCGACGATCGCCGCCCTGCGGGCCGTGAGCGGCGAGACCGCCGTGCTGATGCTCGGCGCCGATCCAAGCCCGGAGGCGGCGGACCGGGCCATCGCGGCCGGGGCCGCCGGCTATGTGCATCAGTCCCGCAGCCTGGAATCGCTGGTCGCCGGCCTGGGACGGGCACTGGCCGGCGAGGTGGTGGTGGACTTGCCCGACGCCGCCCCGGTCCGGCGGCCGCGGCGGCCGGACCCGGCACAGCGGCTGGCCGAGCGGCTCACCGCCCGCGAGCGCGAGTGCCTGATGATGCTGCTGGAAGGGCTGGATACCGCCGCGATGATCGAGCGGCTCGGAGTGTCCCGCACCACCGTGCGCACCCACCTGCAGGCGGTCCGCACCAAGCTCGGCGTCCATTCCCGGCTGGAAGCCGCGTCCTTCGCGGTCCGCCACCGGCTGGCCGAAACCTGGTCCGTCCCGGCACCCGCCCCCGGCGCCGCTGTCCGGACGGCGGTCGTGGCCCCGGCTGCGAAGGTCCAGCCCATCCGGCCGGCCCGGCCCGGCACTGCCCGCCGCACTGCGACGGCCCGCACCGCAGCTGCCCGCACTGCCGGAGCCCGCGCCGCCGGAGCCCGCGCGGTGGCCAGCCTCCCGCCTGCCGCCCGGCAGTAGGCAGCTCCCGCCTGCCGCGCGGGTCACGCCCGGCGGCGCGGGTCCGCGTGGCAGGCTGAGACCTGTGATCGCGGGTACCGGCGCTGGCGTGGCGAAGATCGCCCGGCTGCGGCAGGCGCTGAGCAGGACGCCGGCTCTCGCGGCCGCCTGCTTGCCCACGGCGGACAGCACGGCTCGGCCGGCTCGCAGGCGGCCTGCTTCGCTGCCAGGCAGGCGACGGCCAGCGCTCTCGGCGGGCCGCCCGCCCTGCGCTGGACCGCCGTGACCGTGGCCGCAACCAGAAAGGGCACGGGATGAGAAACGCGCACCGGGTCGCCGACGTCCGCACCGCCGAGCAGGCCCTGATGGCCCGCGTGCCGGACGGCGCGCTCATGCAGCGCGCCGCGGCCGGGCTGGCCGCCGCCTGTGCCGGGCTGCTGCCGCATGTCTACGGTGCCCGCGTGGTCGTGCTGGCCGGCAGCGGGGACAACGGCGGCGACGCGCTCTACGCGGGGGCCTTGCTGGCCCGCCGCGGCGTTGCCGTCACCGCGATCGCGGCCGGCCCTAAGGCGCACCCGGGCGGCACCGCCGCCCTGCGCGCGGCCGGCGGCCGGGTGGCCGGCGACCCCGGTGCCGGCGGCCTCGGTGGCGGCGATCCCGGTGGCGGCGATCCCGGTGCTCATGCCGACCTGATGGACCGCGCTGACCTGATCATCGACGGCCTGCTCGGCATCGGCGGGCGGGGCGGGCTGCGGGAGCCGTTCGCCGGCCTGGCGCGGCAGGCCGCTCGCGCCAGGCAGGCCGGCGCGACCGTGGTAGCGGTCGACCTGCCGAGCGGCATCGACGCCGACACCGGGGCGGTCGACGGCCCGGCGGTCCGGGCCGATGTCACCGTGACCGTCGGCGCGATCAAGCCGGGGCTGCTGATCGACCCGGGCGCCGGGTACGCGGGAGCCGTCGAGCTCATCGACATCGGCCTGGGGCCGTACCTGGCGGGCGGGCCGTGCGCCGCGGCGCCGCAGCGGGACGACATCAGGGAGCTATTGCCCCGGCCCCGGGCCGAATCGGACAAGTACCGGCGGGGCGTGCTCGGCCTGCTGGCCGGCAGCGACCGCTTCACCGGGGCGGTGCTGCTCGCTACCGGCGGGGCGGTGCGCGGCGGGGCAGGCATGGTCCGGGTGGTCACCGCGAACGTCGCCGCCGTGCTGGTTCGGCAGGCCTGGCCCGAGACCGTGGTGACCGT
>JBKQSL010000257.1:0-10854 GCA_052143655.1 Streptosporangiaceae bacterium | reverse complement strand
CGGCCCGGGCGGCCGGGTGCTGGCCGCCGCGGACGCGGCGCGCTATCAGGGCAGCCCCGTCCTGGTCGCCGGGGGCGACCTGGCCGCCGGGACAGACCTGCACGCCCCGGCTGCGGGTACCGCACCGCCCGGCGTCGCGCCGTCTGAGGCTGTGCCGTCTGAGGCTGTGCCGCCTGGCACTGTGCCGCCTGGCACTGTGTCGCCTGAGGCCGTGGCGCCGCAGCCGGGCGAGGCTGCCGGGCAGGCACAGCCATCGGGCCCGGGCGGGCAGCCGGCCGGCCACCCCGATCAGCCAGCGCCGCCCGCGCTGCGGATCGGCGTGCTGGGCAGCTTCACGATCAACTCCGAGCCGGCTGCGCTGCTGCCGGCGCAGAGCCAGCTGGTCCTGGCCCTGGCGCTGAACGGCCGCGACGGCCTGTCCAACCAGCAGCTGTGCTACCTGCTCGGGGCCGACCCCGATCACCCGCGGCCGAGCGACTCGCTGCGGCAGCTCATCGTGCGCACCCGGCGGCAGCTGGGCCGGGCGCCCGACGGCCGGGAGTGGATCGAGCACCTGGGCTCCGGGCAGTACGCGCTGCATCCGGCGGCCCGCTTCGACTGGGCTGAGTTCGACGTGCTGGCCAGCCAGGGCATCGCCGGCCGGGACGCCCGGGCGCTGCGCAGCGCGCTCGGGCTGATCCGCGGCCAGCCGTTCACCGGCTGCTACTACTGGTGGCTGGACCCGGCACTGACCGAGACCGTGCGCGCACAGCTGGTGGACGCCGCGGACCTGCTGGCCGAGCTGGAGCTGGCCGCTGACAACCCGGCCGCGGCCGCCAGGGCGGCACGGACCGGGCTGGCCGGGGACAGCACCGCGGAGCAGCTCTGGCGCGCGCTGATGCGGGCCGAGCACGCCGCCGGGAATTCCTCGGGAGTACATGACGCCTGGACCCGGTGCCTGGATGCGATCGCCGATATCGCCCCGGACGGCCAGCCGCATCCGCGCACGGATGCGCTGTACCGGGAACTGGCGGGCCGCCCGGATGCCGGCCGGGGACGGCGACCGGACATGCCATGATCGGCCCGGATGTTTGTCTGGCGGCGCGCAGGTGACACCATCGGGATGTGAGTTCGCCGAGACGTGAGCCGCCGCCCGGCGGTGAGGCCAGGCCGGCGGGCCGGCCGGCGAGCGTCACGGCGATAGCGATCGACGATCACCTTGAGCCGCGGGTCCGGCTGCCCGCCGACGCGCTGCGCTGCGCTGTCTTCTGCGCCGAGATCGCGCTGCTGGTCGGGCTGGCCCTGCTGGCCCGGCAGACGGTCATCGGCCTGGAGGCGAACGTCGTCGGCGCCAGCCAGCTGGCCGAGAGCAAGCTGCTGTCCGCCGCGGAGGCTTTCATCCGCGCGCTGTCGTTCATCGCGCTGCTCATCCTGCCGCTGGCGCTGGCGGTCCGGATGCTGCTGCGCCGGCAGGCCCGGCGGCTGGGCGAGGCGGTCGGCGCGGCCGTGATCGCCGCGGTGCTGGTCGCGGTCTGCAACCTGCTGCTGCGGCAGCCATCCGCCCGCAGGCTCTACGAGGCGCTGACCCTGTCGACCACGCACCACGGCGGCTCGGTCCTGGACGGCTACCTGGCCGGCCTTGCGGCGTATGTCACCGTCGTCGGGCTGGCCGGACGGCGGCGGTGGCGCACCGCTTACTGGGTGGCGCTCGGCTTCTACCTGGTCGGCAGCCTTGCCGATTCCGCCCAGCAGCATGTCACTCTGCTGTCCCTGCTCATCACGCTGCTGATCGGCTCGGCGACCGGATCGGGGCTGCGGTACGCGTTCGGCACGGTCTCCGACCGGCCCACCGCGGCGCAGATCGCCACGGTGCTCAGCACCGTGGACGCGCCGGTGACCGCCATGCGCAGGGTGTGGGACACCCGCTCGGAAGGCAGGCGGTACGCCGCGACGATCCTCGGCGGAGCCCTCCGGGACGTCACCGTGTTCGACCGCGACCAGCAGGCCGCGGACGCGATCTACCGGCTGTACCGGCGGGTGCGGCTGAAGACCCAGGTGTCGCGCACCGGACCGCTGACCGTCGAGCAGGCGGTGGAGCGCCGCGCGCTGCTGACCTACGCTGTCGAGGACGCCGGGGTGCCCACCCCCCGGCTGTGCGCGCTGGCCCGGGTCGGCCCGGAGGCGGCCGCGCTGGCCAACGAGCACCACGAGGGCCGCACGCTGGCCGAGCAGGACGGCGCGACGACCGACGAACAGCTGCGCCGGGTCTGGGACACGGTGCTGCGGCTGCACCAGCGCCGGGTCACCCACCGCAGCCTGACCGCCGACCGCATCCTGTTCGCCGCCAACGGCAACGGCAGCGGATCCGGCGAGGTCATGCTGCTGGACCCGGGTGGCGGTGACGTCGCCGCCAGCGACCTGCAGCTGCGCCTGGACCTGACCCAGCTGCTGGCCGAGAGCGCCCTGCTCGTCGGCCCGGAGCGGGCGGCCGCCATCGCGGCGGAGAAACTGCGGCCCGACGACCTCGCCGCCATGGTGCCGCTGCTGCAACCGGTCGCACTGCACCGAAGCACCCGGATGGCCATCCGGCAGCACAAGGAAATCCTGCCCGAGCTGCGCAAGCGGCTGCTCGGCCCGGCCAGCGACGGTGAGATCGCCCAGGTCCAGCTCACCCGGGTCCGGCCGCGCACGGTCATCACAATGGTCGCCACCCTGGTGGCCGCCTACATCCTGCTCGGCCAGCTCACCAAGGTGAACCTGGCCTCGGTGCTGCGCGACGCCGACTGGCGCTGGGGCATGGTGCTGGTGGCCTTGTCAGCGCTCACCTACGTCGGTGCCACGTTCGAGCTGACCGGCTTCGTGCTGGAGCGGATGAACCTGGTCCGCACGTTCCTGGCCCAGGTAGCGGGCTCGTTCGTCACGCTGGTGACCCCGGCGGCCGTGGGCGGGGTCGCGCTGAACATCCGGTACCTGCGCAAGGCCCACGTCAGCGCGCCGGACGCCGCGGCCAGCGTCGGCGTCTCCCAGGTCATCGCGTTCGCCCTGCACATGGTGCTGCTGGTCATCTGCGCCGCGCTCACCCGCACCTCGCACACAAGCGCGCTGCACCCGCCGGCCTGGGTCTGGATCGCGCTGGCCGTGCTGGTGACGGCCGTGCTCGTCGTCGCGGCTATCCCGGCCGGCCGGCGGCTGCTGCGGTCCCGGCTCGCCCCGGCGCTCGGCCAGGTGCTGCCCCGGCTGCTGGACGTTGCGCAGCAGCCGGTCAAGCTCGCTGAGGGCGTCGGCGGCGCGCTGCTGCTGACCACGGCCTACATCCTCGCGCTGGATGCTTCCGTGCTCGCGCTCGGCGGCTCGGTGGCACTGGCCAGCGTAGCGGTGGTCTACCTGACCGGCAGCGCGATCGGCTCGGCGGTGCCGACGCCGGGCGGCGTCGGCGCGGTGGAGGCGGCGCTGTCCGCCGGGCTGACCGCGGCCGGCATGCCCGGCGCCAAGGCGGTCAGCGCGGTACTGCTGTTCCGCCTGGCGACGTTCTGGCTGCCGGTGCCGGCCGGCTGGGCGGCGATGAACTACCTGCAGCGCCGGGACGCGCTGTAGGCGGCACCGTAGGCGGCCTGTTCAGCGGGCGGCAGGGTCAGCGGCCAGCCGGGTCAGCGGCCAGCAGGGTCAGCGGCCAGCAGGGTCAGCGGCCAGGGCGCCGCGGCCGCACCTCGGTGACCGAGTTGCCGACCACGCTGGTGACCCAGATCCGGCCGCCGCCCGCCGCGATTCCGGCCGGGTTGGCCAGCCCGAGTCGGCGGCCGGCCAGGATGCCGATCAGCGCGCCGGTCCGGAGGCTGAGCTGCGCCACCGAGTTGCCCTGGGCGCTGGCCACCCACAGCCCGCTGCGCCCGGCTGCCAGGGCCGCCGGGCTGCGGAACCCGTAGCGCTTGCCGCCCAGCGTGGCGAGCCGCGCGCCGGTCGCCGCGCTCAGCTCGGTGACCGAGTTGCCGGACTCGTTCGCCACCCAGACGCGGTGCCCGCCAGCCGCCAGCGCGACCGGGTCAGCGAAGCCGTAGCGCCGTCCCGCCAGCGTGGCGACCCGCGCGCCAGTGACCTCGCTCAACTCGGTGACCGAGTCACGGCCGCCGTTGGCCACCCACACCCGGCCCGCACTGACGGCCAGCGCGTCCGGGTCGGCAAAACGGTACCGGCGGCCGGAGAATATGCTCAGCAGCGCACCCGTCTCCGCGTTTATCTCGGTTACCGAGTTGCCGCTGGCATTGGCGACCCACAGCCGGCCGGCGTGCACGGCGACGGCATCCGGGGCATGCAGGCCAAGGCCGTCCGAAAGAATGCGCTCCAGCGTGCCGGTTTCGGAATTAACCTCAGTAATAGAATTACCCGGGACATTTGTTATCCATAGGTGCCCGGCCGAGGCGGCCATCGCGCTCGGCGCGCGGAAGCCGTAACGCTGGGCTGGCAGCACGGCGGACGCCGCGCCGGTCACCGCGCTCAGTTCGGTCACCGCGCTGGAGGCTACGTCGGCCACCCACACGTGACGACCGGCGACCGTGATGGCAGTAGGCTCGCTGAACTGGTATTTCGTACCTCTCAGCACGGCCACGGCGGCCGCCGCGCGACCCGCCTGGGCCGGCGGCCGGGCGGCGGCCGGGCAGCCGGCCGCGGAGGTGCCGCCCGTACCGCAGCGGGACGGCCGGGGCCGGGCCCCCCCGAACGAGGCGATCGTGACGCCGGCGGCCACTAGTGCCAGCACCGTCGCCCCGACGATCGCCAGGCGCGCCCAGTCCGCCCGGCGCCATGACGGCCGCCTGGCCTCCGGCTGGGAAGCATGCCGCGGGATGTATACGATATTGACTGATTGCTGGGTATTCATTAGCGCTTCTCAAAATGAGCGGGTCCTTTTCCTGGGCCTTACATTAATCAATGCCCAGGTAAATCGGAAGAAGCAGTTTGCGAGCGGATGGCGGCAGCCGGTCAGGCCAGCCGGGCGATGGCCAGCGCGGCCGCCAGCAGCATGACCGACCACGACAGGGTGCGCAGCGCCTGCTCCAGCGGCGCGAGCAGCCTGGCCTGGTCCAGTTCGGTCACCTGGCCGTCGGCCATCGTCACCCGGCCGGTGACGGTGACCGCCCGGCGGCGCAGCGCGCGGGCGGGGGTGGACAGGCTGCGCTGGGCCAGCGACAGGGTGACCGCCGCGACGGCCGCCAGGACCGGGGCCACTGCCAGCCGCCCGGCCTGGGCCAGGTAGCCGGTCAGCACCGGGAAGCCGCCCCAGGCCAGCCCGAAGCCCAGGTCGGTGTGGACGATGCCGCCGAACAGCTCAGCGTTGTACGCGACGACCAGCAGCGGCCCGGCGATCATGAAGGGGATCAGCGGCCAGCCCACCAGGATGAACCCGTACACCCCGAAGCCGAGCGCCCCGCACAGGCTGAGCACCGTGGCGGTCACCAGTGCTGGTGCCGGGATCTGGGTGCGCAGCGGCCTGCCGTGCAGCTCGTCGAGCGCGTGCGCGGCGACCCCGACGGCCAGGAAGAAAGCCCCGAGCGTGTACAGCAGGGTGGACAGGGTCAGGTGCGGCGCGAGCGCCGCCCCGAGCACCACGTAGCTGAGGTGCCAGGCGGTGTAGGGCGGGTGCAGCAGCGTCCACCAGTCCCGCCACCTGCCCGGCCGCGCCGCGTAGTAAGCCGGGCGGGCGGGCGACCCTGCGGCGGGCGCGTCGCCGGGGGCGTCACTCACTCGACCGGGTTCCCCACATCACCAGCCCGCCGCCCAGGCTCATGACCCGGAATCCGACCTGCTCGAAGCCGGCCCGCCGCCAGGCATCCACCGTCCAGGCGACCGGATAGCGCTCGTAATGGCGGGTGATGCTGGGACCGAGGAATCGTCCCACCTCGAACCACTCCGGGCCGCCGGTGAGCAGGCCGCCGACCGGCAGCAGCAGCCGGGTGTACAGGTGCCAGGCCAGCCGCCGCGACGGCGCCGCCGGGACGGCGAACTCCAGGCTCGCCACCCGGGCGCCCGGCCGCACCACCCGGGCCAGCTCGGTGAGGGTCTGCTGCGGGTCGGCGACGTAGCGCAGCAGGTAGGTGAACGTGAGCGCGTCGAACGTGGCGTCGGGGAACGGGAGCTGCTCGGCCCGGCCCGCGACCAGGCTGATCCGGTCGGCCTGGCCCGCCGCGGCGACGTTGCGCCGGCCGCGCCGCAGCATCTGCTCGGTCAGGTCCACCCCGACGACCGTGGCGCCGGTCCTGGCCGCGATCTGCATCGCGACGCCAGCCGTGCCGGACGCCACGTCCAGCACCAGCCTGGCGCCTGCAGGGATGACCTGGTCGACCATGGCTCGCCGCCAGCGGGCGTTCTGGCCGAAGGACAGCAACTCGGCGAGCCGGTCGTAACGCGCGGGCAGCGGCGCGAACAGGCGCTGCGCGAAACGGTTCCGCTCGGCGGCGGCAGCAGGCGGCACGGGCGCTCCTTCGCGGGCAGAGGGGCTCTAACGGTACTTGCCGGACGGCGGCACCGTGCAACCCGAGACCCGCTCCCGCCGGCCGCGATCGCGGCCAGCGGGGCGCACGAGTGCTGCCTGACCCGGTGAGCAGCTGCCTGACCCGGTGAGCAGCAGGCTGGCCTGGATCAGCGCGGGACCGCCAGGGACCGATAGGGTGTAACGCAATGAGAACATTCAAACTCATACGGTAAGTAATATTACCTAGCGTTTACTACTTGATGGTTTAACAATTACGCGGAACCGGTATACGTTCGGCCCACATCCGGCGCTCTGGATGAAGTCCAGATAGTTCGCGATACGTGGCGAAATAGGACGCTACCTGGAGTTGCCCATATAGGCCGAAGGAGCCTTTATGATTCGTCGCTGGTACATTCCGCTCGCGATCGCGGGCCTCGCGCTGGGCTCAGCGCTGGCCACGGCCGGCGGGGCCGCCGCGTCCGTGCATGCGCCGCATCCCGCTGCGCACACCGGGGTGGCCAAGGCCGGGTTCCAGCCAGGGGGGCTGATCAAGCGAGTGGCCGGCAGCGGCGCGGCAGCCGCCCGGGGCAAGGCGACCGCGGAGAGCACCAACTGGTCCGGCTACGCGGCCACCGGCAGCAACGGCTCCTTCACCAGCGTCTCGGCGAGCTGGAAAGAGCCGACCGGGCACTGCACGAGCGGCACCAAGTACTCCTCCTTCTGGGTGGGCCTCGACGGCTACAGCAGTGACTCGGTGGAGCAGACCGGCACCGACGTGGACTGCTCGGGCAGCACCCCGCAGTACTACGGCTGGTATGAGATGTATCCCGCTTACCCGGTGAACTACTCCAGCACCGTCAAGCCCGGCGACAGCATGAGCGCCTCCGTCACGTTCTCCGGCTCGGACACCTACACGCTGGTGCTCAAGGACAGCACGCAGGGCTGGACCAAGACCACCGTCGTCAACGAGTCCGGCCTGGCCCGCTCGTCGGCCGAGGTCATCACTGAGGCGCCCTCGTCGAGTAGCGGCGTGCTGCCGCTGGCCGACTTCGGCACCGTCAGCTACAGCATCAGCGACGCCAACGGCTCCTCGCTGGCCAGCCACAGCCCGACCGAGATCATCATGATCGACAACAGTGGCCGGGACAAGGACTCCACCAGCAGCATCGGCAGCGGCGGCGCCTTCAGCAACACCTGGATCAGGTCGAACTGACCGCGCGCTGAACGTGCGCTGAACACCAGCACCGGCCCGCAAGCCGGCAGCGCCCGGCGGCCCCTAACCCCGGCCGCCGGGCGCTGTTGCCTGCCGCCACAGCGCGGCATCGCGTCAGCCCAGGTCGTACACCTTCACGCCGCCGACCGTGTGCGCCCGGTAGTGGCTGGCGACCCACCGGCTGATCTGCGCGGCCGCACCGGAGCCGCCGCCGAAGCTGCCGGAGTTCGTGCCGACGAAATAGTGGATCTCGCCGGCGGCCACCATGCGCTCGAATTCCCGCAGCGTCGGGACCGGGTCGGTTCCGTTGAAGCCGCCGATCGCCATGATCGGCTCTCCGGTCGCCAGCTGCAGCGGCGCGGCGCTTTCCGAGCCGACGGTGGCGGCCGCCCACCGGTACCGTCCGGCACCGGACCCGAGCAGGCGCCGCAGTGCCGCACTCACCTGGGTCGCCCCTGACAGCCCGCCAGGGCCCGGCTGGCTGCCGGCCGTACGGGTTCCGGCCGGGCCGGCTCCGCGGCTGCTGCCCTGCGGTGCCGTGCTGCCCTTGCCAGTCGCTGCGCCAGTGCCGCCAGCGGCCGGGCGGGTCCCCCCGCCGGGTGCCGTCCCGGACCGCGCCGAGCCCGCTCCGGTCGGGGCACCTGAGAACGAGCGGCCACGCCCGGCCAGCCCGCCGGGGATGGTTGTTCCGCCCGGACCGCCTGCACCGCCCGGACCGCCCGGACCGCCCGGACCTCCCGTCCCGCCGGGGCCGCCTGCCGACGTGACCGTCGGTCCTGCGCTGGGCAGCGCGCCCGTGTGCGCGGTGGTCACGGTGTCGGCACTGTAGGCGGCCGGGCCCGCCAGCGCGGCACTGAGCGCCAGTACCGCGGCGCTGGCGGCCAGTACCGACGGCGCCCTGGCGCCAGGACCGCCGCTGATCCCGTTGGCTGGCTGCCCGGCGGCCGGCCATCCGGCCGCCGGCCGCCCTGCTAGCGGCCGCACCGTCGCCGGCCATCGCTCGGCTAGCCACGGCTCGGCCAGCAGCAGGACGGCTGCGGCCAGCCCGGCGGCCAGCACGGCCAGGCGCAGCGCCGGATACCACTGCGAGGTGCGGCGCAGCAGCTCCCACGACCACCAGGCAGTGACCGCGGTGCCGCCGGCCAGGGCCAGCCGGGCCGCGAGGCGGGACCGTGACCGCCACAGCAGGATCGCGCCGACCGCCGCCAGGGCCGCGATCGCAGGCGCCAGTGCCACCCTGTAGTACGGATGGATGATGCCCTGCATGAGGCTGAACACCGCCCCGGTGACCAGCAGCCAGCCGCCCCACAGCAGGGCCGCCGCCAGTGTCCGGCTGGTCCGCGGCAGCCGCCAGGACAGCCGGGCCAGCACCGCGATGGCGATCAGCGCGGCCGGGAGCAGCCAGCTGACCTGCCCGCCCATGTCCGCGGCGAACAGCCGTCCCAGCCCGGCCGCCCCGCTGAAGGACGGGCTGCCGCCACCGTGGCCGCTGAAGCCGACCGAGCCGGTCTCGTTGCCGTCGAGGCGGCCCAGGCCATTGTAGCCCAGGGCCAGCTGCAGGATGCTGTCGTTGGTCGAGCCGCCGACGTAGGGCCGGTCCGCCGCCGGGGTCAGCGTGACTGCCGCGACCCACCAGCCCGCCGCGACGACCAGCGCTCCGGCGCCGGCCAGCAGCTGACCGATCCGCCGCCGGGCCGGGCCCGGCCCGGCGATCAGGTAAGCCGCGCCGAAGGCCGGCAGCACCAGGAACGCCTGCAGCATCTTGGTCAGGAACCCGAAGCCGAGCAGCGCGCCGGCCAGCACCAGCCAGCGGGTGCGGCCGGACTCGATGGCCCGCAGCACCGCGTAGGCGGCGGCGGTCATCAGCAGGACCAGCAGCGCGTCCGGGTTGTCGAAGCGGAACATCAGCGCGGCCACCGGCGTGCAGGCCAGCATGGCACCGGCCAGCAGGCCCGCGGCCGGGCCGAACCACCGCCGGACCGCCGCGAACAGCAGGCCGACGGCCGCGACCCCCTGCACGGCCTGGGGAACCAGCTGGCTCCACGAGTTCAGCCCGAACACCCGCGCCGACAGCTCCATCCTTGTCCACGGTGATGAAGTTCGACGCGTCGAACGAGCCGAAGAACGCCTTCCAGCTCCGGGTGCCTGCCTGGACGGCAGCGGCGTAGAAGTCGTTGGCAAAGCCGTCGCGGTCCAGGCTGATCATGTACAGGACCGCGGTCAGCGCCAGCAGCGCGATCAGCGCCGGGATAACCCAGCGGCCGCCACCGGCTCGGTCAGCGGTGCGGTGCGTCGCCCGGTAGCCAGCCGGCTGGACCGGGCGCACGTCGGCGGCGCTCATCGGCCGGCCTCCCGGGCCTGCGCGGCCGGCGCGCGTGTCTGCGGCGGCATCGGGCCGGCGAACACCCAGCTGCGATACAGCAGGTAACGCAGCGCGGTGGCGGCCAGGTTAGCCACGACCAGCACGGTGACCTCCGCGACCCGGGCCGGGTGCGGCTGGAGCGCATGCAGCGCGGCCAGCGCGCCGGAGGTGAGCAGCAGCCCGGCGGCGAAGGCGATGAGGCCGCGGGCCTGATGCCGGGCGGCGGCCTGGCGGCCGCTGATGCCGAACGTGAACCGCCGGTTGACGGCCGTGCTGGCCAGGGCGGTGACCAGCTGGCTGAGCGCGTTCGCAGCCAGGGCGGGCAGCACCGCCCGCAGGGCCAGGTACAGCAGCACGTAGGCAGCCGTGCTGACGGCCCCCACCAGCAGGAACCGCGTCAGCTGGCGGCCGCCGCCCAGCCGCAGCACGCCGCGGATATCGGCCAGGGCCGTGGCCGCGATGTCCACCCGGGAGTCGGCGTCGTCGGTCCAGTCCACCGGGACCTCCTGGATCCGCAGTCCGCGTCGCTCGGCCAGCACCAGAAGCTCGGTATCGAAGAACCAGCCGCAGTCACTGACCTGCGGCAGCAGCTCTCGGGCTCGGCCCGCAGCGGCGCGGTCAGCGGGAGCAGCGCGGCCAGGTCGGTCGACAAGTCGACGTCCATGTAGGCCAGCACGTCGGATTCGTGCTGATCAGGAAGGATGGCTGAAGTGCTCATGCCAGCCAGCGTGGATGATCATGCTGGCGCGCGGCTGTGGCGCTTTTCTGCCGTCGTTCTGACCCGAAACCGCCTGAACGTTACCTGCGGGCCAGCTCTGCGCGCGGACTGCACGGCTC
>JBKQSL010000256.1:0-19051 GCA_052143655.1 Streptosporangiaceae bacterium | reverse complement strand
GGCGACTTCGACGCCTACTGGCGCTACCACCTGCGCCAAGAGCACAAGCGCATCCACCACGTCAAATACCGCGATGGCCTCGTCCTCGCAGCATAACCAGCTCACCCCAGTAGAGCCGCACCCATCTGCGATGCGTGCGCAAGGTTCATCCCGGCGGCCGGCGAGTGGACGGGCCAGGTCAGGGACCGCCTGCTGTGGGCACTTCTGGCGGAGACGGGCCTGCGGCTGGGTGAAGCGCTCGGGCTGCAGCACCGTGACTGGCATACCGGCCGTGGCGATACCCCGTTTATCGAGGTCACGCCGCGCGAGCATCCGCACGGGGTGCGGGCCAAGGGCGGAAGGTACCGGCGCTTGTTCATCTCCGATGCCCTGGACCGGCTCTATGGGGAGTACCTGTGGCAGTTGTGCGACGCGGGCGCCGACCTGGCCGTCCCGGACCTGGATGCGGCGCATGTGTTCGTGAATCTCGCGGGCGGCGCGCGGTTCGCGCCATGGCGGCCCGAAAGCGTCTATGACCTGGTCGGGCGGCTGCGCCGGGACCTGGCCGGGGAAGTTCCGGCAGCGTGGACGCCGCACTGGATCAGGCACTCACATGCCACCGCCTTGCTGATGGCCGGGGTGCCGGTGCATGTGGTGTCGCGCCGGATGGGCCACGCTGACGTGCAGACCACGCTGGAGCTGTATGCACACGTGACCGAGGAGGCGGACATGCGGGCCGTCGCGGAATGGAAGTCCTTCACCGCTGGCTGGCGGGCCGTGACGGCCTCCGGCGGGCAGACCGGATCGTGCTCGTGACCGGGGCGGCCGCCGACGGCCTGGAATTCCTGGAAGCCGCTGTCGGCGGGCACCAGATAGCGATCCTGGACGCCTTGTGGGACAAGGTGCCGGCCGCGCTGCGCCCGGTCAGGATTTCCCTCGACGGCCTCCCCGGTGAGTACGCAAGCGCATTTACCCGGTCGCGGACACACGGCTTCACGATCGACCTGTCCGCGCTGCCGCAGACGCTGCAGCGGGAACTGAGCTGGTGCATGTTCCGCATCATCGAGCGCGGCGGAAAGATCACCGTCGGCAACATGGCGATATTCGCCCGCTGGCTCGGCGTGATCACCACGGACTCGCCGTCCGCCGTGCGCTCGCTGACAGACCTGGGGCCGGGAGAATGGCTGCGCCAGTTCTCCCTGGCGATGCAGCGGCACCGGGGACATCTGCCCGCACCCAGCACAGCCGAGAACTTCCGGCAGTACCTCCTGTCCTGCTTCCGGCTGCTGTGGAACGCCTACGATCCGCGGCCCTGGTGGCAGCATGAGGTATGGGATCCCGCCATCGACCCGCGGATCGTGCTGCGCCCCCATGAGCCCTGCGGGCGCCGCGCCGCGCACTTCGACGGGATCGTCACCAGCTGGCTGCGAGCGGGAATGCAGTGGCACTGCCGGGTGAGCCTGGAGACCGGGGCGATGACCTGGACCACCGTGCTGGGCCGGATCAGCGGGATGAAGATCTTCGATGAGTTCTGCCGGGACCGCCAGATCACCAGCCCGCGGCTGGCCGATGATCCCGCCCAGGTCCGTGCCCACGAACACCAGGTAGTCATCCAGCAGCGGATGCCCGAGCGTGATCTTCTCGATCTCGCCGTCTGCCGCCGAGCGGACCAGGCATGGCATGAAATCCAATGGGGTGGTTTCCCTTCCAGCCGGTGACAGACCGCGCTACGCGACCATGTCACTGCCTCTGGATCACCCGCATATCAAACACATTTCCCCCACCATGACCATGCATTACGCCCAGACCCTTGCCGCTACCCACGAGGCCGAGTTCCTCCGCTACCGCAAGGTCACCAGCGACGCCCGCGACCTTGACCTCGCACCCGGAGACCTTTACGACATGCTGCAGCTGGACAAGCGCACCGACCGTATCCTGCCCAACGGCTACTGCCTGCTGCCGCCCAGGCAGTCCTGCGACCGCGGCAACGCCTGCCTGACCTGCGACAAGTTCGCCACGGACGTCACCTTCCTGCCTGAACTGCGCGCCCAGAAGGACCGCACCCTGCAGCTCATCGACGACCGGCAGGCGGCATTCACCGAACGCACCGGCGCTGCGATGAGCCCCGGCAACGTCTGGCTAGCCGGCCGCAACCGGGAAGCCGCCGCGCTCGATGCCATCATCACCGCCCTAGATGACGGGCCGGAAACCGCCAGCGCGGCGGGCACTGCCAACATCGTCCGCGGCGCCGGTGTCCCAGCCCGCGCCAACGCAGCTATCGCCCGCCTGGACCGTGACGACCCTCAAGGCGGCGGCGATGGCCGGTAACCTCGCCAACCTGCAGAAAGCCACCGCCGCACGCACAGCCGGCGCGATCGCTCGTGCCCAGGCAGCCCTCGACGCGATGACCAGGGACGGCGAGCCAGTCACCTTCCGCGGCGTGGCCGCCCGAGCCGGGGTGTCGCTGGACTTCCTCTACCGCAACACCCAGATCCGCTCCCGCATCGAGCAGCTGCGCACCACCCAGCAGGCCAGCCCGCGACCCGGGCACGCCGGCAAGGCCGCCCCGGACGAGCCCGGCAGCGTCGTCCGCGCCCTGACCGCTCAGCTCACCGACCTCAAGCGCCGCCACCGCGAGGAAATCACCGAACTGCGCAAGGCACTCGAACAGGCCCACGGAGAGAACCTGCTGCTCCGCCGTCGGCTCAACCACGGCGGCCAGCCCTGAAACGTCAATCACCCATTGACAACAGCGGCGTCCCCGCCGGCAAGGACATCGACCCGCTCGGCACCATCCCCCTCTTCGATGTCAACGCCTCATTGACATCCGCCCGCGCTGCCGCAACCGCCAGCCACGCCCTGGCCGGCCTTGCCGCCGTCAGCACCCTGCGCCGCAACCTTGACCAGCATGAGCACGACCTCATTCTCCAGGCCCGGAGCAGCGGAGCGACCTGGCAGCAGATCGCCGCAAGCCTCGGCTTCAAAGACCGGCAAGCCGCCCAGCAGCGACACCGCACGCTCAGCCGAGGCATCAACGGCGAGCCGCGCTCGTCACGGACGCGTACGTGACGGACTGACCTGCGGAAACGCGCTGAAAATTTGTTCGAACCCCAGATAACCCTCGATGATCCCGGCCAGGTGGCAGGACCGGCCCGCCACCTCGGGGCCGTTCATCAGGTCAGCGGTCCAGATCTCGTTCACCCGGTCCGCCTGGAACCGGCCGAACGCGGCGGGCGGCTGGCCGCCGGGGCGGGTGGTGAGCTCGCGGGCCTCAAACCACCGCTGGATGGCCCGCTCGGAGGGCGCCCAGCCCAGCTGCGCAGCCAGGACCCGGCGCACCTGCGCGGCGGTGCGTGCGGGATTCTCCTTCTTCAGCCCCACCGCCAGCTCCACCACGTGGGGGTCAGTGCGTGGCGAGCACTGGCGCGGCGAGGGCATCAGTGCGTCGAACCCGCCCGCCCGCCGCGCGGTGATCCACCGGTCGATGGTCTTGCGGGACACGCTCACCGGCGCCCCGGACGGCCCGCCGTGCTCGCGGCCGGCCAGCGCCCGCACGACCTGGCCGCGCTGGCGCGATGTCAGGGCAGGGTCCATCGCCGGCTCGATCAGCGACCACCGCCACAGCGCGATCGTCTGCGCCCGCTGGCGGCGGGCCGCTGCCTCCTGGTCCGCTGCTGTCATGATCCGCCTCCCTTGGAATCGCCATGAACAGGGCCTATGGCGACCCTGGCGGGCCAGGCCGGCAGTCAGGAAGTGCCAGCGGCGGCCATCAAGATCAGGGTCGTGTTGCCCGGGACGGCCGGAAACGAAGGCGCCAGCAGCAGCCCGCAGGTCAGGTGCGCGGCGACCTCATGCGCCGCCACCATGTCCAGGGCGGGGAACCGCCGCCGCAGCCCCGCGGTGACCGCCTCCAGCGCGGCCAGCGCATCCCCGCTCACCGACCCGGCCGGCGCCACCACCCGCGCTACCGGATCCGCCAGCGGCAGCACTGCCAGGAATATCTGGCGCAGCTGGCCGGCCCGGGAGGCAAACCGGGCCAGCCACGAGCCTGCCGTCGAGACCGGGACGCTCCAGCCCTGGCCTGGCCGGCCCGGCACCGGCAGCCGCAGCCGGGCCGCCACCGCGGCGGCCTTTAACCCCGCCGCCCGCAGCGCCAGCGCGGCGAAGATCACCAGTGCCGCGTACCGGCGCCGCGACAACAGCCAGGCAGGCAGCAGCACATGCGACCGGCCGCAGCCGCCCCGGCAGATCCCCCGCCTGGGCTGCACCACCACCTGCCCGGTGAACATGGCCACCAGCCGCGGTCGCGCCTTCCCCCACGGCCGCAGCACCCCGCCGCAGGCACAGCGCAGCAACCCGGCCCGCAGCCGGGCCTCGACACTCTCCCCGGAACCTCGTACCGTCATCACCGTGGCGCCACCTCCGGCACCGCATCAGACGGCCCTCCCGGCATCCGGCTAAAGATCAGGGAGGGCCGTTGCCTTCGCTGACATGCTCACGGTGACGCCGTCCACGAACCCCCGCCCCTCACATCCGCCAACTCGCACCACAACGACACCGTCAGTGGCGGAGCCCTACCGCCCGGTGGCCGTCCTCAGTGACGGCGAACACGCCCCCGCCGACTGGGACCAGCTGATCAGCACGCTGACCCTCGCCTACCAGGCCCAGCGCCACACTGCCCTGTACATCCGCCGCGGCGGACCGCCCACCCGCAAGCCAGCCGGCGGGCACCCGCCCGCGCTCAGCCTCGCCGAGCAAACCCTGGTAACCGTGCTGCGCCTGCGGTTCCAGACCCCGCGAGCGACCCTGCCCGGCCTGACCGCCTGCGCCCAGGGACACGGCCTCGTCCTCAGCCCGAAGGCCAGACCAGCGGGCTGACCCTGAGCCGGGCCCTGAGGCGGCCCGGCCGGTTCAGCAGCCTACGGACCACTGCGCCCATACCACACCACCGGGCGAAATCCCGGGAGACTACGTATTATTTCTCTGCAATTCCTTAGCGTGCCATTGACCGAGGTCACTCAAGGACAATGCCGGGCATCTCCGGCCAAGAGAATCCGCAGCTCAGACACTGTGATCGGGCAATGCGGTACGCTCCTTCGGCTTCGCGATCTACTCCGCTGCCAGCGACCGCTACGAAGACGCCGTCCTGCTCACCGGCCTGCCCGCCGGCGCACCCCCAGGAAGCCCTCGACACCGCCTGCACCGTCCACCTCACCAGCCTCGGCCGCGAACCCGGCGACCAGCCCCCGACGAATTAACGGGGCTACCCACTTAGAAGAGGATGCGCGGCTGCGCGCGATGCCCGGGACGTAATTGGGCGGGGGCTGGGGTCTGCGGGTGGTTTCTGGTGGTTCTGCCCTGTATGGCGGGTGTGGAAGGTGCACGATGGCCCTGGTGCGCCGTCCGTCGTCGCCGGTTGGCTATGGACCGTTCGAGGCCGTCACTTAGATTGGCGCGAGGGTCCCGTTGCGGGTCATGCCCGTTGCCGCTGCGAGCGCGCGTGTCAGTCTCCTGATTGATGTGAGGGACCCCGGCGGGCGGTGCGCCTTCTGTTCCCGGTTAGTTCGATATGCCGCTTCAGGAGGTGGCGCGTGAGAGTGCTGTATGACCGGGTGGCCGCGATCGACGTGCACAAGGACATGATCAAGGTCGCGGTCCGGGTGCCGGGCAGGAAGCGCGGGACCCGCACGACCGATGTGCTGGAGTACCGGACGTTTTACGGGGTGCTCCAGGCGATGGCCCGCGAGCTGCGCGGGCGGGGCGTCACGCACGTGGTGATGGAGGCCTCGGGGGTTTATACCGAGCCGGTGTACTACGCGCTGACGGAGCTGGATTTCACCGAGGTGCTGGTGGTCAACCCGGCGCATGTCAAGGCGCTGAAGGGCCACAAGACCGACGCCAAGGACGCGGTCCGGCTGCTGGACCTGTATGAGTGCGGGGCGGTGATGCGCGGCTCCTACATCCCGTCCCCGGACCTGAAGGAGGTGCGGGACCTGGTTCGGTACCGTGTGAAGACGGTCCAGGCCCGCACCTCGGAGATCCAGCGGCTGCAGAAGACGCTGGAATCGGCCGGGATCAAGCTTGATTCCGTGGTCAGTGATATTACCGGCATGTCGTCGACGGCGATGATCGAAGCGCTGATCGACGGCGAGCGGCGCGGCGCGGTGCTGGCCGGCCTGGCTCAGGGGCGGATGCGGACCGCGGGCAAGCTCGCGGACCTGTCGATGGCGCTGACCGGCCGGTTCACCAGCCACCACGCGCTGATGTGCCGGCTGCACCTGGACCGGATCAAGATGTTCGATGATGCCGTCGGCGGCCTGGACGCCAAGATCAGCCCGCTGGTCGCCCGGTATGCCCGGGAGGCGGAACTGGCGGGCACGATCCCCGGGTTCGGGGAGGTGGTGACAGCCGGGTGGCTGGGCGCGATCGGCCCGGCCCCGCACCAGCATTTCGCCACAGCCGAGCGGCTCGCCTCCTGGATCACCTTGTGCCCGGGCAGCTACATCAGCGCCCGCAAGAGCCGCAGCGGCCGGACCGGGGACGGCGGCAACTACATCAAGCCGCTGCTGGTCCAGGCCGCCTGGGCCGCGATCCGTGTCCCCGGCCGGCTACAGGCCAGGTTCCACCGCCTGATCCGCAAGTTCGGCGGTCCGAAGAACAAGGGCGCGCGGAAACGGGCGATCATCGCGATCGCGCATACTCTGCTCAAGATCGCCTACGCCATCCTCAAGACCGGCAAGCCGTACGAGGAACCCGGCGCCGACTTCTGCACCCGCCGCGAGTCCGCCCAGGACAAGCAGGACTACCTGCTGCGCCAGCTGCAAAAGCTCAACCCCGGCTGCGTCATCGTCATCACCCCCGCGGAGGCCGCCTGATAGCGCGGGCCGGCTGACCCAGACCGCCTCCCCAGGAGCCGCCCCGCCACCTGCCCCAGCCCGCCCACCCCAGCCGACGGCTGGCGCCGCCGGCTGCTGCCGCGCGCCCGCAAGGACCCCAATTACGTGTCAGCCGAGCACGGGACGGGGCAGCCTCCATCACGGCCGGCCTGGCAGGAGTCTTTGCCGACAGTGTCCCAGCCGTTGGGTGGGTGCGCTTCACGTCGCCCGGCTGTGCTCATCGTGGTGACGCGGAACGGAAGGCAGTGATGGACCTGGGGCCCACGGTTACCTGATCACCAGCGTGGCGTGTGGCCGCCCCTGCGGGGGCGGCGGGGTCGTGGCTGTCGATCTCGGGCTGCCATTCTGCGCCGTGGCGGGTGGGAGGCAGGGTGAAGTGGAGGGGTTCCCACCAGGAGTTGACCAGGACGAGGAAGTCGTCGTCGAGCAGGGCGGTGCCGTCTTCGGCCCAGTCGGGGTCGTCGCGTCCGTCGAGGTAGATGGCGATGGCGCGGGCGTTCGAGTCGGCCCAGTCGGCGTTGTCCATGGGGGTGCCGGCGGGGCTGAACCACTGCAGTTCGGAGGCTTCGGTGCCGGCCAGGAAGCGGCGGCGCCGGAAGACTGGGTGAGCCCGCCGGAAGGCGATCAGGCGCTTGGTGTAGTCCAGCAGCGTGGTGTCAGCGCTGGCCCAGTCGAGCCAGGTCATCTCGTTGTCCTGGCAGTACGCGTTGTTGTTGCCGCCCTGGGTCCGGCCCATCTCGTCGCCGCCGAGCAGCATCGGGACGCCGAAGGACAGCATCAGCGTGGTGAGCATGGCCCGGGACTGGCGGGCGCGCAGCGCGAGGACGTCGGGGTCGCCGGCGGGGCCTTCGGTGCCGCAGTTCCAGGAATTGTTGTCGCTGGTCCCGTCGCGGTTGTTTTCGCCGTTGGCCTCGTTGTGCTTGTCGTTATAGGAGACGAGGTCGGCCAGGGTGAAGCCGTCGTGGACGGTGATCAGGTTGACCGAGGCGGTGGGCCGTCGGCCGACCGTGGCGTAGAGGTCGGAGGAGCCGGTGAAGCGGTTGGCGAACTCGCCGAGCCCGACTTGGTGGCTACGCCAGAAGTCGCGCATCGTGTCCCGGTACTTGCCGTTCCACTCGCGCCACAGCGGCGGGAACCGGCCCAGGTCGTAACTGTCCATCTGGCCGACGTCCCACGGCTCGGCGACCAGCTTGGCCTGGGAGACCACGGGGTCCTGGGCGACCATGTCCAGGAAGGCCGACACCTTGTCGAAGGCGCCGTCCTGGCGGGCCAGGGTGGGCGCCAGGTCGAACCGGAACCCGTCGGCGTGCATCTCGGTCAGCCAGTAGCGCAGCGAGTCCATCATCAGCTGCAGCGTGATCGGATCACCTACGTTCAGCGCGTTGCCGCAGCCGGTGGTGTCGTAGTAGTTGCCGGGGTTGCCAGGCTCGACCCGGTAGTAGGCCGTGTTGTCGATGCCGCGGAAGCACAGCGCGGGACCGTCCGGGCCGGCCTCGGCGGTGTGGTTGAACACCACGTCGAGCAGCACTTCCAGGCCGGCCCGGTGCAGTGCGTCCACCATCGTCTTGAACTCGGCGACCTGACCGCCTGGGCGACCGGCCCGGACGGAGGCGGAGTAGCCGTTGTGTGGGGCGAAAAAACCGATCGTGTTGTAACCCCAGTAGTTCGTCAGCCCCCGCTCGACCAGGAACGACTCCGGTACGTTCTGGTGGGCTGGGAGCAGTTCGACGGTGGTCACGCCCAGCTTGCGCAGGTGCGCGATGGCGGCCTCGTGACCCAGGCCGGCGTAGGTCCCGCGGAGCGCCGGGGGAATGTCCGGGTGGGCGCATGGTGAAGCCCTTGACATGGATCTCGTACAGGACCGTGTCCGCGTAGCGGTACCACGGCCGGTCGCTGTCATGCCAGTTGAATGCCGGGTCTACGACCAGGCTCCTGGGCACGTGCGCCGAGGAGTCCAGGCTGCTCGGCTTGCCGGGGTCGGTTTCGTCCTGGCCGAGCACCTCCGGCCCGAACGTGACCGTTCCGCTGATGGCCTTGGCGTACGGGTCGAGCAGCAGCTTAGCCGGGTTGCATCGCAGGCCCTGGGCTGGGTTCCAGGGCCCGGCCACGCGGTAACCGTAGGACTGGCCAGGGCCGGCTCCCGGCACGAAGGCGTACCAGATGTCGGCATCGTTATCCCGCAACGGGATCTGGGTTTCCGCGCCAGCCTTGTCGAACAGGCACAAGGTGACACCGGTGGCGACGCCGGAGGCGATCGCGAAGTTGGTGCCCGCGGTGCCGAGATGCTCGCCGGGAGTGGCACCAAGCGGGAATGGCCTGCCGGGCAGCGCTTGGGCGGCACGGGGATCCGACACTGCGCCGGCCGCGGTAGCGGTGGTTTGCATACTGGTCATTGCCGGGCCTTTCCTGCTTGGTCACGCAGGACGTCTCCAAGCGCGCGGACCGCGCCGTGCCGGCGCAGGATCACATCGGCGATCAGGCCGGTCCACCCGGTCTGGTGGAAGGCGCCGATGGCGGCGCCGTTGTCGCCGTGGAAGTACTCGCTGAAGATCAGGTTGTCCTTCCAGGCCGGATCAGTCTGCATCTTCTCGGTCCCGCCGAAGCAGGGCCGCCGCCCGTGTGCGTCCATCGTGAACAGCGAGATCAGCCGGTCCTGGAGGTCGGCGACGATCAGGTCCAGGGTGAGCCGATTCCCCGAGCCAGTCGGGTACTCCATCTCAAAGTCAGCGCCGTAGAACCGGTGGTAGCGCTCGAGTGATTCGACGACCAGGTAGTTGACTGGCATCCAGATCGGGCCACGCCAGTTGGAGTTGCCGCCGAACATGGAGGTGGTCGACTCGGCTGGCTCATAGTCGATGGAGGACTGGTAGCCCTCGGCGTCGAACTGGTAGGGATGATCGCGATGGTAGGCCGACACCGCGCGCAGCCCGTGCGGGGACAGGAACTCGCTTTCGTCGAACAGCTTGGCGAACAGCCGCTCCAGCTGGGCGGGCCGGGCCACCGACAGCAGCAGCCGCTGGTCGGCCCCCCGGCCGCGCAGCTGCGGGGTTTCTGCCAGCTTCTGGACATCCCCGACCTCATGCTGCAGGAACCTCATGAATTGCTTGTTCATGGTCAGCGCGTTTTGCAGCATGTTGCCGTCGAGAACCCCTGCGGCCAGCGCCGGGATGATCCCGACCATGGACCGGACCTTGACCGGGACGGTGTAGCCGGAGGGGGTGACCAGCCGGTCATAGAACAGCCCGTCGGCGTCGTCCCACAGGCCCTGCTCGTCTAGGGCCGTGCGGATGCCCGCGAAATGCTCCATGAACTTCAGCACCAGATCCTGATCCTCGTGCTCGCCGGACCAGTTCAGGACGGCGGCGATAGTTCCCATCGCCAGCGCGTAGGAGCCCATCCAGCCGGTGGCGTCGGACTGCTCCAGGGTGTAGCCGGCCGGCAGGTGCGAGCGGTCGATCGGGCCGATGTTGTCCAGGCCCAGGAAGCCGCCCTCGAAGACGTTCCGGTCGCTGGCGTCCTCGCGGTTGACCCACCAGGTGAAGTTGACCAGCAGCTTAGCGAACACCCTGCGCAGGAACCCGATGTCGCGGGCGCCGTCGATGGCGAAGACCTGCAGCGCCGCCCACGCGTGCACCGGCGGGTTGACGTCCCCGAAGTCCCACTCATACGCCGGCAGCGCCCCCTTCGGGTGCTGGAACCACTCCCGGCAGACCATGATCAGCTGGTACTTGGCGAACGCCGGGTCCAGGTGCGCCAGGGTGACGCTGTGGAAGGCCAGGTCCCAGGCGGCGAACCAGGGGTACTCCCACTTGTCCGGCATCGAGATGATGTCGAACCCGTCGAAGTTGCGCCACCCGGAGTTCCGCCCGTGCTTGCGCACCTCGGGCGGCTGCGGCTGGGTCGGGTCGCCGTCCAGCCAGCGGGCGACGTCGTAGTAGAACAGCTGCTTGCTCCACAGCATCCCGGCACAGGCCTGCCGCAGCACCAGCGCCTCATCCGCGCTGGCGCCGGCCGGGGTGAGCTCGGCGTAGAACTCATCGGCCTCGACCCGGCGCTGGGCCAGCACTTGGCCGAACTCGGTGCCCAGCGGGTCCGCCTGCGCCTTGGCGCGCTGCTTCCCGCCGCCAGCGGGCCGCAGCCGGAGCCGGAGCTCGGCGGTCTGGCCGGCCGGGACGGTGACCTGGTACCAGAACGCGCACTTGGTGCCGGCACCGACGGGATTGACCGTGGCCGCGCCGTGGATCACGTGGTCGTTGATGCCATCCTTGGGGTAGGGCGTGACCGGGGCAGCGCCATACAGCCCGGCCAGGTTCGTCTCGTTCTCGCAGAACAGCAGCTGCGGGCCGGTGCCGTCGGGGCCAGCCGCGGCGGTGAGCTCCAGGGCGCCCAGGAACGGATGGTCGATGGCCACCGACCGGTCACCGGAGGCCCGCAGCGCCGGCCGGGGCTCGCCATCACCCCAGGACCAGGTGTTGCGGAACCACGCGGTGGGCAGCACGTGCAGCGTGGCGGCCTCCGGGCCGGCGTTGGTGACCTGGATGGCCATCAGCAGGTCGTCCGGGCCGGCCTTGGCGTAATGCACCTCGGTGATCCAGTACCGGTCGCCGGCGAACGCGCCCGTGTCCAGCAGCTCATACTCGGGCTCGGTGCGGCTCCGGGCGGCGTTGGTGTCGATCAGGTCCTGGTAGGGGAACGGGCCTTGCGGGTAGTGGTAGCGCCACCGGTTCCAGGCGTGGCTGGGCAGCGCATCCAGGTACCACCAGTACTCCTTGACGTCCTCACCGTGGTTGCCCTGCGGCCCGGTGAGCCCGAACGCCCGCTCCTTCAGGATCGGATCCCGCCCGTTCCACAGCGCCAGGGAAAGGCACAGCCGCTGCTCGATGTCGCAGAACCCGGCCAGGCCGTCCTCACCCCACCGGTACGCCCGTGACCTGGCCTGGTCATGTGGGAAGTAGTCCCACGCATTACCGTCCGCGCTGTAGTCCTCGCGTACAGTGCCCCACTGCCGCTCGCTCACGTAGGGCCCCCACCGGTACCACTCCCCGCCCTGGCGCAGCCCGTCCTCCAGCCGGCCGAAGCTGGCCACCCGATCACGTTCCGCACCCATCACCGCTCCTTAGCTGCTATTAGTGCGCGTCGCGTCCCATTGCCAAAGCCGGCGTCATCGCGATCAGCACCAGCAGGACGTTCGGCGCTCCCTGTCGCGCCGCGACGTGCCCGATCAGGTCCCAGCCGGCTCAGAACCCCCGAGCGGCCGGTTGGCCACCACAGCTTCTACGTCGCCCGAGCCGCCGGAGCCCTTGCTCCGGCTCTTACTGTCACCACGATCCATCTGCCAGCCCCCGGGCGCACCACCCTAATGGGATGAATCAGCAAGAGCTCGCTCCTCACCCTTTGCCCCAGAGACGGGTGTCGTGGTCCAAGCGGAGAGAAGCCCCAGACAGGGCCGCGACCAGGTCAGACGCGCAGGAGCACACGTTCTCGTCCTCGACCTGGAGGAACTCGAAGCGTGCGGCGCGCTGCACCAGACCCGGCACGTTACGCTGCCTCAGCTCGTTGGCGACTGGCAGCAGTCGCCCTATCGCGAGGCGTCCTTCCGCAGCTATCTCAGCTCCCGCTACGGCAGTCAGAACATCGGCAGCTCGGCAGGCCTCCGGACAGCACTGGCATCGTCCACGAAGATCATGCAGGAAAAGCTCGGCCTCGCGCCCATGCGACGTGACGGCCCGGAGCTATTCACGAGGGATGAGCCGGCGTGCCGTGGGGATGGCGGCGACGCCGCCGATGCGCACGCCCTGGCCGGCATGGGAGAAGGTCACTCAGCGATGATCCCAGCCCGGAAGACGGCACCAGTCAGGCCAGACCGAGTAACCGAGCCCTACAGGATCGCCGCGCCGATCCAGGCCCAGTTCCGCCGCGGTTCACGCCATCCGGGTCAGCAGGTGCTCGCCGACGCGGATCGCGTTGGCCATCGCGGTGAGCGCCGGGTTCACCGCGCCGATGCTGGGGAAGACGCTCGTGTCGGCGACGTACAGGTTGTCGAGTTCGTGGGCCTTGCAGTTCGCGCATCAGCGTGTCCATGACCCTGGCGAACTGGCCGGGCCGCAGGTGCTCCAGGTTGCGCACCAGCAGGCCCTTGATCCCGTACTCGGCGTCGCCGGAGCGGCCGCGGCGGCCGTACTGCCGAGGCATAGATCGTGCACATGTCAATGGCCGCCACCTCGATGGCATCTCGCCAGGCCGGGGCAGCCCGGGCCAGCCAGTATGCGGCGTCATCGGCGGTGCGGCCCTCCACCTGCCCCAGCAGGCCGTGATCCCCGGACAGGTCAAAGAAGCACGTGTGCCACCGACACCTCGTCCAGGCCCCGGCCAGGTCGCGGGGCCGGGCCAGCACGAGCTCATGCACCCGGCCCGCACGCGTCCCGCAGTCTGGGCACACCGCCGCGGCCGGATGACCGGTGACCGCCCAGACCGTCAGCGTGCCATCGGCTTCTGCCTCGGCCTCGACGACCTGCAGGCCCTCCACGCCGAACAGCGCGGAGGCGATATCGTGAACCACAGCGCCCGCGGCTCTCTGATGATCGTGTTTCCTTTAGCAAGATCCATGATCTTAGAAGCCGCGGGCCTCTCGATTACCGCACCGCGCCGGCGCCCTCATCCCGCCGGCCCAGCGCGCGTCCTACAGGCCCGCTGCGCTCAGAAGCACAGAGCTAATTACGCACTGTCATCGCAGGGCAACGCGGTCCCGGCTAACTTCGTAGAGCCGGAAAAGTCGCATGGAAACTCGTCCACCTCGGCTCCGGAGCCGGGAGGGAGAAGGTGCGAGTGGATTGATCAAGCCGCGCGTAAAGGCACGCAATCACCCCGGAGGGGGGATGCCCGGTTGTCTCCGCGCGGGTGACAGTAGCGGTCAACGACTAGCGTCCGGGACGGTGGCATGTCTAGTAGCACGGAACAGAACAGCAGCTGGCCCCAGGTCAGGACCGGCCCGCTGATCACCGGCGGCGTGCTCGCCGGAGCTGGCGCCATGCTCGTCCTGGCGGGGCTGGCCGTCGGCGGCTCGCACCTGTTCGCGGCCACCCGCCGGTGGATCCAGGAGATGGAGGTGCCCCCCAGCCAGCAGGCGAAGATCAAGTGGGCACGGGCCAAGAGCGTCGCAGCCGCCGGCACCGCCGCCTGGCAGAACGGCGCCTCGGCCCGTCAGGGCGCCCAGACGTGACCGGCGGGCTGCCTGCCCGCGTTGTGTGACAGGCAGCCGCCCCGAGCACTTCGTGGACCGGGGGAGTAGATGACGAACGTTGATCTCGCGCGGTGGCAGTTCGCGTTTGTGACGATCAACCACTTCTTTTTCGTGCCGGTCACGATCGGCCTGGCGTTCCTGACCGCGTTGCTGCAGACGGCGTGGCATCGCAGCAAGCGCGATGAGTATCTGCGGCTGACCAGGTTCTTCGGTGTCCTGCTGGTCATCAACGTGGCGATCGGCGTGGTGACCGGCCTGGTGCAGGAGTTCGAGTTCGGGATGAACTGGTCAGCCTACTCGCGGCTGGTCGGTAACATCTTCGGCGCGCCACTGGCCATGGAGGGGCTCGCGGCGTTCTTCCTGGAATCCACGTTCCTCGGGCTGTGGCTGTTTGGCTGGGACAAGCTGTCCCGGCGGGTGCACCTCCTGACGATCTGGCTGGTCTCGCTGGGCACCGTCCTATCGGCGGCGTTCATCATGGCGGCCAACTCGTGGATGCAGCATCCCGTCGGTTACACGATGGTCAACGGCAAGCCGCAGCTGAACGACATCTGGGCCGTGTTCACCAACCCGGTGTTCCTGTGGGGATATTCGAAAGTGCTGCTGGCCTCGCTGGTCACCGGCGCCGCGGTGATGCTGGCTGTCTCCGCGTGGCAGCTGCGGCACGGCGGCGACCGCGAGGTGTTCACCCGGTCTGCGCGGCTCGCGCTGATCGTCCTGGTCCCGGCGATCCTGTTCACGATGCTGGTCGGCGACGAGCTCGGGGTGATCGAGGCCAAGTACCAGCCAATGAAGATCGCGGCGGCCGAGGCGCAGTGGACGACCTGCCAGCCGTGCTCGTTCTCGCTGTTCCAGATCGGCGGCGGCAACAACGACCATACCCCCACCCAGATCCTGGAGATCCCGCACCTGCTGTCGCTGCTGGCCACCAACCACTGGGACGGCAAGGTGATCGGCCTCGACCCGCTGCAGTCGCAGTACACCAAGCAGTTCGGGCCGGGCTACTACGTGCCGAACGTGTTCATCCAGTACTGGGGGATGCGGGTGATGGCCTACGCCGGGGTCCTGGTCTTCCTGCTCGGGGCCTACGGGCTATGGCTGCTCCGCCGGGGGAAACTCGCGACGTCGCGGCGCTTCTTGTGGGTGGCGATCTGGGCCGCGGTACTGCCGTTCCTGATGAACACCGCGGGCTGGCTGCTGACCGAAAGCGGCCGGCAGCCGTGGATCGTGCAGGGCATCATGCTGACGAAAAACGGCATCTCGTCGTCGGTCAGTGCCACGTCCATCGTGATCAGCCTGGTGGTTTTCGTGCTGCTGTACGCCACGCTGGCGACCGTCGACCTGATGCTGATGCTGAAGTACTCCCGGCAGCAGCTCCCGCCCGCCCGCGCCGAGGCCGATGCGGACGCGCCCGTCCCGGCCGTCCAGTACTGAGGTCACGATGAACAATCTCATCCCGTTCTGGTTCATCATCATCGCCGTCTTGTGGACCGGTTTCTTCGTCCTGGAGGGCTTCGACTTCGGCGTTGGCATGCTGCACGGCGCGGTCGGCCAGGACGACGCCGGCCGCCGGGCGGCCATCAACACCATCGGCCCGCTATGGGACGGTAACGAGGTCTGGCTGATCGTGGCCGGGGCCGCCATGTTCGCCGCATTTCCCGGCTGGTACGCCACGATGTTCTCAGGCTTCTACCTGGCGCTGGTCCTGCTGCTGGCGTCGCTGATGGTCCGCGGCGTGTCGTTCGAGTACCGCGGCAAGCGCGATGCGCTGCGGTGGCGCCGCACCTGGGACGTCTTGCTGACCGTAGGCAGCCTGCTGGCCCCGCTGCTGGTCGGGGTGGCACTGGGCGACCTGCTGCACGGGCTGCCGATCAACTCCCATCAGGAGTACACCGGGTCCTTCTGGGACCTTCTGCAGCCCTACGGGCTGTTCACCGGGGTCACCCTGGTGCTGCTCTGCCTGCTGCACGGCGCGACGTTCCTGTGCCTGAAGACCACCGACGGCATGCACGAGCGCGCGGGACGGCTGGCGCGCCGGGTAGCCCCGGTGACCGCCGCCGCCGTCGTGGCCTTCGCCATCTGGACGCACGTCACGTCCAGTACCACCTTCTTCGTCAACCCCATCGAACTGCTGGCTATGCTCGCCGTCCTCGCCGCCGTGTGGCTCGTCTACGAGCACCGGGACGGCTTCGCGTTCGCCGCGACCACGGTCACGATGGCGGCCTGCATCGTCTCGATCTTCGCTGGCTTGTATCCCAACGTGATGGTCTCCAGCACCAACGCGGCCTACAACCTCACCGTCCATAACACGGCGTCCGGGGCGTATTCCCTCAAGGTGATGACGGTCGTGGCCATCATCTTCCTGCCCTTCGTGCTCGCCTACCAGACCTGGACCTACTACGTGTTCCGGCGGCGCGTGAGCAAGCAGGAATTCCAGCCCGCACCCCTGCGGGGCACACCGCCGGGCGCGGCCCGTCCGCGGCCCGCGCACCCCGACGAGGCGGCCCCCCCGGCCGGACCGGGAAACTGACCGACACAGGGAGCAGACATGACCACCAACCAAGTTGACGCGCTGGTGATTTTCGGGGCCACGGGTGACCTGGCCAAGATCGAGACATTCCCGGCGCTGGTCGGCCTGGTGGACCGGGGCGTGCTCAATGTGCCGGTCATCGGGGTGGCGAAGAGCGGCTGGGGGCTGGAGCAGTTCCGTGACTACGCGGAGGCTTCGCTGCGGCTGAACCAGATGGACCCCAAGGCCCCGGCCGCGCAGAAGATGCTCGGGCTGCTGCGGTACGTGGACGGGGATCTCGACGACGAGGCCACCTACCAGGCGATGTCGGACGAGATCGGCGCCGGCACCCAGGTCTTGTTCTACCTGGAGGTGCCGCCCCCGCTGTTCGGCCGCATCGCGCAGGGAATCGCCACCGCCGGCCGGGCCAAGGACGCGCGGGTCATGGTGGAGAAGCCGTTCGGCGCCGACCTGGCCAGCTCGCGGCAGCTCAACGACACCATGCACCAGTACTTCGGCGAAGACGCGATCTTCCGGGTCGACGACTGGCTGGCCTTTGATCCCGTGGAGAACGTGCTCTTCGTCCGGTTCGCCAACTCGATAATCGAGCCGCTGCTGAACCGGACCTACGTGGAAAGCATCCAGATCACGATGGCCGAGGCGTTCGACGTCGCCGACCGCGGCCGGTTCTACGACCGGACCGGTGCTATCCGGGACGTGGTCCAGAATCACATGCTCCAGGTGCTGGCCACGGTGCTGGCCGAGCCGCCCGACCGGCCGGCCCTGGCCGACTGGCGGGACGCCAAGTCACGGGTGATCTCCTCGCTGAGGCCACTGACCCCGGAGGACACGGTGAAGGGCCAGTACGAGGGCTACCACCAGGTGGCCGGGGTCGACCCGAACTCGGCGACGGAGACCTACGTGGCGGTCCGGCTCGCCGCTGATACCTGGCGCTGGGAGGGCGTGCCGATCCTGATCCGGGCGGCCAAGTGCATGCCGGTCACCGCCACCGAGGTGGATATCCGCTTCCGGCGGCCCCCGCATGACGTGTTCGGTATCGATCCGTTCGCGGTCCGCGACTCGCTGAGGTTCCGGATCTGGCCGGAGACCGCGGTAGGCCTCACACTGGCCGGCAAGAAGCCGGGCGGCGGGATGGAGCCGCTGCTGGAGGACCTGACCTTCGCCGGGCAAGCGGGCTCGGACATGCGTCCCTACGACCGGCTCATCGGCGCGGCCCTGGACGGCGACCGCTGGCTGTTCGCCCGCCAGGACACGGTCGAAGCCGCCTGGGAGGTCGTGGACCCGGTCCTGGCCGACGTCGGGCCTGTGCACCCCTACGCCAGGGGCAGCTGGGGCCCGAAGGAAGCGGACCGGCTGCTGCCCGAGCGGGATGCCTGGCACGACCCGGCAGGCTGAGCCGACGCAGAAATAGAGGACAACCGGGATCGGGGACGCGTCATGAGCGACCAGGATAGCCAGCGCCGTGTGGTGATCATCGGTGGCGGATTTGCCGGGCTGTTCGCCGCCCGGGTGCTGCGCCGCGCCCCGGTCCGGGTGACCCTCATCGACCGGCGCCCGCACCACCTCTTCCAGCCGCTGCTGTACCAGTGCTCGACCGGGATCTTGTCCGAGGGGAAGATCGCCGTCCCGCTGCGGGATCTGCTCCGTAAGCAGAAGAACGCTGACTTCGTGCTGGCCGAGGTGACCGGCATCGACACCGAAGGGCGCCGGGTCCTGGCCACGCGGCCGCTGGGGGACCAGCTGGAGTTCGGCTATGACTACCTGATCGTGGCGGCCGGGGTGCAGCAATCGTATTTCGGGCACGACGAGTATGCCCAGTGGGCGCCCGGCATGAAGACCATCGAGGACGCCCTGGTCATCCGGCGCCGCGTCTTCGGCGCGTTCGAGCTGGCCGATACCGCGGTCGACCCGGCCGAGCGCAGCCGCTGGCTCACCTTCGCCCTGGTCGGCGCCGGACCCACTGGCGTCGAACTGGCCGGGCAGATCCGCGAGGTGGCCACCAAGACGCTGCGCGACGAATACCGTCACATCAAGCCCGAGGACGCCCGGGTGCTGCTTTTCGACGGCGGGGACGCCCCGCTCGCCCCGTTCGGCCCGGAGCTGTCGGCCAAGGCGGCACGCACCCTGGCCAAGCTCGGGGTCGAGCAGCACATGCACTCGATCGTCACGGATATAGACGCCACCGGGCTGAGCGTCCGCGCTCAGGACGGCGCGGTGACCCGCCACGAGGCGGGCACCGTGCTGTGGACCGCCGGGGTGGCAGCGCCGCCGGTCGCGGTGGCCATCGCGGCGGCTACCGGCGCCAAGCAGGACCGGGCCGGCCGCATCATGGTCGGCGACGACTGCACCATTCCCGACCACCCCGAGATCTTCGTGACCGGGGACGTGATGAGCCTGAACAAGCTC
>JBKQSL010000255.1:0-2628 GCA_052143655.1 Streptosporangiaceae bacterium | reverse complement strand
ACGGCGGGGCGGCCGGGCGGGGTGTTCACCGCGACGATTGCCGCCCGCCCCGGTGAGCAGGTCCAGATGGACGGCACGCCGCTGGACGTGATGGCGGTGATGGACGACGGGGTGATCGGCCGTCCCGGACTGGTCGCCGCGGTGGATGTCGCGACCCGCACCATCTGCGCCGCGGTGCTGCGGCCGGTCGGCGCCAAGGCAGTGGACGCGGCGCTATCGAGCTGCTCCCCGCGCAGTGGCGCAGCATCGGCGACGGCGGGATCCTCACTGACCTCGACTGGCGCCGCCACGTTGCCATGGTCCGCGAATGGCAGCTCGACTTGTTCTACCAGCGCATCGCCCGCCGGCTTGGCGAGCCCTTCTGCCAGGCACTCTCCCGAAGCGACCCGATCGTCACCTGGGCCGCCGGGCACCGCAGCAGGTTCGCCCGGATCCGCGACAACTTCTGGAGCAGGCACGAGCGCTCCCGGCCCCTCTCCGCCCCGTTCCCCGAAAAAAGCCAGTTCAGATGAGACGGCCACACAGCCAGCCGTCTCACGAGAACTGGCCAACCCGGAGGTCAGAACATGCCCAGTGGCCAGACCCAACGAGACCTGACACTGGCGGGCCGGGACAGGTCCTCCCTCCTGTACAGCCACCGGCTCCGCCGGCACCCGGACATCCGACCGGCACCCAAGCCGCCGCGCGGCGGCGCGGCCAGCGAGATCCGGACCTTCGCCGGCCTGCTGGCCAGGCTCGACCTGCGCCCGGTCGGCCTGGTCACCGCCGAGCTCGCCACATCCCCTGTCGGCCAGATACAAGCTGAAGGCCGCCGGCGCCACCGACCTGGCCACCGCCGTCGCCGCCGGCGCCGACCGGTTCATCACCAGCAACCAGCGCGACTTCCCAACGGAAATCACCGAGGTCGACATCACCTACCCCGCCCTGGCCGACCCCGGCACCTGAAGGCCCGCAGGCACAGTCCACATCCCGGCGCCAGCGACAGAGCATCGAGTTCCGTCGCCCCAGCAGCCGGGACCGAAGAAAGAGCATCGATACCGAACGGATATTGGTCGCGAACCGCCGACCACCAATGATCACGGAACGTGGCCGGTCTTGCCGCCCATGAGAGTGGTGTGGTCAGGCATCACGCCCTCCCCGGGGAAGGAGGGGCGGGATCAGCCCTCCGGGGCCGGCGCGGTCAGCGGACGATCTTGAAGTTGAACATCGGGGTGCTGAGCGTGCCCATCAGGCGCAGCCACAGCGGCAGCAGCATCTCGGTGCCGCGGGCGGCGCTGATGTCGCCGAGGTCGATGACGTCGGTGTGCCCGAACGATTCCAGCAGCCCGGTCACGGTCTTCTTCGCACCGGGGTCGTTGCCGGCGACGAACACGCTGTGCTGGCCGCCGGCGAGTTGCGCCGGTCTGGCCATCAGCTCCGCGGTCAGCGTGTTGAGTGCCTTGACGACCTTCAGGTCCGGGTGCGCCGCCTGGATCTGCTCGCCGAGGCTGCTGGTGTCCTTGACGAACAGGCTGGGCGGGAAGCCGCGGGAGAAGTCCAGCGGGTTGGCTATGTCGATGAGCACCTTGCCCGTGAGGTTCTCGGTCCCGGCGGCGGCCAGCGCCGCCATCGACGCGCCGCCTGAGGTGGCGTTGACCAGCAGCTCGGCGCCGGCGGCCGCGCTGGCGAAGGTGGCCAGGCCTACCGTCGGGCGGGCAGCGGCCCAGGCCGGATACGGCGGGCTGCCCGTGGCGTCCGGCGCTGTGCGGCCCATTGTCGCGACCACGTCGCGGGTGCCGGAGGTCACCTCGTGGCCCAGCTCGTCCAGGCGTCCCGCCAGGGCCTGCCCGACCGTGCCGGTACCCAGAACTGCGATCTTCATGGTGGTGCTCCCTGCTCGGTCTTCGCCCGGGCACATGAACCCGCGCAGGGATCAAACTAACAGACAGGTCTGTCTATTACCATCCCGTCGCGAGATGACCTCTCCCGGCCCGGGTTCCACGGGCCAGCAGCATACGGCGCTAATTGCCTGGCGTACAGACCAGTCTGTAATATTGGGCGGCCGGAGGTGAACCGGATGACCCAGCCACAAGCCCGCCCGCCCGCCCGCGAGCGCATCCTCGGCGCGGCGTTCCGGCTGTTCTACGCCCACGGCCCGCGCGGCGTCGGCGTCGATACCGTGATCGCCGAGTCCGGGGTGGCGAAGGCAACGCTGTACAAGCACTTCCCGCGCAAGGACGACCTGGTGCTGGCCTACCTGGACCAGGTCGACCAGATCTGGCTCGCCCAGCTGCGCGCCGCCGCGCGCGCCGCCGGCGACGACCCCCGCGACCAGCTCGTCGGCACCTTCGACGCGCTCGCCTCAGCCTGCCGCCGCGACGGCTACCACGGCTGCGCGTTCATCAATGCCGCCGCGGAAAGCGAGCCGGGCACCGGCGTGCACGCCCGGACCGCCGAGCACAAGCACCTCGTCCGCGCATGGCTCAGCGACCTGGCCCGCCGCGCCAGCGCTGCCGACCCTGGCCAGCTCGCCCGCCAGCTCACCCTGCTCCTCGACGGCGGCCTGGCCGCCGGCGTCCTCGACGCCGACCCGGCCACACCCGCGGCCGCCAAGGCCGCCGCCCGCATCCTCGTCGACGCCTCCTGCCC
>JBKQSL010000254.1:0-11737 GCA_052143655.1 Streptosporangiaceae bacterium | reverse complement strand
AGCCATTCATCTGGACGAAATCTGCGGAAGAAATCCTCGAATCACTCGGGCGGCTTTTGCGGCGGATCAAAGATCCAGGACACTAGCTTCCGCCCGGGCCGCCGGGAGCCGGGCCGGCGGATGCGCTGCCAGCGGGAGCACTGCCAGCGGGAGCGCTGCCGGCGGGCTGGCCTCGCCCGGGCCGCCAGGGGCGCCGCGGGGAACTGCCGGGCACCAGGCTGCGCGAGCTGGTCAGGAACCCGGTCCCCCAGCTGACGTGCATGGTCGCCAGCACCAGCGGCAGCCGGGCCAGCGCGGCCGGGCGCAGGGCACGCGCCGCGGTGCCCGTCACCGCCAGCAGCCCGGCGCCGTACAGGACCGGCGCGGCGAAGCCGGCGGTCGCGACCGCCGGCCACCAGCCGTCCGCGCCCGCGGCCAGGCCCGCAAGCCCGGCGACGCCCGCCAGCGTCCCGGCGGCCAGCGCCGCGACCACGGCCGGCGGCGCGGTGTAGCGCAGGTTGATCGTGCCCGGGTGCTGCCGGGACACGACCCGCCGCCACCGGCCGTAGCGGAAGTACTGCAGGCCGAGCGCGCCGACGGTGGACCGCGGCCGGTAGGTGACCCGCATGGCCGGCTGGAACCAGATCAGCCCGCCGGACTGGCGGATCCGGTGGTTCATCTCCCAGTCCTCGGCGACCAGGAAGTCCTCGTTGTAGCCGCCGACCTGCTCGACCGCCTCCCGGCGGAAGAAGCCCATATAAGCGGTATCGGCGGGACCGGCCTGGCCACCGGTGTGGAACCGCGCCCCGCCGACTCCGAACGGCGAGGTCATCGCCCAGGCCACGGCCTGCTCGAACGGGGTCACGCCCGCCGCGGCCATGATGCCGCCGACGTTGACCGCGCCGGTCTGCGCCAGCGTGACCGCCGCGGTACGCAGATATCCCGGCGGCAGCAGCGCATGCCCGTCGACCCGGGCGATCAGCGGGTGCCGGGACGCCTTGATCGCCAGGTTGATCGCGCTCGGGATGCGCCCGGACGGGTTGGGCACGACCGTGATCCGCGGGTCCGCGGCGGCCAGTTCCGCGGCGATCCGCGCGGTCCGGTCCCGGGACGGGCCGACGGCCAGGATCAGCTCCAGCCGGGCGGGATAGTCCTGATCCAGGACGCACCGGACCGCCTCGGCCAGGTGCCGCTCCTCATCGCGGATCGGCATCACCACCGACAGCGGCTGGCAGGCACCGGCGCCGTCCGGCGCCGCAGGCAGGTCGCTCATGACGGTGGTCACGGTACCGCCCCCGGCGCACTGCGGCGAGCCGGAGGCGGAAACCGTGATCAGCCTGCTGCTACAGGCCGGAATCCTCCAGCATCTCGGTCACCAGGGCCGCGATCTGCGACCGCTCCGAGCGCACCAGGGTGACGTGCGCGAACAGCGGGTGGCCCTTCAGCTTCTCGATGACTGCCACCACGCCGTCGTGCCGGCCGACCCGCAGGTTGTCGCGCTGGGCGATGTCGTGGGTGAGCACCACCCGCGAGCCGGCGCCGATCCGCGACAGCACGGTCAGCAGCACGCCCCGCTCCAGGGACTGCGCCTCATCGACGATCACGAACGAGTCGTGCAGCGACCGGCCGCGGATGTGGGTCAGCGGCAGGACCTCCAGCATGTCCCGGGCGATCACCTCGTCGATCACGTCCTTGGAGGTGACCGCGGACAGGGTGTCGAACACCGCCTGCGCCCACGGGTTCATCTTGTCCGCCTCCGAGCCGGGCAGGTAGCCGAGCTCCTGCCCGCCGACGGCGTACAGCGGCCGGAAGACCACCAGCTTGCGGTGCTGGCGCCGTTCCATCACCGCCTCCAGGCCCGCGCACAGCGCGAGCGCGGACTTGCCTGTCCCGGCCCGGCCGCCCAGCGAGACGATGCCGATATCCGGGTCCAGCAGCAGGTCCAGCGCGATCCGCTGCTCGGCGCTGCGGCCGCGCAGCCCGAACGCCTCCCGGTCACCGCGGACCAGCCGGACCGACTTGTCCGGCTGCACCCGGCCGAGCGCGCTGCCGGCGCCCGAGGCACCGGAGCCGAGCACCAGGCCGGTGTGACAGGGCAGCTCCGCGGCGGCCGGGCACTCCAGCCGCCCGCTGTCGTAGAGCTGGCTGATCTCGCCGGCGGTCACGTCCACCTCGGCCATCCCGGTCCAGCCGGAGTCAGCGGGCAGCTCGGCCCGGTACTCCTGGGCGCTCACCCCGATGGCGGCCGCCTTCACCCGCAGCGGCAGGTCCTTGCTGACCAGCACCACGCTCTCGCCCTCGGCGGCCAGGCTGCGCGCCACCGACAGGATGCGCGTGTCGTTGTCGCCGAGGCGGAACCCGGCCGGCAGCACCGACGGGTCGGAGTGGTTCAGCTCAACCCGGATCGTGCCCCCCGCATCGCCGACCGGCAGGTCTGCGTCCAGCCTGCCGAAGGAGATCCGCAGGTCGTCCAGGTACCGGAGCGCCTGGCGGGCGAAATACCCGAGTTCCGGGTGATGCCGCTTGGCCTCGAGCTCGGTGATGACGACCACCGGGACAACCACCCGGTGCTCGGCGAACCTGCCCATGGCGGCTGGGTCGGCCAGCAGCACGCTGGTGTCGAGGACATACGTGCGGCACCGGGGTCCTTCCTGCTCCCGGGCGGTGTCGCTGGTGCGGCTGGTGGTCCGCCGGGAATCCCGGCGGGGTGCAGGACTGGCCACTCGCTCTCCCCTGGGCGCCTGGGGCGGCGCCGCGTTCGGACACAGACGTGTCGGCGGGACCGGGACCGGCCAGCGAAGGGCCGGGCGCCGGCCCCCCGCTCATCTCGCCTGCGTGCCAGGACGCGAAGCTCGAGGATCTCGAGGGCCTTCCCGTCGGGCGGATACGCACCGCCCGTCAGCTCAGAACTTACCTTCGATCAGAGCGATCCAGGAAGTACCGTAACGGCTTGTTCACATGGCCGACCGGCGATGATCACCAGCGCCCGGCCCGGCCGGCGGCCGTCGCTGGCCGCCGCCGGAGCGGACTGCGGACCAGCTCAGACGCCGTACCGGCGCTGCCGCGCCGCGTAAGAGCGCAGCGCGCGCAGGAAGTCGACCCGGCGGAACGCCGGCCAGTACGCGTCGCAGAAGTAGAACTCCGAGTGAGCACTCTGCCATAGCAGGAAGCCGCCGAGCCGCTGCTCGCCGGAGGTTCGGATGACCAGGTCGGGGTCGGGCTGCCCGGCGGTGTACAGGTGCTCGGCGATGTGCTCGACGTCGAGGACCTCGGCCAGCTCCTCGATCGTGGTGCCCCGGGTCGCTTGATCCTGCAGCAGGGAGCGGACGGCATCGGCGATCTCCCGGCGCCCGCCGTAGCCGACGGCCACGTTGACCAGCAGGCCGGGGTTGTCCGCGGTGGTTTCCGCGGCATCCTTGAGCACCTCGGCGGTCTCGGCGGGCAGCAGGTCCAGCGCGCCGACCGGCTTGAGATGCCAGCCCTGCACGACTAGCTCGCGCACGGTGTCCTCGATGATGCGCAGCAGCGACTCCAGCTCGGCAGCGGGCCTGGCCAGGTTGTCGGTGGACAGCAGCCACAGCGTGACCACCTCGACGCCGGCCTGGCGGCACCACTGCAGCAGCTCGAAGATATTGTCCGCGCCCGCCTGGTGGCCGCTGCTGACGTCGGCCAGGCCGGCCGACCTGGCCCACCGCCGGTTGCCGTCACACATGACGCCCACGTGCCGGGGTATCGCCTGCGGCGACAGCGAAGCCTCGAGCCGGTGCTCGTAGAGCCGGTAGACAAGTTTGCGCAGTCCCATCCGGCGACCTTCCTTGCTGGTGCCGGCGCCCCGGCACTCCGCGGCTCACTTAGAACCGTATCCAAGGATGTCACCAGTGCGGCTCAACTCACGCCGAGGCGGCTGCCCTCGCGGCGGCAGCTTCGCCCCGGGCGCCAGTCAGGACCGCGGGCCGTCGGCGCGCACCTGCTCGACCCGGCGCAGTGCCTCGCGCAGTTCGGCCAGCCACGCCTCCTCATGCTCGCCGACCAGCCGCACGCACCAGGCCAGCGCGTCGCTGCGGCTGCGCGCGACGCCCGCGTCCACGAGCGTGTCGAGGACCAGCCGCTCCCGCTGGCGCAGCCGGGTCATCACCGGCACCGAGAAGGTGGTGAACATGATGGTGTGGCTGCCGCAGGTCACTCCCCAGGAGACCTTGCGGCCGAAACGGTGCTCGGCCTCGCGGGCGATGTCGATCCGGTGCTGGCGGGTTTCCTCGCGGAACCGCCGGCTCCGCCCCTCGGCGGCCGCGGCGGCTTCCGCCTCGCCCGCCTCCGGCGTTGTCTCGGGGTCGGGCAGTACGCCGACGACCGTGATCTCCTCGCGGTCGATCGTCACGTCGGGCGGGCCAGTGAACCAGTGACCGGGCAGCCGCCCGGTGAACCATCCGCGGAGCGCGTCGGCCGGGCCGACTGAATCCTCATCTGTATTCATGTAATGAAGATTACAACTTCTGCGGTCGCCCGGGCAAGCGGCACCGGCTGTCGTTGCACGCGTGTCGCTGCATGCCGAGAACCTGCCGTGGCGGGCGGTAGAGCATGCTGCCGGCGGCCGTCCAGCCGAAGCGGTCGACCGGGCAGCGCGGTCGACCGGGCAGCGCAGCGGACCGGGCAGGGCAGCGGGCAGGGCAGGGCAGGGCAGGGCAGCGGACCGGGCAGAACGGACGGCGGGCGGATCAGCCGACCGGGCTGGCGGCGACCTCGGCCGCCAGGCGCGGGTCGATGCGGACCGCTCCGGCGAACTCGTTCCCGACGTCGGCCGGGACGATCTGCACGTCCATGCCGGGCTCGGGGGCCTGCTCCATCATCCCGTTGCCCAGGTAGATCGCCACGTGCGAGATGTAATCGGGCGCGGTCGGGTCGGTGTGGTAGAAGAGCAGGTCACCCGGCTGCAGGTCGCGCACGGGGACTCGCGGCCCGGTGAGCGCCTGGGCCGCGGCGACCCGCGGCATGACCACGCCCGCCTGGGCCAGCGACCACTGCACCAGGCCGGAGCAGTCGAAGGCGCGGGGGCCGGCCGCGCCCCACACATACGGCATCCCGACCCTGCTCTCCGCGGCGGCCAGGAACCCGGTCAGCTCGCCCCGGGTGAGTACGGAACCGCTGTTGCCCGCGCCGCCGGCGGCCGTGCCGATCCCGGCTGAGCCCGCCCCGGCGGCGCCTGCCGCGCCCGCCGCACCCGCCGCGGCGGGGGTGCCGGTCGTGGCCTGCTGCGCGACCAGTGGCACGGCGTCTGCGTGCCGCGGCAGCAGGTGCTTGATCTTCGCGATCAGCGTGCTCAGGTCGGCGTGCGGCGCGCTGATGATGACGGCGTTGCGGGCCGGGATGCCCAGTGACCGGGCAACCGGGTCCGCGACGACGGCGTCCACTCCGGCGATGCCGACTGTGCCGAGGCCGCCGACCCGCAGCCGCTCGGTCCGCACGCCCGCTACCCGCACGCTGCGGCCGGGGCGGATCTTTTCCTGGCGGCCCATCGTGTAGGAGACGGCGATGCCGCCGTCGGCGACGTTCTGCCACAGCGCAGTGGCCCGGGCCGTCGGCCGCGAGGCGAAGGCCCGGAACGCGGCGGGGTCCACGCCGAGCATCGCGATGAACGTGCCGTTCACCCGGATCCGGGCGGCGTCAGCGGCCTGCGCGGCGGTCACGCCCGGCAGCCGCGACAGCCGGGCCGCGGTACCGGCGGGCAGCGCTTTCGGCGCCACCACCAGAATGTCGGCCGGGCGGAGCTTGCCCAGCCGGGCGAGGCGCACGGCGCTCGCGGCCGTGACGCGGGGGACGAGCCCGGAACCTGCGGCCGGCTGGCGGCTGGCGGCCAGGGCAGGACTGGCGGCGGCCACCATGCCCAGGCAGAGCCCGGCTGCCGCCGGCCAGCGCGCCCAGCTCCGCATCCGCATACCCCCTGTTCCCGCGGGCCTGGCCCGCTCTGCCTGTTCCCGGCACCGACCGTGCCTGCCCGGCTCCCGCGGCCCCGGCGGCGGGCGGCGACCGTTCCACCATGCATCAGCAGAACTCGGGCGTCCATACCGCGACCCGGCCGGTGACCCGGTTTAGGCCGGCTGTTGAGTATCGCTAAGCCCCCCGTTACCCAAAATTTTACCTGCTCACGCAGGGCCGGCACCTCAGGACTGCAGCACCGCCGCCAGCTCGGCCGGGTCGGTGACCGGCATCCGGCAGGTGAAGTTCCGGCATACGTAGACCGCCGGGGCGCCGTCGACCAGCATCCGGCCGGCCAGCAGCGGCACCGCCGGCGCCTCGGTGCCGTCGCCGCGCGCGAACACCGCGCCCGGCGGGGCGGCCGCCAGTGCCGCGCGGTGCAAGGCCGCGGTTCGCTCGTCGCCGGGCGGCCCCACGACCGCGATCTCGGCGGGTCCCGACAGCCCCGCCTCCGCTGTCGCCAGCCCGGAGCCGGCCGCCCGCGGGTACCGCGCCGCGAGCGCCGGCAGCACCCGCAGGGCCTGGCCAGCGCTGTCGCGGTAGCGCGCCGAGCCGGTCAGCGCGGCATAACTGACCAGGGCCCCGGCCAGGGCGAATGCCCCCGACGGGGTGGGGCCGTCCGCCGGGTCGGCAGGCCGGTAGATCAGCTGCTCACCGTCGTCGGCGGTGTCGTAGAACCCGCCGGGAGCCCCGCCGAACCGGTCCAGCGCGGTGTCCAGCAGCTGGCCGGCCAGCATGACCCAGCGGGCCTCCCCGGTGACGCCGGACAGCACGAGCAGGCCGTCGGCCACGCACGCGTAGTCCTCCAGCACTCCGGCGCTGGGCCCGGCGGTGCCGTCCCGGGAGGTCCGGGCCAGCCGCCCGTCCCGGAGGTGGACCGAGGCCAGCAGGGCGGCCGCGCGCCGCGCGGCCGCGACGAAATCCGGCCGGCCCAGCGCCAGGCCGGTCTCCGCCAGCGCGGCGATCGCCAGGCCATTCCAGGCCGCGACGACCTTGTCGTCGCGGCCTGGGCGCACCCGGGCCGCCCGCGCCTGCCGCAGCGCCTCGGTGACGCGGTCCAGCCGACCCGGATCCGCCGGGTCGGACTGCAGCTGGAGCACCGAGCTGCCGTGCTCGAACGTCGGCGGCCCGGCCAGCCCCAGCACCTCGGCGGCGTAGTCCGCGTCGTCCGGCCCGAGTGCCTCGCGCAGCTGCCCGGGCGTCCAGACATAGAAGGCGCCCTCCGCGCCGTCGCTGTCGGCGTCCAGGGCCGAGGCGAAGCCGCCCTCGGGCGTGCCCAGCTCCGCGATCATCCAGGCGCACGTGCCGGCGGCCACCCGGCGGGCGAGCGGCGAGCCGGTGCGCCGCCACAAGTGCGCGTACACCCGGGCCAGCAGCGCGTTGTCGTAGAGCATCTTCTCGAAATGCGGGATGGTCCAGCTCTCGTCCACGCTGTAGCGGGCGAACCCACCCGCCAGCTGGTCGTACATGCCGCCGCGGGCCATCGCCCCGGCGGTGTGCGCGGCCATCGACAGCGCCTGCTTGCCACTGTCGCCGGGGTCTCGCTCCGAATGCCGGAGGAGGAACTCTAGCACCATGGACGGCGGGAACTTGGGAGCGCCGCCGAATCCGCCGTGTCGCCGGTCATAATCCGCGGCCAGCCCGGCCACGGCCGCCGCGCAGGCGGCCGTGAGCTCCGGCGCCGGCAGTCCAGCTCCGGGCAGGCCGCCGGCGCCGGGCAGCGGCTGTTCCCCGGCGATGCCGGCGAGCCGCCGGGACTGCTCGGTGAGGGCCGCCGCGACCCGCCGGGCCTGGCCGGTCACCCCGCCGCGGTCTTCGCGCCACGCGGCCGCCACGCCGAGCACCAGGCGCCGGAACTGCTCACGGGGGAAGTACGTCCCGCAGTAGAAGGGCTCGCGGCCGGGGGTCATGAAGACCGTCATCGGCCAGCCGCCCTGCCCGGTCATCGCCTGGGTCGCGGTCATGTAGACCGCGTCGACGTCCGGCCGCTCCTCCCGGTCCACCTTGATGGCCACCAGGTTCTCGTTGATCAGCGCGGCCGTCTGCTCGTCTTCGAACGACTCGTGGGCCATCACGTGGCACCAGTGGCAGGCCGAGTACCCCACCGACAGCAGCACCGGCACGTCCCGCTCGCGGGCGCTGGCGAAGGCCTCCTCGCACCATGGCCACCAGTCGACCGGGTTCCCGGCGTGCTGGAGCAGGTAGGGGCTGGTCGCGTAGCGGAGCCTGTTCGCCATGTCCTCATCCTCGCGTGCCCCGGGCGGCGGCCCGCGCCCGCCCCGGCGGCCCGGCCTGCACTGGCCCGCCTGACCTGCACTGGCCCGGACCCGCGGTGGCCGCCCGCTGGCCGGGGCCGGCCGCGGGCCAGCGGAAGACCGGGGCGGAACTGCTAGCGTGAATCGCGTGACTACCTCCCGGCCAGCCGGCAGCTCGGGCGGCCGCGGCACCCGGGTCCGCGGGACGCGTCAGGCCGAGGCGCTGTCCGCGGTGCTGGACGGCCTGCCGGGATTCTGCAGCGCCCAGCAGATCCATGCCGAGCTGCGCCGCCAGGGCGAGCACGTCGGGCTGACCACCGTGTACCGGCACCTGCAAGTGCTCAGCGAGGACGGCCGGGTCGACGCCATCAGGGACGCCAGCGGCGAGACCCTGTACCGGCGGTGCCGCAGCGACGCGCACCACCATCACCTCACCTGCCGGGTCTGCGGGCACAGCGTGGAGGTGGAAGGCCGGGCGGTCGAGCGGTGGGCCGAGCAGGTGGCGGCAGCAGCCGGATTCGCTGACGTGGGTCACACGGTGGAGCTGTTCGGCGTGTGCCCGGACTGCCGGGCGGACGCGGGCACGGCCGAAACGGGCACGGCGGGCGCGGGCACGGGCACGGCGGATCCCGGCCCGGCCCGGGCGCGGTCATAGCGCCGGCACCGGCGGGCGCCCGGCAGCGTGGCTGCTGCCGTGGGCCGCTACCGGCGGGCCGGGGCGTCCTGCGGCGGTCCCACGTGGGTGCGCAGCCAGTCGGCGAACGGCTGGGTGACGGTCAGGAAGCGCGCGATCCGCGCGCTGGGCTCGGCGGTGCCCAGCCACGGGCCGGCCGGCCACTCGCGCCAGGCGATCAGGCCCTTGCACCGCAGCAGCCCGATCCGCTGGTGGTCGGCCGGGTAGCCGCGCGGCGCGGTCTTCAGCTCTTCCCGGCCGCGCACCGCGATCTGCTCCCCCTCGACCGCGCCGATCACGGCGGCGAGTTCCGCGCCGGACTGTTCCTGCGCCACCGCCTGCCGGTACCGGCTCAGCTGATCGGCCGACATCATGTACATGCCGTTGCCCGCGGCCAGCCCGTCCGCGGACAGGCGGACGTACCCGTCGCCGATCACCGCGCCGATCTCGGTCCGGTACGGCGACTTGTCCTTGCTGAACCGGACGTCGCGGTACGGCCGGAAGATCTTCCCGGGCCCGAACTGCGGCGCCAGGTCCGCCACCAGGTCGGTCATGGGCGCGAGCACGCAGGCCTCGTAGACCTGCCTGTGCGCGGTCCAGTAGGACTTGGAGTTGTCCGCCGCCAGGCCCTCGTAGAAGTCAAGAGCCTCCTCCGGCCAGCCCTGGAACGTCATTTCCTGGCTCCCTCCCGGCCCGGCGGCCTGCCTACGGCCGCCGATTGTGCCAGTGCCCGCCGACCCCGGCGCAGGGCGGCCAGCTGATCGCGCCGGGCCGCACCACGTGCAGCGCGAGCACCGGATGCGGTCCCTCGCCGCCCGGCGGTCCGGAGATCAGCACGACTGGCCCGGTCCCGGTGGCATACCCGTTGCGCGGCGTGACCTGAACGTAGCTGCCGGTCCGGGTGCTGGCCAGGTAGGTGGCCCGGGTGGTGGTCCAGGCCAGCGACCCGGGCGCCAGCGACAGCCCGGAAAAACTTGTCCCGGCCGGGAGGGTCAGCACCGCCCGGGCCGGCTGCCGGGGCGACGGGGAATAGTACAGCCGGGTCAGGCCGGGGCTGAGGTAGGCGGTGCGGGTCCCGTCGGTGGCCACGAACTCGGTGCCATGCACGGCCCGCAGCACCGGCGGCAGCGGCACCAGCCGGCCGGTCGCCAGCCGGTAGGCATGCAGCGTCGTCTGCGTGCCGGGCCGGTCGGATTCCGGCCAGACGACCAGCCCGCCGTCGAAGAACGGCGGCTGGACGTGACCGCGCCGGATCACCGTGACCCGGCCGGCCGCCAGGTCCGCCAGCCGGATCTGCACCAGGCCGCCAGGACCGTATCCCTGGGCCCACGCCGCGAAGTGACCGCTCACCGCGGGCGGGTGCCACGGGCTGGGCCACGGCACGCCGCCAGGACCCTCGAGCGAGTGGCCGATCCGGCGCAGCCGCCCGCCGGCGGCGTCCCACGCGTACATGGTGAAGCCATCGAGCGAGGCCAGCGAGTACGTCTGCGCCCAGACCAGCCAGTGCCCGTCGGCCGTACCGTCGGCCTGGTCGGTGGCCGGGTCCGGGAACCGGGTGATCGGCCGCAGCCGCCCGCTGGCCAGGTCCAGTTCGGCCACCCCGGAGAACGCCGGTGACCACGCCGACACGTAGGCCTCCCGGCCGGAGGCTGAGGTGCCCAGCGGCACGACCTCGCCGCGCAGCGACCGCGGAACGGCACGGCCCAGGTCGGCCCGCAGCGCGGGACCGGCGCGTCCGGGGCAGAACGCCGCCGCAGGCCGGTACCGCAGCCCCGGGGCTCGCGGCCCGGCCGCGGGCGACACGGCTCGGCGTGATGCGGCTGGGTTCAATCCAGCTGGGTGCGATCCGGCGGCGGCGGCGCTGCAGGCGGCCAGGCCCAGCGCCAGGACCGCGGCCGACACGGCCCCGGCCACTCCGCCGACCGCCCGGCTGCCACCGGCCCGCGACCCAGCCGCCCGGCCTTCAGCCGCCCGGCCTTCAGCGGCCCGGCCGGCCCGGCTGCCAGCACTCACCGTCTTACCAGACGTAGCCGCGGGCACCGACAATCGCGGCAATGGTGGCCGACGGCAGCGACGAGTAGGCGGGCACGCCGGTCGCCCAGCCGATGCTGGAAGCGCCATGCACCGAGTCCTCGTAATCCGTTATGGCACCGGAGGCAGAATAGCCCCGGATATCGAACCAGTGGAAGATTGTCTGATCCGGCGGGTTACCGACCAGATGCGGGCCTCCTGCCACTTCGTAGGCATTTCCGGCCAGCGGCACGCCGCCATCATGATTAAGGTCGGTGACCAGGTCCACTTCGAAGGTCCTGGTCTGCTTCGCGGTCGGCGACCAGGGCAGCGATACCGCGACGTAATCGTTGCGGTGCTGGTTGGCATTCAGCACCCGGGGCACCGGGTAGCCGGAGGCGTTCGACCAGTCGGTGCCGCTCGCCGTGGTGCCCAGCTCCTGGGCGGTCTTCAGCTGGCCGACCTTCCGGCCCAGCTGGGCGAGCATCTCCGACACGGTGGCCGGGCCGCAGAAGTAATCCCGGATCTGCGCCCGCTGGCTGCCGGTCAGCTCCCGGGCGGCAGGCAGCCCGGCCCGGCAGGCCACGGTGGCGCACTTGCCGGCGGGCCGCCTGCGCCGGGCCAGGGACCGCAGCAAGCGCCAGGCAGCGGCCTGCTTGGTGGCCCTGGCCGCGCCCATCGTCGCGCTCTGCGCGGGAGCAGCCAGTCCTGCCTTGGACCGCAGCGCCGCGCCGGTGTCGGCGACCACGGGCGCGCGGCGGCTGGCCGCCGACCGCAGCCCGGCGGTCAGCGGCAGGCCAGTCCGGATCGCCGCGGGGCGGGCAGCCAGGCCCGGACGGGCCGGAGC
>JBKQSL010000253.1:0-41258 GCA_052143655.1 Streptosporangiaceae bacterium | reverse complement strand
TGAGACGGCCGACGTGCAGCGGCTGGGCGAACTGGCGCGGACCGCGGCGGACCCCTGGCTGCGCTCGGCGCCGCTGCACGCGACCGCCTCCGCGGTGATCGTGCACCCGGCCAGCGGGCGGGTACTGCTGCGCTGGCATCAGCGCCAGCAGAGGTGGCTGCAGGTCGGCGGGCACGGGGACCCGGGTGAGAGCGACCCGCTGGCGATCGCGCTGCGGGAGGCCGCTGAGGAGACAGGGCTGACCGACCTGACCCCGTGGCCGGATGCGCGGTTGCGGCATGTGGCCATCGTGGACGTCCCCGCCAGCCCCGCCGAGCCCGCGCATCAGCACGGCGACCTGCGGTTCGTGCTGGCCACCGAGGAGCCCGGCGCCGCGCGGCCGGAGAATCCCGGCGCACCGCTGCGCTGGCTGTCGATGGCGCAGGCCCGGGCGGCCAACCCGCAGCCCAACCTGCAGGAGACGCTCAGCCGGGTGCAGCGGCTGCTGGCCGGACCGGACTGCTCAGCGGGCTGACACCGGCAGGCTGGCGTGCCCGTGCATGGCGATGCCGGGCCGGGCGGCCGGCTCCCCCGCGAGCGCCAGTTCTGCCGGGGACGGAGCGCGGCCAGCCGGGTAGATTCAGAGCATGAAGAAGCTTCTCGAGCTGCTGGTCTGCTTCCTGCACCCGCTGGCCGTGATCCTGCTGTGGATCGACCTGGCCACGCGCAGTGATATCTCCGGCGGGGCGAAGGTGGCGTGGGCGATCTTCGGCCTGATCCCGCTGGTGCCGTTCATCTACGTCCTCACCGGCGGCGACCTGTGGTGAGCCAGGCCCGCTGACCAGCCTGGTGGCCGACGCTCCGCGATCTGCGAGCGGCGGCGACCACTGTCTGATTAACTAATCTCGGTTAAATGGCTCTTTGCGCAACTATGCGAGCTATGCCGGGAGGCGGTCTCATGCGGGCAGTCAGCGGCGGGCCGGACGCCGCGCTGCCCCCCGAGGTGCTCCAGCAGGCCGCCGGCCAGTTCGGCCTGCTCGCCTCCACGATGCGGCTGCACATCGTCTGGGTCCTCTCGCACGGCGAGCAGGATGTCGGCAGCCTGGCCGAGCAGGTCGGCGGCACCCTGCAGGCGGTCAGCCAGCACCTGGCCAAGCTGCGGCTCGCTGGCCTGGTCCGGGCCCGGCGGGAGGGTCGCCGGCAGGTCTACCTGGTCGATGACCCGAACCTTGTGACGATCGTGCAGCTGGCCATAGCCCAGCTCCAAGACCAGCCCGAGCGGCCCGTGCGGCGCGATGGCATGGGCGCCTGACCAGCTGGCCGACCGCGCCGCCGGGAATGACCTGACGGCCGGCCAGACTCCGGCAGCAAGCCCACTGGCCGGATACGCGGATGCCGCCCCGCTGCTGGTGCTGCGCGCGCTCGGGGCCACCCCGCGGGGGCTGACCGAGGACGAGGCAGAGTCGAGGCGGGCCCGGCACGGCGACAATGCGCTCGCGGCCGGCCGCCGCCGCTGGGCCGCCCGGCTGCTGGGCGCGGCGAGCAGCCGGTTCATCATCATGCTGGCCTGCCTGGCCGTCGTCTCGGCGGCCACCGGCGACCCGGCCGGCGCCGTGGTCCTCGGCGTGATCGTGGTCACGGCCAGCGTGCTGCGAGCCCGCCAGGAACATCGTTCGGACCGGACGGCGGTGGCGCTGCGGGATCTGGCCGCCGCCACCGCGACCGTGCTCCGGCGGCCGGCGCCGGAGCTAGGCCCGGCCTGCCGGGAGATCCCGGTGGACCAGCTCGTCGTCGGCGACATCGTCCGGCTCGCCGCCGGCGACCTGGTGCCGGCCGACCTGCGGCTGCTGTCCTCGGCCGGCCTCACCGCGAGCCAGGCCGCACTGACCGGCGAGTCGCGGCCGGTGCTCAAGCGCGCGGCGCTGGCCGCCGGGCCGCTCGCAGGCGGCGGCCCGGATGGCAGCGGGGGGCCGGACGGGAACGAAGCCCCGGCGGCCGGCCAGGCCGGGCGGCCGGACGGCGCGGGGTCGCTGTTCGACAGCGAGCACCTGTGCTTCATGGGATCCCGGGTGGTCAGCGGCGCCGGGACGGCGGTCGTCGTCGCCACCGGCGCGGCGACGTACCTGGGCATGGCCTGCGGCGCCCAGCCCGCCGCCCGGCCTGCCCGGGCGCGGACGTCGTTCGACCGCAGCAGCGCGAACGTGGCCTGGCTGCTCAGCTCGCTGATGCTCAGCTGCGTGGCGCTGGTGCTCGCCGTCAGCGCCGTGAACCGGGGCGAGCTGCCCGAGACGCTGCTGTTCGCCATCGCGGTGGCGGTCGGCATCGTCCCCGAGATGCTCCCGCTGGTCGTGACCAGCGCGCTGGCCCGGGGGTCGGCCGTGCTCGGCGGCCAGACGGCGATCGTCAGGAAGCTGTCCGCCGTGCATGACCTGGGTGCCATGGACGTGCTGTGCACCGACAAGACCGGCACGCTGACCCGGGACCAGCCGTGGCTGGAGTGCGCCGTCGGGCCGGATGGCCGGCCGGACCCGGCGGTGCTGCGCTGGGCCTGGCTGAACGCTCACTGGTCCGCCGAGGCCGCGATGCTGGCCGACCCGGCCACCGGGGCCGTTATCGACATGCTCGATCAGGCTCTGCTGGACTGCGGGACCGACCGGGGGCTGGCGGCCGGCCCGGGCTGCGACCTGGCGGGCTTCCTGCCGTCCGGCAGCGGCCGGCGGCTGGCCACCGTCATCATCCGCAGCTGCGCCGATCCGGGTCGGCACACCCTGATCACTAAGGGCGCACCGGAGGACGTCCTGCGCCGCTGCACGCACCTGCGCAGCCGCGGCCGCGATGTCCCGCTAACGGCCGCTGGCCGGGCCCGCGCACTGCGGCTGGCCGGCGCACGCGGTCGCGACGGCGTCCGGTTCCTGGCCGTCGCCGCCGGCCCGGGGCGGCCCGCCCGGCGGCGGTACGGCCCGGCCGACGAAGACGGGCTGACGCTGGTCGGGTTCGTCGGCTTCGGCGACCCGCCCGCCGCCACCGCCCGCCGGGCGATCGCCGGCCTGACCGCGCGCGGCGTGACGGTCAAGATCATGACCGGTGACCACCCGCAGGTGGCCGCCCGGCTGTGCGCCGATGTCGGCCTCGCCGCCGGCCAGGTCGTGACCGGCGAGCAGATCGCCGGCCTGGACGACGCGGCGCTGGCCGCCGCCGCCGACAGCGCGGCCGTCTTCGCGCGGGTCGACCCGGGCCAGAAGGCCAGGCTGGTCCGGGCACTGCAGGCAGCCGGGCACACGGTCGGATTCCTGGGCGACGGGGTCAACGACACCGCCGCGCTGCGGGCGGCCGACGTCGGGCTCGCGGTGGCCGGGGCGGTCCCGGTCGTCTGCGAGTGCGCCCAGGTCATCTTGCTGCGCGAGGACCTGACCACGCTGGAGCGCGCCATCGGCACGGGTCGCCGCAGCGTGGCCAGCATCGGCAAGTACCTGAAGATCACCATCTCGTCGAACTTCGGGAACGCCCTGTCGATGATCGTGGCGAGCGCCGCGCTGCCGTTCCTGCCGATGCTGCCACTGCAGGTCCTCGCGCAGAACATCTGCTTCGACGCCGCCCAGTTCGCGCTGGCCTTCGACCACGCCGACGACGAGGCGCTGCGCCGCCCGCACACGTTCGGCCAGGCGGCGCTCACGCGCTTCGTGCTGTTCTTCGGGCCGGTCAGCACGCTGGCGGACCTGGCGATCTTCGTGCTGCTGTGGCACATCATCGGCGGCCACGCCAGCGCGGCCGGGCAGGCGGTATTCCGGGCCGGCTGGTTCGCGGAGAACCTGCTCACCCAGGCGGTGGCCGTGCACCTGCTGCGCAGCCGGCGGCTGCCGTCGCGGCGCTGGCACGCGGCCTGGCCGGTGCTGCTGGCCACCGCCGGGCTGGCGGTGGCCGCAGTCGGGATCCCGGTCACGCCGCTGGGCGCGGCCCTCGGGCTGCAGGCGCCGCCGGCGGTGTTCTACCCGCTGCTGGCCGCCGTGCTGGCCGGGTATGCCGTGCTCGTCATCGCCGCGCGCGCCGCGTGGGCCCAGCTGACCGCCCGCCGGCGCACTCGGCGCAGCTAGCACTGACCGGGAGCAAAGGATGCGGATGTGGCGTGTGCAGCGAAACAAGGCGCTACTATTGCACAGTTGCGCAAGTTAACCTTGACTGAGGAGCTGGTTCATGCCGTCACAGTCGCAGCACAGGCCCGGAAGCGCTGCCATCATCGCAGGCCTCGCTGCGGCCGCGCTGCTCGCCTCAGCGCCGGCCGGGCTGGCCGCCACGGCGGCCAGCCCGGCGACCGTCCGCGGCACACCTGCGGCCGGCACGCCGCACTTCCTGGCGCACACGCGGGTGACCGAGCAGATCCGGCAGATCGTCGCCTGCGGGTCGACGATGTACGCGGTCGGCCGGTTCTCCACCGTGGTCCAGGGCAGCCGGACCTACCGCCGCGACAACGCGTTCAGCTTCAGCGCCGCCGCGCCGTACCGGATGACCTCCTGGGCACCGCGGGTGAACGGCACCGTCAACTCGATCACCTTCAGCCGCGGGAACTGCGCCAACGCCTACATCGGCGGGACGTTCACCCGGGTCGGACGGGCGCGTGCCCGCGACATCGCCGAGGTCAGGTCCCGGGGCGGGACGCTGATCGGCGGCTTCCGGCACGACGCGGACAAGACCGTCGAGACCCTGGCGGGCTACCGCGGCCACATCCTGGCCGGCGGCTACTACACCCGGATCAACGGCAGCTCCGCAGACCCCTACATGACCAGCCTGAACGCGCGGACTGGCCGGGACGACGGGCTGCTGCGGCTGCGCATTCACGGCCAGTACTGGTATCCGGGCGTGTCGGGCAATCCGACCCGGATCTATAACCAGCAGATCAGCCACAGCGGACGGCTGGACCTGGTCGAGGGCGACTTCCGCTGGGCCGGCGGCCGGCGCAGGCAGCAGATGTTCATGCTGAACCTGGCCAGCAGGCCGCGGGCCACGGTGACCGGATGGACGTCGCCGCAGTTCGACGGCAGCCGGGGCAACATCAACGTCAAGGGCGGCTACCCCTACCAGTGCACCCGGACCGAGCCGTTCTACATCAGGTCCGCGGCCTGGTCGCCGAACGACTCGACGATCTACACCGCGAGCACCGGCTACCGGCCGTGGAACCTGCCGCGGACGCTGCCGCTGCGCGGGCTCTGCGACGCGGCCGCGGCATTCCCCGCGATGCAGCGGCCGGTGCTGCGCAAGTGGGTCAACTACGACGGCTGTTACAGCCTGTACTCAGCGGCGGCCGACGGCAGCACCGCCTACTTCGCCGGCCATGAACTGTGGTCGCAGAGCCCGAATGGCTGCAAGAAGACGCTGGACCCGCACCGGATCCCGGCGCCGGGCTTCGAGGGGCTGTCCCCGCGCACCGGGCGGCTGGCCTTCAATCCGACCCGCTCGCGCGGCCTCGGCGCGGACGACCTGCTGGTCACCCGCGAGGGACTGTGGATCGCCAGCGACAACGCGCACGGCAGCCAGATGTGCGGCGGCGTGCAGAACCTCGCCGGGCTCTGCCTGCTGCCCTACTAGGGCTGCGGGGGCACTGCGGGGCAATGGTCCTCGCTCCGGGGCCGGTGCCTAGCTGGTGAGCCGCCTAGCTGGCGCTGGTCCCGGACGTGACGATGCCGGCCAGCGCCGATACGGTCCGCTGCACGCCCTGCTCGATCTCCGGGCCCTTGTCCACCACGGGGCAGGTAGTGCGGCAGGTTCCGATGCCCGGCCCGGGCATCGCAAAACACTTCCCTCCGGCCGTGCGGTCCTAGTCAGCGGCGGGACGGGCCGGCTTGTCGCGGTGATCGCCGGTCTGCCCGTCGATGAGCTCCCGCAGGATGTCCATGTGACCCGCGTGCCGGGCCGTTTCCTCGATCATGTGAATGAGCACCCAGCGCATCGACACGGCCTCGCCGAACCACGATGTGCCGGTCTCCTCCAGGCCAGTTTCGTCGATCACCGAGTCGGACGCGACCCGGGCCCGGCCGTAGTAGGCCACGATGTCGGCGGTAGTCTCGCCGGGCTCAATCCGCAGGTCGGCCTCGGGGTCCTCGATATCGAAAGGGAACGGCTCGAACTCACGGCCGAACGTCTCGCAGAACCAGCCGTACTCGACGGCCGCCAGGTGCTTGACCAGCCCGAGCAGGCTGGTCCCAGAGCCGGTCATCGGCCGCCGCAGCTGCTCGTCGGCCAGGCTGTCGATCTTCCAGAGAATGACGTCGCGATGCCGGTCGAGACTGACGTGCAGGCTCTCCTTTTCAGCACCGGTGAACGGAACGCGCTGAGCCATGCCGTGACATTAACAGCGGGCACCGACGTTCCCCGCGGGCTGCGGCATCAGCCCAGGTCGTCGGGGTGGCGGAAGTCCCATTCTCCGAGCGCGGCCACGGCCAGCCAGTCCAGGCCGCTCCCGGCCTCAGCCTCCACCGCGCGGGCGAGTGCCTGCAGGACGATCGCCGCGGCGTAGCCGTCAGCGGCGTCACCGGGCTGCGAGTCACCGCGAAGTGCGCTCACCAGCATGTCCCGCGCCGCGCTGGCCCGGGCCGGGGCGGAGGAGTGTGAGCTGGCCAGCGATGCCATCGCCCGGCGCACGATCCGTTCAGCCAGCGCGTCCGACATCTCTGCGCGTCTCTCCGGCACTAGCGATCCCCCTCAGGAGTTGATCTGCGAATCTTACTGATCGCGGCCAGGGCGAACGCGGAGGGGCGGCCGGCGTGGCCGCGGAGGGGCGGCCGGCGTGGCCGTGCGCGGACCTGTGGCCTGCCCGGCAGCCGGCCTGCCCGGCGTCAGCTCTGCCCCGCAGCAAACCTGCCTGGCACCTGGCCTAGCCGACCGGGATCGCCTCGATCAGCGCGGTCAGCCCGGCCTCGTCGAGCAGGTCCGCCGGGCGCACAGTCTCGTCCTCGCGCACGTAGTAGAAGGCCGCGCGGACCTCGCTGACCGGCACCCCGGCCAGTGCCGCCCAGGCCAGCCGGTACGCGGCCAGCTGGACGGCGACCGCGCGCCGCTCGGCCGCCGCCCCCGGGGGCCGGCCCGTCTTCCAGTCGACGACGTCGTAGCCGCCAGCCGGGTCGTCGGCGAACACCGCGTCGATCCGGCCGCGGACCAGCCGGTCACCGATCAGCGTCTCGAACGGCACCTCCACGTCAACCGGCCAGCGACTGGCCCAGGCACCGGCCTCGAACCGGTCCTTGAGCGCCGTCAGCTCGACATCCGGGCCGCCGCCGGCCGCGTCGTCGGCCGCTCCGGGCAGGTCGTCGGGATCGATCAGCCGCTGCTGGCCGAACCGCTGCTCCAGCCACTGATGGAACTCCGTGCCCCGCTGGGCCTGCGGCCCGGGCGGCTGCGGCATCGGCCTGCGGACCTGCTGAGCCAGCTCGGCCGGGTCACGGGCCACCGTCACCAGCGACGAGACCGGGATCCGCCGGGGCAGCCTGACCTCCAGCGGCCCGTCGCCGCGGCGCTGGCCGCGCTCGGCCAGCAGCAGCTCAGCGTCCCGGGCCCAGGCATCCATCAGCGGCTGATAGCGCCGCACGCGGTCCTGGCCGACGGCACTGGCCGCTGGCTCACTGGCCGACGGCTCACTGGCTGCCGGGTGACTGGCTGCCGGGTGACTCGCCGCCGGGCTACTCGCCGCCGGGCTACTCGCCGCCGGGCTACTCGCCGCCGGGCTACTGGCTGCCGGCTGACCAGCCGCAGCGGGATCACTGCCCGCAGCGGCCGCCGGGGCAGCATCCTGCGCTGCCATCGCTGCCAGCACCAGGTCACCTGCCTCCCGGATGGCCTCGTACCGGGCTCCCCCGGCGGCCAGCGGCACCGGCCAGTCCGCCGACGCCGGCTCGGCCAGCGCGGGATTCTCCGCTTCCGGGCCCGGCTCGTCGGCCCAGGCCGCGACCGTGCCGGCGCCCGCCTCGCACGCGGCGCGGATCTCGGTCAGGAAGACGGACGGCCCGAGCCGGGACGTGCCATCGCCCCACCAGTACCCCGAGCAGCCCAGCCAGTAGGCCGCCCGGGTGGTCGCCACGTAAGCAAGCCGCCGTTCCTCGGCGAGCTCCCGGGCCGCGCAGGCCTCGGTGAAGCGCTCCAGGTCATAGGCGGCCAGGCCGGCCAGCGCCGGCAGGTCCGCCGCGTCACCGCGCAGCGGGAACGGCAGCAGTCGCGGATTCTCCGTCCACCGGGTAGTCACCCGCGGCCGGGCCGGGAACACGTGCCCCTTCTTGCCGCCGGCCAGGCCGGGGACGAAAACCGCCGCCCACTGCAGGCCCTTCGCCGCGTGCACGGTCGCCAGCTTGACCGAGTCGGTCTCCCCCACCCGCCCCCCTTCCAGGCCGAACTCCTCCTGCTCGGCGGCGGTCAGGTAGGCCAGGAAGGCGCCCAGGGTCGGCTCGGCCTCGTCACCGGCGAAGGCGGCCGCAGCGTCGGCGAACGCGTCCAGGTCGGCCCGGGCGGCCAGCGGGTCGGCCCCGGGCCGGGCGGCCACCTCGATGTCCAGGGACAGCACCCGCTCGACCTCGCCGACCAGTTCAGGCAGGGACCGCGCCGCATGGCTGCGCAGCCCGCGCAGCTCAGCGGCCAGTGCGCTGAACCGGGCGTATCCCTGCGGAGAGTAGGCGGCCGGGCTGCCGAGATCGTCGAGAGCCTCTATCAGGCTGCCCGGCTCCCGGGTCAGGTCGCTGACCGCCTGCTCCAGCAGGTCGCCGACGTCCTCGCCGGGCCCTGGCGGCCCGCTCGGCCCAGCCGGGCCCGGCGGCGCCCCCATATGACCGTCTGCCTGCGGCCCGGCCTGGCCAGCAGGCGACGGCTCGGCCTGCGTAGCTGCCCCGCGAGCCGACCTGGCGGCGCCATCGCCCGCCAGCGCCCGGGCCCGGGCGCCCAGCGCGACCAAGTCGACCGGGCCGATCCGCCACCGCGGCGAGGTCAGCAGCCGGGCCAGGGCATCCCCGGCCGACGGATCGTGCATGACCCGGAGCGTCGCGACGATGTCGGCCACCTCCGGCACGGTCAGCAGGCCACCAAGGCCGACCACCTCGACCGGGATGTCGCGCCGGGCAAGCGCCGCGCGCAGCGCGGGGAACTGGGCCCGCTTGCGGCACAGGATGGCGATATCACGGGCGTGCACCGGCCCGGCCCCGCCGTCGGGCCACGGGCGGCCGTCCGGCGCAGTGCCGGGCGCCAGCGCCAGCAGCGCGGCGATGCGGTCGGCGACCCACTCAGCCTCGTCAGCCGCCGTCTCCAGCAGCGCGCAGCTGACATGTCCGCGCCCGGCCCGGCCGGGCGGGGCGATCAGCCGCGGCACCTGGGGAGCCTGCGCGCGCAGCTCCTGCTGGATGCCCGCGGCGGCGTCCAGCACCCGGCCGGTGTTGCGGAAGCTGGTGGACAGCAGGCGCACCGGGGCGGGCGAGCCGTCAGCCGCCGGGAAGTCGGTCCGGAACCGGGTCAGGTTCCCGGCGCTGGCGCCGCGCCAGCCGTAAATGGACTGGCACGGGTCACCGACCGCGGTCACCGGGTGGCCGCCGCCGAACAGGGCCGCGAGCAGCACCAACTGGGCGTGCGAGGTGTCCTGGTACTCATCGAGCAGCACGACCTGGTACCTGGCCCGTTCGGCGGCGCCGACCTGCGGGTGCCGGACAGCGATCCGGGCGGCCAGGGCCATCTGGTCGCCGTAGTCGATGACCTCCCGGGCCGCCTTGGCCCCCTGGTAGGCCGCGACCAGCGGCAGCAACTGCTCCCGGGTCTGCTGGGTGGCCAGTACTTTCCTGGCGGCGGCCGGCACGGTACCGGGCAGCCCGGCGAGGCACTCTTCCAGCCACCGCCGGGTCTGCCGCAGCCCGGCTTGCCCGCGCAGGTGCTCGGACAGCTCCCCGGCCAGGTCCAGCACGGCGGCGGTCACCGTGGCCGGCGCCCAGGTGACCGCGCCCATCGGGCCGTCGTAGGCGGCCACCACCCTGGCCGCCAGCTGCCAGCAGATGGCCGGCGTGATCAGCCGCACCGAGGGCTCAAGCGCCTCGCGCAGCGCATGGTCGGCCACCAGCCGCCCGGCGTAGGCGTGATAGGTGGCGATGACCGGCTCACCGGGCAGCGGCTCAGCGTGGCCGGCTGCCTGGTCGCCGCCCGGCCCGGCCGCATCACTGGCCCGGCTGCCCTGATCCGGGCCGGCCAGCGGGGGGCTGGCCAGCTGGGGGTCGGCCGACTGGGGGCCGGCCGACTGGGGGCCAGCCGGCTCGGGCAGGCGGGCCCGGTGCAGGCCATCGAGCCGGGCACGGACCCGGTCGGCGAGCTCGGCTGCCGCCTTCCGGGTGAAGGTCAGCCCCAGTACCCGCTCGGGACGGACCAGCCCGTTGGCCACCAGCCAGACCAGCCGGGCCGCCATCGTCTCGCTCTTGCCCGAGCCGGCCCCGGCCACTACGGCGAGCGGCGCGAGCGGCGCGCTGATCACCGCGGCCTGCTCCGGGGTCGGCTCGGCCATGTGCAGCAGGCGGGCCAGCTGCGCCGGGGTGTACCGCGGCGCTGCCGTCCCCGGCGCCGGGGCCAACCCGGCGGTCACGGGGTCACCTGCGCGCCCCGCTCGTGCACCGGGCAGCAGCTAGCGATCGGGCACACCCGGCAGCCCGGGTTCACTGTCGCGGTGAACACCGGCCCGGCCATCCCGGCGGCCACGGTCTCCACCAGCTGCCCGGCCCACCCTGGCTCGGGGTCATCCGACAGCGCCCGCTGGCGCTGAACCCGCACCCTGGCCGCCAGGGCCGCCCGGCCCACCTGCACCAGCTCGGCGCCGCCCGGCTCGGTCAGGCCGAGGTCCGCGAACGCGCCGAGCAGCACGGCGAGCTGATACACCCCGAGCTGCGGGTTGCGGTCCAGGTCGGCGTCCGGCGGCCGGTTGCTGCCGGTCTTCAGGTCCACCACGATCGCGCTGCCGTCGGAGTCCCGTTCCAGCCGGTCCACCTGACCGGTGATCAGCACCTGGCCGACCCGGACCCGCAGCTTCTTCTCGACCGCGATCAGCTCGCGCGGGTTGCGGCGGTGCCAGTCCAGGAACTTCGTCACCATCCGCTCGGCCTGCTGCCGCTGGTAGGCGCTGTACCAGGGGCTGCCGAAGTCGAGATGCTGCCACATCTGGTCAAGCCGCTTGGCGATGTCGCCGTCGTCGGCGCCCTCGGCGGCCAGGGCCGCCGAGGCGTGGATGACGATGCCGAACCCCTGCGCCGCGCTGGCCGAGCCGACGCCCGCGGCTGCCTCCAGCAGCCAGCGCAGCCCGCACTTGGTGAACTTCTCGATCGCCGACGGGGACAGCCGGACCTCGCCGGTGAGCGCAGGCCCGGGGTCGGACAGCTCGGTCAGCGCGTACCACTGCCGCGGGCTCGCCCCCCGCACCCCCGCATCGGCGAGCCGGGCCAGCTGGGCAGCCGCCGCCTGACGGACTGGCCCGGGCAGCGTCACGTCCGCCGCGGCGCGGCGCAGCTCGGCGGTGAGCGCGGGCAGCGACAGCCAGCGGCCGCCGGCGCCGCCGGCGGGCTCGATCTCGATGCCGTCGCCGGCCAGCTCGGCCAGGAACCGGGAGGGCCGCTGCTCGCTGTCGGCACCGCCCACCGCGGTCACCACCAGGGCGCGCCGCGCCCTGGTCACCGCGACGTAGAACAGTCGCCGCTCCTCATCGAGCAGCTTGGCGGCCAGCGCCGCGGCGGCGGCGTCCGCGGCCGCGGACGGCTCTCGCGCGCGGCCCGCCGGGGTCCCGGCCGGGCCGCCGGGCAGCAGGCCGGCCGTAGCGTCCACCAGTTCGTCCATGCCGAGCAGCGACCCGCGCAGCCGGATGTCGGGCCAGCTGCCCTCCTGCACCCCGGCGACCACCACCAGATCCCATTCCAGGCCCTTGGACCGGTGCGCGGTCAGCACCGCGACCGCGTCACCGTGCGGCGCCCGCTCGGCGAGCGACTCGCCGGCGATCTCCTGGCTGGACAGGCTGTCCAGGAACAGCAGCGCCGAGCCGTGCGGCAGCCGGGCGGTGAACCGGGCGGCCGCGTCGAACAGCGTCACCACCGCGTCCAGGTCCGCGTCGGCGGCAGCGCCGCGCGGGCCGCCCGCCGCCGACATCGCCTGCCATTGCGGGGCCAGCCCGCTGGCCTCCCAGACCGCCCAGAGCACCTCATGCGCGGTCGCCTCGGGCGCCGTCCGGCGGGCCAGCGCCAGCAGGCCGGCCACCCGCCGCGCGGCGGCCAGGGCGGACCGGATCGCCCGGCCGCCGACAGCCGGGCGGGACCGCTCATCGGGGCCTTCGGCCCACTCCGGCCAGCCGGCGGCCGTGAGCTCGCGCGGGTCGCGCAGCGCGGCCGCCAGCGGCTGCGGCGGCAGCGGCTGCCCGGCCGCCGCAGCCGCGGCGCGCAGCACCCGCCGCAGGCGGCGCAGGCCGAGCGCGTCGGTGCCGCCGAGCGGCCCGGTGAGCAGGTCGGCTGCGGCCTCCTCGGTCAGCGCGCCGGGGCGCAGCGCGCAGTTAAGCAGCGCCAGCAGCGGCCGCGCGCCGGCCTGCGCGGTCAGCGGCTGCTCGTCGCCGATGACCTCGGCGGGCACTCCGGCCGCGGCCAGGGTCCGGGCCAGCACGGGCGCGTCGAGCACCGCCGAGCGCATCAGCACGGCCATCGACGACCAGGGCAGGCCGTCGATCAGGTGCGCGCGCCGCAGCGTGTCGGCGATCAGCGCGGCCTCCGCGCTGACGCTGTCGGCAATCCTGATCGTCACCGTGCCCGGCTCGGCGCCGGGCAGCGGGATCAGCGCGCGGTGACCGTCCTGCGGTCCGGGGCTGGCCGCCGCCGGGGCAGGCAGCCGCCGCGCGACGCGGCGCGAGGCGGCCAGCAGCCCGGGGCCGCTGCGGCGGCAGGTGCGCAGCGCGACGACCCTGGCCGGGGTCCCGTCCGGGGCCGTGAACACCTCGGGGAACCGCCGGATGGCCGCAACGTCGGCCCCGCGGAAGGCGTAGATCGACTGATCTGGGTCGCCGACCGCGATCAGCTCCCGGCCGTCGCCCGCCAGCGCGGCCAGCATCGCCTCCTGGGCCGGGTCGGTGTCCTGGTACTCGTCGACCAGTACCGCGTCGTAGGCTCGCCTCTCCCGGTCGCGCACCGCCGCGCTGCACAGCAGCCGCCCGGCGATGCGGACGATCTCGGCGTAGTCGTAGGCAGGCACCGGGGCCAGGTCGAACCGGGCGGCGTAGCGGTCCAGGAACCGCCCGGCCGCCGTCCAGTCGTCCCGGTCGCGCTGCCGGCCCAGGCGGGCCAGCGCGGTGCCGTCCAGCCCGCGCTCGGCGGCGCGCAGCAGGAAGTCCCGCAGTTCGGCGGCGAAGCCGCGGGCGCCCAGCGCGGGCCGCAGCCGCTCCGGCCAGCCGGCGCCGCCGTCTTCCGCCTCGCCGCGCAGCAGCCGCCGGACCTCGGCGAGCTGCTCGGGGCCGGACAGCAGGGTAGGCGGCTCATCGCCGGCCAGCACGAACTCCCGGCGGACCAGCGCGTAGGCGTAACTGTGGAAGGTCAGCGCCAGGGGCGCCCTGGTGGTGCGGCCGAGCCGCAGGGTGATCCGCTCCCGCAGTTCCTGCGCGGCCTTGCGGCTGAAGGTGAGCACGAGCACCCGGCCGGGCTCGATCCCGCGCCGGCTGATCCGGTCCACCACGGTCTCGACGATCGTGGTGGTCTTGCCGGTCCCGGGGCCGGCCAGCACCAGCAGCGGGCCGCCGGAGTGGCTGACGACCTGCTGCTGGGCCTCGTCCAGGCGCGGCGGCGGCACCGCCGGCGCAGGCCGGCGGACGAGGCGGTAGGCGGGCGCGGTCCGATCCATGTCATAGGGATTCCAGCAGATGCCGCCGACATTCCGCGGCCGTTAACGGGAACGGCGGCCCGCGGCCGCCGCGGCATCCAGCGTCCGGCGCCGGCCCGCGGGCCAGACCCGCGGGCGGAACTGCGGGCGAAACTGCGGGCGGAACTGCCCGGATTGGCACGATGCGCCGGGCCCGATACGCTTGCTGGCAGCTTGTGGTTGCGCCTAGGGTTCCGCGTCGTTCCCGCGCCGTTAGCGTACCGCTCGCCGCAGCGCTTCACCGGAGCGCGGCATGACGGGCAGTGCGCCGGCACCGCAGAGCAGCGCAGCGGCCATAACAAGGCAGCGGCGGACTGGACCGAGCGGCGCCAGGGACGGCGGGGCCCGGCATGCGCCGGGGACGCCGCCCCCACACCTGACGGGGCAAGAACCCTGAGGGCTCTTACCGGTATGCCCGCGGCGCGGGCTGGCACGAGGAGCCGTCAGGTGATTTCTCCCCGCCTCACCCCCGAGATCGTGCTGATCGTGATCGGCGCGGGCGCCCTGCATGCCTGCTGGAACGCAGTCGCCAAGCAGGCTGAGGACCGGCTGCTCGCTTTCGGCTTCATCGGGGTCGCCGCCGCCCTCGGCGGCGGCGCTGTGCTGGCGGTCACCGGGCTGCCGTACCGGGCCGCGATTCCGTTCGCGATCGCCTCGGCCGCGATCCACGTGGGCTACGACCTGGCGCTGCTGAACTCGTACCGGCTCGGTGCCTTCAACCACACCTACCCGATCGCCCGGGGCACCTCGCCGCTGCTGGTCGCCGCAGGCGCATACCTGTTCGCCGGCGAGCGGCTCAGCCCGGCCGGGCTGGCCGGGGTCACGGTGCTCGCGGCCGGCCTGGTGGCGCTGGCGCTGTCGGCGGGCAGGCTCACCCGCGCCGCGCTGCCCGCGGCCGGGGCCGCGGCGCTCACCGGGGTGACCATCGCCAGCTACACGCTGGTGGACGGGCTCGGCGTGCGGCAGGCGCACGACCCCTGGGCGTACGCGGGGCTGCTGTTCGCGCTGCATGGCCCGTTCGTGGCGCTGGCGGCCGCGGCCCGGCGGCCGCCGCGGCGCTGGCTGGACCGGTCCACTGCGCGGTCCGGCCTGCTGGCCGGAGTGCTGTCGCTGGCCGCGTACGGCATCGTCTTGTGGGCGCAGACCCGGGCTCCGCTGGCCGAGGTAGCGGCGATCCGGGAGACCAGCGTCATCTTCGCGGCGCTGATCGGGATGGTGTTCCTGCGCGAGCAATTCGGGCCGCGGCGGGCCGCGGCGGCCGCCGTCATCGCGGCGGGCATCATCCTGATGGCCGCCTGACCGGCGGCCGCGGCATCTGGCGGCCCGGCTGGCCGCCGGATCAGCCAGGCCAGCGGGCGCGGCGCATGTCGATCCGCAACTGGCGGCCGCCGCCGCGCAGCGGGGTACGCTCCTGCGCGTAGCGCTCCAGCGCCTCCTGCTCATAGCCGACCAGCAGCGTGCCGTCGGCGTGCACGACCCGCCACCAGGGCGCGCCGCCACCCCACCGGGCCATCACCCGGCCGACCTGCCGGGGGCCGTGCTCGCCGAGGTACTCGGCGATGTCGCCGTAGGACATCACCCGGCCGGGCGGGATGGCGTCGGCCACGTCCAGCACCCGGCTGGCGAAATCGTCCGGTCCGCCGTGATCTCCCTGGCCGGGTCCGCCGCCGGCCGGCCGAGCCGGGCGCCTCACTCCGCCGCGGCGTCGCGCTTGTCGGCCGGCGCCGCGTGCCGGCCGCCCGGCTGAACCTGCCACGGGAAGCGCGACCCGCTGAGCGCCCCGGCACCGCCGGCTTCAGGGCGCCGGCCGCTGCCCGGATCGTCCGGGCCGGACTGGCCCAGGGCAGCGCCGGGCCAGGGACTGGCCGGCTCGCCGTCCCCCGGCCCGCGCCAGGTGCTCACCAGCCGCATGGCGGATGCCGCTACCAGGCCCAGGCAGCACACGCCGAGCAGCAGCAGCAGGATCAGCGTGCCCACGCCGCGCGGGCTGACCGGCAGCGGCGGCACCGCGGCCGGGCCGCCGCCGAAGTAACGCCCGGTCCCCGTGCTGTGCCTCGCCGGGCTCGCCCGGCCTGCGGCCGGGCCGCCGTCCCGGCTCGCCGCGGTGCCCACGTCCGCTGAGTCCAGCCGGTTGAGCCGGCCCGCCTCGCGCAGCGCCCGGACCGCGTCGACCGTGCCGGCCCCGACCTGCTCGTCGTAGCCGCCCCGCGGCCGGTGCTGCGCGGTGTCGATGATCGCTTCGCGGACCAGCGCAGGCGCCAGGTCCGGGTAACGGGACTTGATCAGCGCGGCCACGCCCGCGGTCAGCGCGCAGGCCGGGCTGGTACCGCTGACCAGCCAGTACTGACCGTCCCGGCCCTGGGCGGGGACACTGACGCCAGGCGCGGCGACCTGCACCGAGATGTTCCCGCTGGAGAACGAGGCGGGCTGGCCGTAGCGGTTGACCGCGCCGACGCTGAGCACTCCCGGGTAGTCGGCGGGGAACGAGTAGGGCGCGTGCCCGGCCCGCCGGGCCGCCGCCGAGCCGCCGGAGTTGCCCGAGGATGCAACCACGACCACGCCGTGGTCGGCCGCGTCCTGCATCGCCGTCCGCACTGGGCGGCTGGGCATGTCATAGCCCAGCGACATGCTGATGACGCTCGCATGGTGGCGGACCGCGTACCGGATGGCCCTGGCCAGTTCCCGCTGCCCCCGCGCCGGGGACTCGTCCTGGTAAGCCGCGTAATTCGGGTCCTTCCGGTCAGTGATCACCCGGATCGACAGCACCTTGGCCTGCGGCGCCGTGCCGAGTATCCCGCTGCTGCCGCCATCATGACCGTGCCCGGCGATCAGCGAGGCCATCCAGGTGCCGTGAATGCCCCAGCCAGGGCTGCTCGGCGGAGTCGGCACGTCGGTCAGGTTGGCGCCGCGGATCACCGACCCCGCCAGGTCGCTGGCCTGCGGCCAGATCCCGCTGTCGATGACGGCTACTATGACCCCGCTGCCCTTGGTGATCTTCCATGCGGCGGGCGCGCTGACGGCGTCCAGGACCCAGAGCTGATCGTCGCGGACGATATCAGCCCGGGCCAGGGGGGCGCCGGCCAGCAGCGGCACCGACGTGACGGCCGCCAGCGCAAGCGCGGCCCAGGCGCGGCGCGCGGCAGTCCTCAGCATCCAGGTGACCCGGGGCAGCGCGGCACGGCGGGCGGGGCACCCAGGGCCAGGCCGATGGCGTTGGCCACGCCGGCGGAGAAGCTGTTCATCTCGGCCGACACGTACTGGTCCGACGAGACCGGCACCCGGGGCCTGCCGTCGGTGTAGCCGACCGCGGACATGAACACGTAAGGGCCGGCGTTGCCGGCCAGGGTGAGCTGCCGCTGCGCCGCGCCGAACGCGGCCGCCAGGGTGCCGGCGTAGCGCACGGGCAGCACGCCCGGCCGCGGCTGCGGGCCGCGCGCGGCCGCGGTGAGATCCCCGGCCACCGCCCGGGCCGCAGCCGGGCTGGGCAAGACGGCGATGCCGATCGTGGCGACCAGGCTGCCGGTCGCGTCGACGTAGGTGGCCCGCAGCACGGCCGTGCACCCGTGCCGGTCCAGGAAGCTTCTCGCGGCCGGGTCGGTCGCTGCCCGGCAGGATGCCTGCCGGGCGATGCCGAGCCGGTAGGCGGTCAGCTGGATCGGCTGGCCCGAGTCGACGGCACCGCCGGGAAGCCGGTAGCTGACAGCAGCCGGGAAGATCTCCCCCGCGGGCCTGGTCCGCCACCTGCTGGCGGTCTCCCAGGTCATGATCTGGCGCTGCTGAGCCACAGAGAACCGGCGCGGCAGGATGTGGCTCACCACGCCGGCCGTGGCGATCGCCAGCCCGCACAGCCCGGCGAGCAGCGCGAGCGCGATCGCGCCGAGGCGCCAGGCCCGAGTCCGGGCGGGCCGGGCCGGGCCCCGGCGGGTCCATGGTCCCCCGGTGCCGCCTGGCATATCTGGCTGCACTACCACACGGAAATGTTACGGCCTCTGCGGGCTCGGTGGGCTGGCCGGCGGACGCGGCCTGGCTGGCCCGGCCCGCCGGCCGCCGGCGTCAGTACGTGGGCAGCGACGGATCCACCTGGTTGACCCAGGCCAGGACCCCGCCGCCGACGTGCACCGCATCGGCGAATCCTGCGTTCTTGACCACGGCGAGCACCTCAGCGCTGCGGACGCCGCTCTTGCAGTGCAGCACGATCCGCTTGTCTTGGGGCAGCGCCGACAGCGCCTCGCCGGTGAGGAACTTGTCCTTGGGGATGAGCGTGGCGCCGGGGATCGAGACGATCTCGTACTCGTTCGGCTCCCGCACGTCGACCAGGTAGATGTTGTCGCCGGAGTCGAGCAACTCCTTCAGCTCGGCCGCAGTGATCGTCGAGCCGCTGGCGGCCCGCTGGGCGTCGGCCGAGACCGTGCCGCAGAAGGCGTCGTAGTCGATGAGCCCGGTGATCGTCGGGTTCTTGCCGCAGATCGGGCACTCGGGGTCCTTGCGGACCTGCAGCGTCCGGTAGCTCATCTCCAGCGCGTCGTAGATCATCAGCCGCCCGGCCAGCGGCTCGCCGATGCCGGTGATGACCTTGATGGCCTCGGTGACCTGGATGGAGCCGATCGAGGCGCACAGGACGCCGAGTACCCCGCCCTCGGCGCAGGACGGTACCATGCCCGGCGGCGGCGGCTCAGGGTACAGGCAGCGGTAGCACGGGCCGTACTCCGCCCAGAACACGCTGGCCTGGCCATCGAAGCGGAAGATCGAGCCCCAGACATAGGGCTTGCCCAGCAGCACGCAGGCGTCATTGACCAGGTACCGGGTCGCGAAGTTATCGGTCCCGTCCACGATCAGGTCGTACGGGGCGAAGATCTCCAGCGCGTTGTCGCGGTCCAGGTGCTCGGTGTGCGTCACCACGGTCACGTACGGATTGACCTCGGCGATGGCTTCCTGTGCGGACTGGGCCTTGGGCTTGCCGATATCGGACTGGCCGTGGATGATCTGCCGCTGCAGGTTGGATTCCTCGACGACGTCGAAGTCGATCACGCCAAGCGTGCCGACCCCGGCCGCGGCCAGGTACAGCAGCGCCGGCGAGCCGAGCCCGCCCGCGCCAACGACCAGCACCTTGGCGTTCTTCAGCCGCTTCTGCCCGGTCATCCCGACCTCGGGAATGATCAGGTGGCGTGAATAGCGCTTGACCTCGTCGACGCTCAGGTCTGCAGCAGGCTCGACGAGCGGCGGTAGTGACACAATCAGCTCCCGGGTGTTGTGGTACGCAAGCCCTCTGGCCGTAAACCAGCCTGGCCGGTCCGGCATTCCGCCGCGCCCGTTTCCGCGGCCGGCTCGCCGCCGCAGGCGCCGACCGGCCGGGACCGGGCGCAGTGCGGGCCGGCGCAGTGCGGGCCGGCGGACGAGGATCGCGAGGTCGGCCGGGCGGCCGGGACCGTCCGGGCGGAATTGTCAGCCGCACTCGGTACAACTCTCGCATGACGGAAAATCCGCCCCTGACGACCGGGGCGCCGAGCGGGCCAGCGAACCGGCAGCCATCCGCGGGCACACCAGGATCCAGCGGCGCGCCGGCTGGCCTGGTCGTACTGCCGACATGCCCGGCAGCGCCCGGCCCGAGGCGGCCGCTGCCCGACGCGGCGGCATTAGCCAGCCAGCCACCGGCGGGCTCGCCGCCGGCGCAGACAGCGCTCGCGGGGCCGCCGTCCGATGCGCTGGCCGCGGTCCGGCCGCTGCCGGTGCCGCAGGTCTCGCCGCCTTACGATGACGAGCCGCCCGCGGACCCGGCCTGCGCCGCTGGACCGCAGGCGCCAGCCCCGCGGCTGTCAGCCCGGCCCGCAGCGGCCACCGACGACGCGCCGCCCAGGGCGCAGCAGGACCCGTGGCCCAGTCAGTTTGCCCAGGTGCTCGCGGAGACGCTGGCCGGGTCGCGGCCGCAGGGGCAGATCACGGCCTGGACGACCGAGCAGGCCCGGCGGCGGATCCGCCAGCTCGGCCTGCAGCTCGCGGCCGACCGCCAGCCGCGGGTGCGCCGGGTCATCACCTCCCGGCCCGCTGACGACGTGGTGGAGATGACGGTCGTGGTCGGGTTCGGGCCGCGGATCCGGGTGCTGGCGGTCCGGCTGGAACGAGACAGCCGGCTGGACCGGGACAGGCAGCCGGACCGGGACAGGCAGCCGGACCGGGACAGGCAGCCACCGGCCGGAGGGAACCCGCAGGCCCGCTCCGGGACGCAGCCGCCGCCCGCGTACGGCCAGCTGGCGCAGTCAGCGCGACCCCGGCCAGCGCGCTGGCGATGTACCGCAGTCGAGGCCGCCTGACCGCGGCCGGAACCGCGTGACGCCCGGCCGGGAAAGGCCGGGCGGGCGGACGGCACGCGGGCGTGCGGACGGTCAGCGGTTACGCGGGTCGCCGTGGCACAGCTTGAACTTCTTGCCGGACCCGCACGGGCACGGAGCGTTCCGGCCGACCTTGGCATAGTTCGGCTCGCCGGCCTTCTTGGCCGCGCTGCTGCGGTGCTCGGCAGTACCGGTGGCGTCGGTGCTCGGCGCGGTGTACTCCAGCCGGCCGGGACGCTGCGGCGCGTCCAGGCCCCGCCCGGCGAGCGCCGGCGGGACGACCTGCCGCGGCGGCGCACCGCCCGGGGCTCCGTTCGGCGGGCCGGCCAGCCCGGGTCCGACGGCGGGCAGCGGGTAGGCGCCCGGCGCGGACAGCCCGGCCCCGGCCAGGTCGGCGCGGGGCAGCCCGGCCGCGTCCTCGACGATCGGGTCCTCCTGGACCTGCACCTGCAGGTTGAACAGGTTCCCGACCGACTCCTCCTTGATGCCCTCCATCATGGCGTTGAACATGTCGAAGCCCTCGCGCTGGTATTCCACCAGCGGGTCGCGCTGGGCCCAGGCGCGCAACCCGATGCCGTCGCGGAGGTAGTCCATCTCGTACAGGTGCTCGCGCCACTTGCGGTCCAGCACCGACAGCACGACGCGCCGTTCCAGCTCGCGCATGACCTCGGGGGTCAGTTCCTGCGTCCGGCGCTCGTAGGCGGCCTGCGCGTCTTCCTGGATGGCCTCGGTGATGAACTCCGCCGACAGGTGCGACCGCTCGCCGCCTGCCTGCTCGGTCAGCTCATCGATCGGCATGACGCTCGGGCAGAGCTGGTGGAACGCGCGCCACAGCTGGTCGAGGTCCCATTCCTCGGGGAAGCCGTCGGCGGTGGCCCCGGCCACGTAGCCGGCAACCACGTCGTTGATCATGCTGCGGATCTGGTCTTGCAGGTCAGCGCCCTCCAGCACGCGGAGGCGCTCGTCGTAGACCACGTGCCGCTGGCGGTTCATCACGTCGTCGTACTTCAGCAGGTCCTTGCGGATCTCGAAGTTCTGCTGCTCTACCTGGGTCTGCGCGGACCGGATCGACCGGCTTACGGCCTTGGACTCGATCGGGACTTCCGGCGGCGTCTTGAGCCACTCCATGAAGTGGGCGACCTTGTCGGCGTTGAACATCCGCATCAGGTCGTCTTCCAGCGACAGGTAGAACCGCGACTCGCCGGGGTCGCCCTGGCGGCCGGACCGGCCGCGCAGCTGGTTGTCGATCCGGCGCGACTCGTGCCGCTCGGTGCCGAGCACATACAGGCCGCCGGCCGCGACGACCTCCTCGTGCTCCTGCTCGACTGCCTTCCTGGCCTTCTCCACCGCCTCGGGCCAGGCGGCCTCGAAGTCCTCGGGCGTATCCACCGGGGACAGCCCGCGCTGGTGCAGTTCCAGGTCGGCGATGAAGTCCGGGTTGCCGCCCAGCATGATGTCGGTGCCCCGGCCGGCCATGTTGGTGGCGACGGTCACCGCGCCCTTGCGCCCGGCCTGGGCCACGATCGCAGCCTCGCGCTCGTGGTACTTGGCGTTCAGCACCTCGTGCGCGATCGCGGCGCGCTTGAGCATCTTGGACACCAGCTCCGACTTCTCCACGCTGGTGGTGCCGACCAGCACCGGCTGGCCCTTCTCGTGCCGCTCGGCAATGTCGGCGACCAGTGCCTCGTACTTCGCCTGAATGGCCTGGTACACCACGTCGGGCTGGTCAGCGCGGATCATCGGCTTGTTCGTGGGGATCGGCACCACGCCGAGCGAGTAGGTCTGCTGGAACTCGTTGGCCTCGGTCATGGCCGTGCCCGTCATGCCGGCCAGCTTGTCGTACAGGCGGAAGTAGTTCTGCAGCGTGATCGTGGCGAGGGTCTGGTTCTCGTCCTTGATCTGCACGCCTTCCTTGGCCTCGATGGCCTGGTGCATGCCCTCGCTGTACCGGCGGCCCTGCAGCATCCGGCCGGTGAACTCGTCAACGATCAGGACCTCGCCGTTGACGATGACGTAGTCCTTGTCCTTCTTGTACAGGTCCTTGGCCTTCAGGGCGTTGTTGAGGAAGCTGACCAGCGGGGTGTTGACCGACTCGTACAGGTTGTCGATGCCGAGCCAGTCCTCGACCTTCTCCACCCCGGCCTCGAGGATGCCGACGGTCCGCTTCTTCTCGTCGACCTCGTAGTCGCCCTCGCCGTCCTCGCCCCGCCGCAGCCGCGGCGCGATCTTGGCGAACTCGTGGTACCAGCGGCTGTTCTGGTCGGCCGGGCCGCTGATGATCAGCGGCGTCCTGGCCTCGTCGATGAGGATCGAGTCGACCTCGTCCACGATCGCGAAGTTGTGGCCGCGCTGGACGCACTCCTCCAGCCCCCAGGCCATGTTGTCGCGCAGGTAGTCGAAGCCGAACTCGTTGTTAGTGCCGTAGGTGATCTCCGCCTCGTACTGGCGCCGCCGCTCGTCGGGCTCCATCTGGGCCAGGATCACGCCCACCTCGAGCCCGAGGAAGCGGTGGATCCGGCCCATCCACTCGGCGTCGCGCTTGGCCAGGTAGTCGTTGACCGTGATTATGTGCACGCCCTTGCCCGTCAGGGCATTGAGATAGGCGGGCAGCACACCGGTGAGGGTCTTGCCCTCACCGGTCTTCATCTCCGCGATGTTTCCCATGTGCAGCGCCGCGCCGCCCATGAGCTGGACATCGAAATGACGCTGCCCGAGCGTCCGCCTGGCCGCCTCGCGCACGGCCGCGAACGACTCCGGGAGCAGCTCGTCAAGTGTTTCGCCGTCGGCGTGGCGCTGCCGGAACTCATCGGTCATCGCGCGCAGCTCAGCATCGCTCAGCGCGGCGAAATCCGCCTCGATGGAGTTGACCTGGTCGGCGATCCGCCTGAGCTTGCGCAGGATCTTGCCCTCGCCGGCGCGAAGGACACTGTCGATGATTGCTGGCACTTCGGGTAACGCTCCTCGCGGGATCGTCTGGGTTTAACGGGCCCGGCGCGGGCGCCGCGTTCCGCCAGCCTCCATCGGCGGGCGACGCGGGCAGGCGGCGGGCCGGTGCCACCGTGCTCAACAGTCATGGTAGGCGAGAAGCGGGCCTAAGCCGAGTCGAGTGATCAACCGGCTACCTGAACGGTAGGCTATGCGCCCGCTGGATCTGCCCAGCACAATGTTCGATAGGGTCGGATACCGCCGAGGAGAGGAGACTGCGCATGGCCACCCCGGCAGATCAAAGCGCCGGCCGCGGAGCTGAGCAGCAGTCCGGACTGCTCGCGGACCTCGCGGGCGCCGTGACCACCGGCGAAGTCCAGACGGGCGGCACGACGACCGCGCAGACGGGCGGGAGCCACTCCGCCGTCAGCCGGGCTGAGCGCATCCAGGCCGAGCACGCACAGGCCCAGGCCGACGAGCCGCATCCGTCGTTCCACGGAAGGCCCGTGTCCTGGGTCGCCGTGTCGATCGTCATGGTCGCGTTCGTGATCGGCGGGCTCGCCCTGGTCTTCGGGCCGGTCTGGTGGCTGTTCTGGGTCGCGGTCGGCCTGACGGTAGTCGGCGGGCTGCTCGGTGCCGCCACGAACATCTTCGAGGACTGGTACTAAACCAGCGATATTAAACCGGCCGGGCGGGACTGTCGGACCCGCTGGCTACGCTGTCGCTCGTGTCAGTCACGTGCGGCCCGGCCCCGCGGCTGCGCCTCAGTCCCGATGAGGCGCAGCTGATTACCCTGCGGGCCCAGGGCTTCATCGGCCGCCGCGCGCAGCCGGGCGGGGTGGCCGGGATGCTGCGCCGGATCGGCGCGGTGCAGCTTGACACGATCAGCGTGCTGGCCCGCTCGCATGAGCTGGTCGCCTACGCCCGGCTCGGTGCCGTGCCCCGGGCGCAGATCGAGCGTGCCTACTGGAATCCGCGGCAGGCGACCGCGTTCGAGTACTGGTCCCATGCCGCCTGCGTGCTGCCGATCGAGGAGTGGCCCCACTACGAGTTCCGGCGCCGGGCGCTGCGGGCCAGGGGGATCCGCTGGCACCAGAGCAACGCCAGCGTCTGCGATCAGGTGCTGGCCCGCATCCGCGCCGACGGCCCGCTCACCACGACTGAGCTGGGCGGCGCCAAGAACGGCGGCGACTGGTGGGACTGGTCCGACACCAAGATCGCCGTGGAGTGGCTGCTCGACACCGGGGCGGTCATCTGCTCGCGCCGCACCGGCTGGCGGCGGGTGTACGACCTGCCCGAGCGGGTGCTGCCGCCGGCGCTGCTGGCCGCGGAGCCGTCAGACGCCGAGTGCCTGACCCGGCTGGCGGCGGTCGCCGGGCGGGCGCTCGGCGTAGTCACCCGGGCCGACCTCGCCGACTATCAGCGGGTGCGCGCCTTCGGCAGCCGCGACGCCGCCGCGCGGCCGGCCGAGGACACCGCGCTGGCCGCCGGGCTGGTCCCGGTCACGATCGAGGACAGCCAGCACTCCCCCATCCCTGCCTGGGCCGACCCGGTGGCGCTGGCGGCCGGGCCCGCGCCGGGGCGGCACCGGACCACGCTGCTGTCGCCGTTCGACTCGCTGGTCTGGGACCGCAAGCGGACCCGGCGGATGTTCGGCTTCGAGCACAGCCTGGAGGCCTACGTGCCGCGGCACAAGCGGGTGCACGGCTACTTCACGATGCCGCTGCTGGCCCGGGGCCGGCTGGTGGGCCGGGTGGACCCGGCGCGCAGCGGGCGCACACTGATCGCCCGCCAGCTCTCGCTGGACACCGGGTGGGCGGCCGAGCCGATGGCCCGGGCGCTGGCCGAGGCGGCGGCCTGGGTCGGCTGCGACACCGTCGCGCTCGGGCAGGTTTCCCCGGCCCGGCTGGAGCCGCGGCTGAAGTCCGCGCTCGCCGCCGCCGGGGCCTGCTGACGGCCGGAAGGCGGCTGGCCGCCGCCGGCCGGGCACGCGGCTGGCCGGCCGGGCACGCGGCCGGCTATCCCAGCTCGATGAGCTTTTCGCGGACCGCCACCATGACCGCTTCCATCCGGGAGTGGATCTGCAGCTTCTCCAGGATGTTGCGGACGTGGTTCTTGACCGTGTTCTCCGAGATGAACAGCTCCTTGGCGATGTCCCGGTTGTTCATCCCGCGGGCGATGAGCTTGAGCACCTGCATCTCCCGCTCGGTCAGCTTGGGTGCGGGCACCTCCTCAGCCCGGTCATCGGTGTCCCGGCGGGCCAGGCCGGCGAACTCGGTGAGCAGCTTTCCCGCCATCGACGGGTTGATCAGGGACTGGCCGCCGTGCACCGCCCGGACGGTTCCCGCCACCTCATCCAGCGGGATGTCCTTGAGCAGGTAGCCGCTCGCGCCGGCCCGGATCGCCTCGAACAGGTCCTCTTCCTCATCGCTGTTCGTCAGGATGACGATCTTGGCGCTGGGCACGACGTCCTTCATCGCCCGGCAGGCCTCGATACCGCTGCTGCGCGGCATGCGGATGTCCATCAGCACGATATCGGGCAGCACCTCGCCGACCTTCTGCACGGCCTCGGCACCGTCACTGGCCTCGCCCACCAGCTCGATATCGGACTCTGCGGCGAGGACCATCTCCAGGCCGCGGCGGAACAGCGCGTGATCATCGACGATCAGCGTCCGGATGGGCTCGGCGCGGCCCGGGGACTCTCCCGCGTCCTCGCTGCGCCCGGCCTTGGCGGCCATCACCGCACCTCCTCAGAACCTGTGCGACCGTCGGCCCGCGGCGGGCCGTCCGGCCTTCGCCGGGCGGCCCGCAGGCGGTCAGCGCCGCCGTCGTCGTGATCAACTCTCGCCGACCGCGACCGCCCGTGCAAGGCGATCGGGCCGCGCGCCGCAACCTGCGCGGGGTCCCCCGAAGACCCGCAGGCAGCCGGTGAATCAGCCGCCGGCCAGCCCCCCCGGGACCTGCCCGCTGGCGGCTGCGGGGACGGCCGGCGGGTTCGCTGCAGCCCCGTCCTTCGCCTCCTCTACCAGCCGGATCACCCCGTACTGGTAACCGCGCCGCCGGTAGACCACGCTCGGCAGGCCATCCGCAGCATCCCGGAACAGGAAGAAGTCGTGGCCCACGAGTTCCATCTCGAGCAGCGCCTCGTCGATGGGCATCGGCCGCGCGGCATGGAACTTCTCCCGCACCACCAGCGGGCCGTCGCCCTGCATCTCGATCGGCACTACGTCGTCGGACTCGGCGCTATTCGGCGTCCCGGCGCCGGGCTGGGCGCCCTGCACCAGCGGCTGGCTCCCGTTCACAGCCTCGGCGCCCTCCCCCGGCCCCGCCGGCCAGCCGGTGAGATCCCCGGCCATGCTGGTGAGCCGGACTGTCCCGTGCGCGCCGTGCCGCGCCTTGCGCCGGTCGCCGGCCCGGCGCAGCCGGTTCTCGAGCTTCGCCAGCGCGAGGTCCAGCGCGGCGTACCGGTCTTCAGCGGCCGCCTCGGCCCGGATAGCCGGGCCGCGCGAGGTGATCGTCAGCTCGACGCGCTCCTTACGGTCGGACTGACGCGGATTGCGCTCCGCGCAGATCTCCACGTCGATCCTGATGGCCCTCTGATCCAGCTTCTCGATCTTGGTGAGCTTCGCCATGGCGTGCCTGCGGAACCGCTCCTGCACGTCCGTGTGCCGGCCTTTGAAGATGATGTCCACTGACGGAACCCCCTTCGCTCCGGTCTCGACGCGGCACCCGCCCGGCCGACCTGGTCTTCGTCCCCACATCCGCCTGCTGAGAGGTTCGCGGCTCTGATTGTGCCACTACTGCCCTTCTCCCTACCCGCGAGGACACCGGATCCCCCGGCGGGGCAGGTCTTACTACTAAGCCGCACCGTGATCAGTCGACATAACGTCGCTTTACGTGGGCCGTTTCGCCTGCGGCTGGCATCGGCTTGCCGGGGCCGGCCCTCCGCGAGCGGAGCGGCCAGCCCGGCGCAACCACGGACCCGGGCGGGTGCCATACCTAAGACGCTAGTCCTACTGCCGACCCGTTGTCAGTCCGGGCCCGGGTCGCGTCCGGGCGGCCGCGCATGCCAGGCGCCGCAGCGGGTGCCGCCGGCGCGAGGAGGGCAGGCAGTAGCCGGGGAGCGCGGGCAGGTCAGCCGGGGAGCGCGGGCAGGTCAGCCGGGGAGCGCGGGCAGGTCAGCCGGGGAAGGCAGGCTGGCTACCGGACGCAACCTGCTTCCACGTGGCGTTCGGGCCCGAGGACGTCAGGATGTGGTCGGCGGTCGCCACCGCGAGTTCCTGGCCGTCACTGCTGAGCGAGGAGATATCGGGCACGGGAATGATCTGGCTGGCCTGGCCGCCGTTGACGGGTGCCTCGTACAGCGCCGACCGGGCGCCCGGGCGGGCCAGCACCAGGATGTCGTCACTGCCGTACCAGGCCAGCTGGGACGGGTCGCTGATGTTGCTGCCCACCGTCACCCTCGGGCCGATCGACGGCTGGCCGCCGGGGCCGCTGGAGCCGCCGCCGGTCACCGCGCCGATCGCGATCTGGGCCGTCCCGCCCGGCGCCTGGATGATCATGGCTACCCGGACGCCGTCCGGCGCTACCCGCAGGCCGGTGACCGTATCCGAGGCGGGCAGCCCGGTGCTGACCGGCACCGGATCGCCGTCTCCGGACGGCAGCATCCACACCCGGCGGCCGGCGGCCACCCACAGGTCGCCAAAATGGTCGAAGCTCAGCGACATCGGGGTGCCGCCGGTGATGCGCCGGGCCAGCACCCGGCCCCGCCCGCTGTCCGCCGCCGTGTAGATGGTGCCGGAAGTGCGGCCCGGGACCAGGCCGGCCAGCTCGTGGCCGCCGGGCCGCACGGCGATCGCCGTGAACCGGTAATGGCTCAGCCTGGCCGCACCCGGCACCGGCCGCGCCCGGCCGCCGGACAGCGCAGAGACCGCGTAGTCGTTCAGGAAGTACAGCTGGCCGGTCGACCGCGGCGGCTTCCAGCCCCGCAGCCACGACTCGTAGGCGCCCCGCGACTGCGAGCCCTGGCCGTACAGCCGCCGCCGCACGCCGTTGACCTGGAGCACGACCGACTGGGCGATGGCCGGCGCCGAGTACGACGGCGCGGCCAGCGTCCACGCCAGCTGGGCGGCCATCCGCTCCAGCGTGCCGCTGCTCGCCTTCGCGGCCGCGCCGCCGAGGTTCACGATCACGCTGGTGCCGTTGAACCTGGGAGGCTGCAGCAGGGTCGTGCCCCGCGGGAAGGCAGTAGTCGCCGCCCCCTGCAGCCAGCCGCCGGGTTCGGTCATCAGGGCTCGGACCAGCACCTTGGCGACGTCGGCCGCGGACTCGGCCTGCGGGACGAAGACCGGGTCGGGCACCAGCACCTGGCTGGACGGGGTGGTGAAGTACAGGTCGTGCGGCTGGTAGACGTTCGTGAAGTCCGGCTTGGTGAGCAGCAGCAGGGTGGCGGACTGCAGCCGGGAGATCAGCCACCGCCCGCCGGTGCGGACCAGGCTGAAGTGGTAGACCGTCGATCCCGACGACTGGGTGAGCTGGCCGCTGTCGCTGAGCGAGGCCAGCCGCTGGCCGGTGATGGTGACCTGGGCGACCTGCCGCGAGGGGGCACCGACGATGTGCACCAGGGGCGGCACCACGCTGGACTCCAGCTGGCTGCCGACCACGGTCACCGCCCAGCCCGGATTCCATTTGCGCCGCAGCTGCGGGGTCAGGTAGTCGCGGGCAATCGCATGATTACCGTCGAATCCGCTCGCGCTGGCGTGCAGGAAGCCGGTGACCACGTCCGATGCCGACCAGCCGGGCCGCGGCGGGACCGCGAGCAGCTGGGGGTACTGCTCCAGCTGGCCGCTGGTGCCCGCCTGCTTGACCGGGCCGCTGGCCGGGACGGTCGCGCACCCGGCCGCCGCCAGCCCCGCCGCGGCCGCCAGCGCCGCCGCAGCCGCGGGCCGGAGCCTGCGCCTGGCCGCTGGCCTGGTCCCCGGCAGGCGCCCGGTCCCGGGCCGGATCCTAGCCACGCGCCTGTGCCTGCGCCGCAGCCCGCGCCGGGCTGCCCGGGGCGGGAATGACATCGCCGCCGTCCGGCGGCACGCCCCCGGCACCTGGCCGGTCCGCCGCGTCATCCGCCGGGGCCGCCGGGCCGCCGCCGGATACCGGGGCTGCCGGGCCGCCGTCCGGCCCGGCGACGGCAGCCAGGGCAGCGGAGACAGTCCCCAGGTCGGTGTCGTCGGGCAGGAGTGCCAGCGGCGACCCGACCAGGGTCCCGCCGGCCGTCCTGGGCAGCGTGAGCCGGAACACCGAGCCCCGTCCCGGCTGGCCCCAGGCTTCCAGCCAGCCGCCGTGCAGCCGGGCGTCCTCCAGGGCGATCGACAGGCCCAGGCCGGTGCCGCCGGTGGACCGTGCCCGGGCCGGGTCGGCGCGCCAGAACCGGTCGAAGACCTGCCGCTCATGGCCGGGAGCCAGCCCGATCCCGTAGTCGCGGACGGCGACCGCCACGGCCGTGCTGTCCACGGCCACGGTAACCACCGTGTCCCGGTTCTCGCCGTGCTCTACCGCGTTGACCAGCAGGTTCCGCAGGATTCGGGCAACCCGGCGGCGGTCGATCTCGGCCATGCAGGGCTCGGCGGGCAGCCGGAACTCGATGCTGGTGCCGCGCCGCTCGGCCAGCTGCTGGGCCACGTCGGCGGAGTTGCGGACCACGTTGCAGACATCGACGAGCTCGGCGTCCAGGGTGGCCGCGTGGGCGTCGTACCGGCTGATCTCCAGCAGGTCGCTCAGCAGCGACTCGAAGCGCTCCAGCTGGCTTTGCAGCAGCTCGGCCGACCGGGCCACGGCGGGATCCAGCCCGTCCCGGGAGCCGAACAGCACGTCGGCGGCGATCCTGATCGTGGTCAGCGGAGTGCGCAGCTCGTGCGAGACATCGGAGACGAACTGCCGCTGTACCCGCGACAGGTCCTCCAGCTCGGTCATCTTGTCCTGCAGGCTGGCCGCCATGCCGTTGAAGGACCTGGCCAGCGCGGCCAGCTCGTCGGTGCCGCGGACCGGCATGCGGTCGTCGAGGTGGCCGGTGGCCAGCCGGTGGGTGGCCTGCGCCGCCTGCCGGACCGGAACGACCACCCACCGGGTGACCAGCCAGGCGATGCCGGCGAGCAGGAACACCAGGGCGAAGCCGACCAGCAGCAGGGTGTGCTGCACGCCGGCCAGCTCCTGCTGCTCGGCGGTCAGCGGGAAGAAGTAGTAGAGCTGGTAGTAATTGCCGAACGGCGCGCCGAAGACCAGCCCGGCGGTGGGCGTGCTCGCCTGCGGGGCGCCGTAGCTGAGCACCGCCGGCTGGTACTGCATCGTCGGGTCGCTGCTGCTGCGGGCTCTCTCGACCTTGGCTACCAGGGCCGTCGGGATCTCGCCGCTGACGATGTTCACCGCGGCGCCCTGGGTGAATACCGGCTTGCCCTGCTTGCTGGGCGGCAGCAGGACGGCGACGCCGTAGTAGTTGCCCGACCCGCCCCGGGCCGCCAGCTCGGTGGCAAGGCTGAACATCACGTTGCTGGTGGCGCTGCCGAGGCTGGCGTAGACCCGCTGCTGGCTCTGCACGATCTCCAGGCCCTCGCCCGCCTGCCCGGCAGCCGACCGCACCTTGCTCTGCAGCAGGCCGGCCGCGATCTGCTGCATGAGGAAGAAACCCAGGACCGCCACCACGATGGCCGAGACCACCAGCGTGGTCGTGACCACCCGCAGCTGCAGCGACCCCCGCCAGCGCACCCGGCTGCGGCGCAACAGGGCGCGCGCGGTCCGGCGCAGCCGGCGCGCCGCCTGTGCGGTCAGGACGGCCGCCCTGCGCGGACCGGCGCCGCTGCCTGCTGCTCCCGCCATGCCCCTCCGCCGAACAGACTGCCTGGTATTGCCGGCCTGCTGCGCCTGCACGGGCCGCGCTCCGCCGCCCGTGCCCGGATCAGCCCGGGCCGGCCTTATAGCCCACGCCACGCACGGTGACGACGATCTCCGGGCGCTCCGGGTCCTTCTCGATCTTCGCGCGCAGCCGCTGCACATGCACGTTGACCAGCCGAGTGTCGGCCGCATGCCGGTAGCCCCACACCTGCTCCAGCAGCAGTTCGCGGGTGAAGACCTGGCGGGGCTTGCGGGCCAGCGCCACCAGCAGGTCGAACTCCAGCGGGGTGAGGTTGAGCGGCTCGCCGGCCCGCCTGACCGAGTGCCCGGCCACGTCGATGGTGACGTCCCCGATCGACAGCATCTCCGGCGCCGGGTCATCGGTGCGCCGCAGCCGCGCCCGCACGCGGGCGATCAGCACCTTGGACTGGAACGGCTTGACGATGTAGTCGTCAGCGCCCGATTCCAGTCCGAGCACCACGTCGACCGTGTCACTCTTGGCGGTGAGCATGACGATCGGCACGCCGGACTCGGCCCTGATCTGGCGGCAGACGTCGATCCCGTCCATCCCGGGCAGCATCAGGTCCAGCAGCACCAGGTCAGGCCTGGTGTCCCGGAAGGCATCCAGGGCCTTATCACCGTCGTAGACGAATGTCGGCTCGAACCCTTCGGCGCGAAGCACGATCCCCAGCATCTCCGCCAGGGCGGCGTCATCGTCGACGACCAGCACGCGACCTTTCATGACCCCCATAGTTCCATGTGCGCGGCAGCAAGGGGACCGTCCGCGACGTCCGGTCCGCTGCCTAGAACACGCAGCGTACCTGCTGTGACCGTGCGTATCACGCCACGCTCAGTGACGATCGCGCTGATCAGCCCCGGCGGCGTGACGTCAAAGGCGGGGTTGTGCCCGGGCGTGCCGGCCGGCGCCACCTGCTGCCCGGCCAGGCTGGTGATCTCCGCGGCGGGCCGCTGCTCGACCGTGATCGCGGCACCGTCCGGGGTGGCCAGGTCGACCGTCGAGACCGGCGCCACCACCACGAACGGAATCCGGTGATGGTGCGCCAGCACCGCCAGGCCGTAGCTGCCGACCTTGTTAGCGACGCTGCCGTCGGCCGCGATCCGGTCTGCCCCGATCAGCACCAGATCGACCTGGCCGGCGGCCATCAGCGACGCGGCAGCGCTGTCAGCGAGCACCGCGTGCGGCATGCCCGCCTGCCGGGCCTCGTAGGCCGTCAGCCGGGCGCCCTGCAGCAGCGGTCGGGTCTCGTCGATCCACAGCTGAGCCAGCCGCCCGGCCCGGTGCGCGGCCAGGATTACCGCGAACGCCGTTCCCGCCCCCGCCGACACCAGCGCTCCGGTGTTGCAGTGGGTGAGGATCCTGGCTCCCTCAGGGACCAGGACCAGGCCCGCGGCGGCCATCGCCGCGCTGGCCTCGGCGTCGGCGGCGGCGATCGCGCGAGCCTGCGCCAGGGCCGCGGCGGCAGCCCGGGCCGCACGGCCGTCCGGGCCCGGCGCATCTTCTTCCAGGGCCTGCTGCCAGGCCTGATAGCTGCGCAGCGCGCCCCACGCCAGGTTCACCGCGGTCGGCCTGGCCCGCCCGATTGCGGTCGCCGCCTGCTGCACGTCGTCGCCGCGGAACGCGGCCAGCGCCACGCCGAAGGCGCCGGCCACGCCGAGCAGCGGCGCCCCCCGGACCACCAGCGCCCTGATGGCGTCGATCAGCGCCGGAACGTCGGCGCAGGTGACGATGGCCTCCTCGGCAGGCAGCCGGGTCTGGTCCAGCAGCGCGACCGCGGGGCCGACTGGCGGGTCGATCCAGCGCAGCGCGGGAATGCTCACGTCATGAGTGTGCGCGACGATCAGGCGGCTGGCGAACGCTGGCCCTGGCCGGGGCGCCGGCAGCCGTAGCAGGCACCCCCGCGCGCCGCCAGTGAATATGCGATTCCGTAACGATCCGCGCCTCTCATTCAGCACCCAATCGTGCAAGTATTGGCCGGACCGGACGGGGAACGCTGCGGCGGCAGCCGAGCCGGAGCACAGCCGCCGTCGGCGGCCGAGGAGACAACACGATGACCGACAGCACGCCCTGGCCGGGGTCAGACCAGCCGGATGGCGAGGCGCCTGCGGACGAGCAGCCCGGCCAGGCGGACGCCCAGCCGGGCGGCGGGCCAGGCGGCGAGCCGGGCGGGCAGCCACCGGAATACCGGCAGCCGCCGGACCAGGGCGCGGCGCCGCCTGGCTCCGGCCCGGCGGCGCACGGCAGGCCGGGTTACCAGCAGAGGCAGCCCGCACAGAGCGGGTACGCCCAGCCCGGCCCCGCACAGCCGGCGCCACCGCAGCCCGGATACTCCCAGCCCGGGTACGGGCAGCCCGGATACGGCCAGCCCGGGTACGGACAGCCCGGGTACGGACAGCCCGGGTACAGGCAGGGCGGCGGGTACGGTCAGCCGGGCGGATACCCCCAGCCCGGATACGGACAGCCCGGGTACGGACAGGCCGGCGGATACGCGCAGCCGGGATACGGACAGCCCGGATACGGACAGGCCGGCGGATACGCGCAGCCGGGATACGGGCAGACCGGGTACGGGCAGACCGGATGGGGTCCGGGCGGGTGGCAGCCCGCGGCGCCCGCGCCGGGCGGGATCCCGCTGCGGCCGCTCGGCCTCAGCGACATACTCAACGGCGCGTTCACCAGCGTGCGGCGGAACCCGGCCGCCACCCTCGGCCTGGCCGCCATCGTGCTGACCTGCTACGGCGTCTGCTCGGCCGGCATCGGGCTGATGGAGCGGCACCTCCTGGGCAACCTCACGCTGAACTCCACGGCCACCCCCGGGCAGGCCGGCCAGCTGATCACCCGGCTGGCCGAGGTGCTGCTGCCCACCGCCGCGGCGACGTTCATCCTGGCGTTCGTGTTCCAGAGCGTGCTGTCGGGCCTGCTGACGGGGGTCATCGGCCGGGGCGTGCTCGGCCGCAAGATCGGCATCGGCGAGGCCTGGCAGATCGGGCGGCTGCCTGCCGTGCTCGGGGCCGCCGCGCTGACGGTCGGCATAATCCTGGCGGTCTGGGTTCCGCTGGCCGCCATTGTCGTGCTGCTGGCCCTGGCGCACGCCGGGCCGGCCGCGGCCATCGTCGGCATCCTGGGCTTCCTCGCCGCGACCGTGGCCACCATCTGGCTGCTGGTACTGCTGAGCCTGGCCACTCCGGCAGTGGTGCTGGAGCACCTCGGGCCGTGGAGCGCCCTGCGCCGGTCGCGGCAGCTGGTCACCGGCAGCTTCTGGCGGCTGCTGGGCATCTTCCTGCTGACGGGCGTGATCGTGCTGATCGCGGCGTTTATCCTGGAACTGCCGTTCGACCTCGCCGCGGCAGCGGCCGGCGGTGGTTTCAGCTCGGTCGGCCTCGGCTCGGCCAGCGCGGTCGGCGGCGTCAGCGTGCTCGCGGTCCTCATCAGCACCATCGGCAGCATCGTGGCATCCGCGGTGACCAGGCCGGTCAGCGCCGGCGTGACCGTGCTGCTGTACCTGGACATGCGGATGCGCCGGGAGGGCCTGGACATCGTGCTGCGCGGAGCGGTGCAGGGCGGCCAGCTCACCGGGGACGAGCTCAGCTCCCTGTGGCGGCCGCCCGCGGCCGGGCCCGCGACGCCGGCGGCCGGGTCGGCCACGCCCGCGGCGTGGTGACCGGTGCGGATCTGCTGGCCGCCCTGGGCCGGACCGCCGTCGCGGCCGCGACCGGCCCGCAGGGCGGCATCGGTCGCGGCGCCGCGCAGCGGCTGGCCCGCCGCGAGCTGAGCAAGGCCATGTACCAGCCGTCGCTGCGCCAGCGCGTGCTGAACGCTGTCGGCAGTTTCTTTGCCAGGTTCCTCAATCAGGCCAGCGCCAGCTTTCCGGGCGGCTGGTGGGCACTGATCACGGTGGTCGCGGTGGTGGTGCTGCTGGCCGCCGTGGTCGTCGCCTGGGTCCGCCCGGCCCGCAGCAGCCAGGCGCGCCGCCCGGTGCTGGCCGGCCCGGTCCGCACCGCCGCCGCGTACCGGCTCGCGGCCGAACAGCGCGCGGCAGCCGGTGATTACGGCGCGGCCATCGTAGAGCGCCTGCGGGCAATCGCGGTCGGCCTGGAAGAACGCGGCATACTGGCGCCGCGGCCCGGGCGGACCGCCGACGAGCTTGCCGCCGAGACCTCTGCCGCACTGCCCGGGCAGGCCGAGGGCCTCAGCGCCGCCGCCCGGCTGTTCGACGACGTCCGCTACGGCGGCCGGCCGGGCAGCGCGGCTGGCTACGAGCGGCTGCGGGACCTGGACGCACAGGTCATGGCCGCCCGGCCGGGCGACCGGGCGGGTCCGCAGCCGGCTGCGGTGGCCTCCGGCCGGGTGCCGGGACCACCGCCATGACGGGGCCGTCCGCGGCCGCAGGCCTGGCCGGCTCGCCGCCTGCGGCCGCTCATCCGGACCTGCCTGGCCCGTCCGGCAGCGGACCGGCGGCCGGGCCGGGCGGCCAGGGCAGCGCCCCGCCGGCCGGCCGGAGCGCACCCGGGCCCTGGCGGCGCTGGCGGGTTCCGCTGGCCCTGGCAGCGCTGGTCCTGCTCGGCGGTGCTGCCATCACGCTGATCGCGCCAAGGCCCCCGGCCTCCGGCTACCTGGACCCGGCAGGCACCGGCCCCTACGGCAGTCACGCCCTGGCCGCCGTGGCGTCCGGCCGCGGGGCGACGGTGATCCGGACGACATCGCCCGCCGCGGCGCGAGCGGCGAGCACACCGGGCACGACGCTGGTGATCACCAGCCCGGAGTACCTGTCCCGGCGCCAGCTGTCCGCGCTGGCCCTGGCCGGCCGGCACGTCATCCTGATCGAGCCCACAGCCGTGGCGCTCGCAGCGATCGCACCGCAGGTGCGGATCAGCCAGATCCTGCCGACCGCGATCGCGCCGCCAGGCTGCGCGCTGACGGCCGCCGTCCGCGCCGGGCCCGCGCAGGCGGGCGAGACCGGCCTGGAGCTGCTGCCTGGCACGCCGGGCGGCATCAGCTGCTACCGGGTCGACGGCGCGCCGTCCCTGGTCCAGTACACCTCCGGCGCCCGGGTGGTGACCGTGCTCGGCTCCGGCGCGGCGCTGGCTAACGGCCAGCTGGCCCAGCAGGGCGACGCGGCACTGGCCCTGAACCTGCTGGGCACGGGCCGGGTCGTCTGGCTGGTGCCGTCGCAGGCGGTGGCGGCCGGCGCGACCGGCCACTCGCGCACGATCACCAGCCTGGTGCCGCTCGGCGCCTGGCTGGTCGCTGCTCAGCTCGGCATTGCGGTGCTGCTCGCGGCGGCCTGGCGGGCGCGCCGCCTCGGGCCGCTCATCGCCGAGCGGCTGCCGGTCGTGGTCCGCGCATCGGAGACGGTCGAGGGCCACGCCCGGCTGTACGCGGCCAGGCGGGCCCGGGAGCGGTCCGCGGCGGCACTGCGGACCGCTGCCCGCGGCCGCCTGCTGCCCCGGCTCGGCCAGCCGCCGGATGCCAGCGCCGAACGGGTCGTGGCGGCGCTGGCCGCGCGATCTCACCTGCCCGCGAGCGCGATCACCGAGATGATGTACGGGCCGCCGCCGGGCAGTGATGCCGCGCTGGTCGCGCTCGCCGTCGGCCTGGATTCGCTGGAAAGTGAGGTGCTCGCGCAGTGAACGCCGAAGTCCCCGCCGCGGCCGGCCCTGGCGGGCAGGCCCCGCCCAGCCCCGCTGCCCCGCACGGCCCGCCCGTGTCGTCGGCCGGGCCCCCGGCGGCTGACCCGCGCGGGTCGCTCGCCGCGGTGCGGGCCGAGGTGGCCAAGGCCGTCGTCGGCCAGGACCAGGTGGTCACCGGCCTGCTCATCGCGCTGCTGTGCCAGGGGCACGTGCTGCTGGAAGGCGTGCCGGGGGTAGCCAAGACGCTGCTGGTGCGGTCCCTGGCCGCGGCCTTGGCGCTGTCCGGCAAGCGGGTGCAGTTCACCCCGGACCTGATGCCGGGTGACGTGACCGGATCGCTGATCTACGACGCCAGGACCGCGCAGTTCCAGTTCCGCGAGGGCCCGGTCTTCACCAACCTGCTGCTGGCCGACGAGATCAACCGCACCCCGCCCAAAACCCAGGCGGCGCTGCTGGAGGCGATGGAAGAGCGCCAGGTGTCGGTGGAGGGCACGCCGCGGCCGCTGCCCGTCCCGTTCCTGGTGGTCGCCACCCAGAACCCGGTGGAGTACGAGGGCACGTACGTGCTGCCCGAGGCGCAGCTCGACCGGTTCCTGCTCAAGCTCACGGTGGCGCTGCCCGAGCGAGCCGAGGAGATCGGGATACTGGCCCGGCACGCCGCCGGCTTCGACCCGCGCGACCTGCCAGCCGCCGGGATCCGGCCGGTGGCCGGGCCGGGCGAGCTTGCGGCCGCCCGCGCGGCCGCGGCGCGGGTCCGGCTGTCGCCGGAGGTCGCCGGGTACATCGTCGACATCTGCCGGGCCACCCGGTTCTCGCCGTCGCTGCAGCTGGGCGTCTCGCCGCGCGGCGCGACTGCGCTGCTGGCCACCAGCCGGGCCTGGGCGTTCCTGTCCGGCCGGGACTACGTCACCCCCGACGACGTCAAGGCGCTGGCCCGGCCCACCTTCCGGCACCGGGTCATCCTCCGGCCCGAGGCCGAGCTGGAGGGCGCAACGGCCGACGGGGTCCTGGACGGCGTACTCGGCTCGGTTCCGGTGCCCCGGTGAGCAAGCCGGGCCAGAAGGCGGCGGCGGGCGCATGGCCCTGACCGGGCGGGCCGCGCTGGCCGCGCTGGGCGGTGTCCTGGTGGTGCTCGCCGTGCGGACGGTGGCCGCGCTGGCCGCGGTGGACGGCCTGATCCTGGCGGCCATCGTCGTTGACATCGTGCTGGCCGCCCCGGTCCGGCCGCTGACGGTGCGCCGGTCCGGCGATACCCGGATCCTGCTCGGGCAGCCGGGAACGGTCACGGTGACGATCAGCAACCCCGGCCGCCGTCCGCTGCGCGGCCTGGTCCGGGACGGCTGGCGGCCGAGCGCCGGTGCCCGGCCGGGCCGGGCGCCGCTGACGGTGCCGGCTGGCGGCCAGGCGAGCCTGGCCACCGTGCTGGTCCCGCAGCGGCGCGGGGATACGCCCGCAGGCGAGGTGACCGTCCGGTCCCTCGGCCCGCTCGGCCTGGCCGGGCGGCAGGGCCGGCACCGCGCCCCGTGGACCGTGCGGGTGCTGCCGCCATTCGGCAGCCGCCGGCACCTGCCGGAGAAGCTGGCCGCGCTGCGCCAGCTCGACGGCCAGCACCGGTCACTGCTGCGCGGCCAGGGCAGCGAGTTCGACTCGCTGCGCGAGTACGTGGTCGGCGACGACGTGCGCTCCATCGACTGGCGGTCCTCGGCCCGGCATACCGACGTGCTGGTCCGCACCTGGCGGCCGGAGCGGGACCGCCGGATCCTGATCGTGCTGGACACCGGGCGCACCTCGGCCGGGCGGGTCAGCGGAGTCCCCCGGCTGGACGCCTCGATGGACGCCGCGCTGCTGCTGGCGGCGGTGGCCAGCCGGGCCGGGGACCGGGTCGGCCTGCTGGCCGCCGACCGGCGGGTGCGGGCCCGCGTGCTCGGCGCGTCGCGGTCGGAGGTGCTGCCCGCGCTCACCAACGCGATGGCCGGGCTGGAGGCGGAGCTGATCGAGTCGGACGGCGGCGTGCTGGCCGGGGCGGTGCTCGCGGCGGCCCGGCAGCGCTGCCTGGTAGTGCTGATGACCGACCTCAACGAGGCCGCGATCAGCGAGAGCCTGCTGCCCAGGCTCGGCGTGCTGGCGGCCAGGCACCGGCTGCTGCTGGCCGCGGTCGCCGATCCGCGGCTGGCGGAGATGGCCGCGGGCCGCGCGGACGCCCCGGCCGTCTACGCCGCCGCTGCGGCCGAGCGCGCCCGGTCCGAGCGGGCCCGGGTCAGCGCGCTGCTGCGCCGCCGCGGCGTCCAGGTGGTCGACGCCCCGCCGGACCGGCTGCCGTCCGTGCTGACCGATGCCTACCTGAGCCTGAAGGCGGCCGGCCAGCTGTAGCCGGAGCGCCTTCCGGCACTGGGCTATCCGGCCACCGGCAGCTGGTCGGGTGCCTGCTCCATGTCCGCGGAGGCGCCGGCCGCCACGGCGCGGCGGCCGGCCACGATCACGTAGCCGAGGAAGGCGGCCTCGGCGCAGCCGCCGATGCCGATCCGTGCCCAGGACGGCAGCGGCGACGGGGTTACGAACGCCTCGATCAGCCCGGACACCAGCAGCACGACGATCAGCCCGAGCGCGATCGTGATGGTCTCGCGGCCCTCCGCAGCCAGCGCCTGCGCCCGGGTGCGCGGGCCGGGATCGATGATCGTCCAGCCGAGCCGCAGGCCCGCGGCGGCGGCCAGGAACACCGCCGACAGCTCCAGCATCCCGTGCGGGAGGATCAGCGTGAAGAACTCCCCCGACCGTCCGTAGGCCGCCATCAGCCCGCCGTCCACCCCGAGGTTCAGGGCGTTGGTCAGCAGCACGAACAGCGTGGGCAGGCCGAGCGCGATGCCGAAGACGAGGGCCTCGGCGGCCACCCAGACGTTGTTGGTCCATACCTTCGCCGCGAACGAGGCAGCCGCGTACTGCGAGTAGTAGCCGCGGAACTGGTGGTTGACCAGGCGGGCTGCCGCCGACCGGGGCAGCAGGCTGGCCTGGACGGCGGGATTGCCCGCGATCCACCAGGCGATGATCAGCGCGAGCAGCAGCGAGGCGGCCGCGGTGGCCAGCCACCACCAGCGCAGCCGCCAGGCCATCAGCGGGAACGAGACGGCCGCGAACCGGGCCGCCGAGCGCCAGGCCGGGGCGTGCGCGCCGCCGACCGCCGCGCGGGCTCGCGCCAGCCGGGTGGACAGCCTCGCCACCAGGGCCGGATCCGCGCCGCTGGCCTGCAGCACCGACAGGTGGGTGGCCGTCCGCTGGTAGCTGGCGACCAGCTCGTCGATCTCCTCGCCGGACAGCCGGCGCCGGCGCCGGACCAGGTGGTCCAGGCGATGCCAGTCAGCCTGGTGCGCGGCGGCGAACGCATCGGTGTCCACGCCAGCAGACTACTGGCGCGGGCGCGGATACTCTGGGCTGGCAATGCCGCCGGCGCGCGCGGCGGACCGGAGGGCGGTAAGGGCCAGTGGCCGATGTGGTGACCGGCGAGGCGGTCATTCTCGATGTGCCCATCGCCGGGTTCCCGGCCCGGCTGGCCGCGCTGCTGCTCGACGTGCTGATCCAGATCGTGCTGATCGTGGTCACCCTGATCGTGGTGCTCCCGCGGGCCGGGCACCTGGACGCCGCGAGCCTGACCGCGATCTCGCTGACCGGCTATGTGCTCATCATCGTCGGCTATCCGACGATCTTCGAGACGCTGACCCGGGGCAAGTCCCCGGGCAAGACAGCGCTCGGCCTGCGGGTGGTGGGCGACGACGGCAGCCCCGAGCGGTTCCGCCAGGCCCTGGTGCGGGCGCTGGTCGGCGTCCTGGAGATCTGGGTCTTCTTCATCGGCCCGCCGATCGCGCTGATCACCTCGATGCTGTCGGCGCGCGGCAAGCGGCTCGGCGACCTGGCGGCTGGCACGTTCGTCATCGCCGAGCGGGTGCCGGCCCGCCGGCCGCTGGCCCCCGAGCTCGCGGTGGTCCCGCCGCCGCTGGCCGGCTGGGCGACCACCCTGGAGCTGTCCCGCCTCTCCGACCAGACCGCCGAGGCGGCCGCCAGCTACCTGCGCCGCTACGCCGACCTGCGTCCCGCGGCCCGCGACCAGCTTGGCCTGCAGCTCGCCACGGCGGTGGCCGGGCAGGTCAGCCCGCCGCCCCCGGCTGGCACGCCGCCGGCCGCCTACCTCGCCGCGGTGCTGGCGGTGCGCCGGGATCGCGATCACGCCCGGCTGGCCGCCCGGTACGCGGCCGGGGCAGGCCCGCCGCCGCGCGCCGCCGGCCCCGGGCCCGGCGGCTACACCCCGCCACCCGGCAATGGCTACACCCCGCCACCCGGCAATGGCTACGCCCCGCCACCCGGCAGCGGCTCCGGCGGCCGGTCGGCGCCGGGGCTGGATCCCGGGCCGGGCCGCCCGCTGGACGAGCAGCCGGATCCGGCCGGCGGCGCGGGCGGCTTCACGCCGCCGGCTTAGCCTTGATCTGACCCCGAACTTCGTCATCGGCAAGCGAAGCTAGCCGGAAGCGGAGCCAGGCCCCGCTGGCGGCAGCGGCGACGCCGGCCGGCCCGCGGTCGCCGCCAGGAACTGGCCGACGAGGCCGCCGGTGACCGCGGCCGCGACCGCGATGGCGGTCG
>JBKQSL010000252.1:0-13288 GCA_052143655.1 Streptosporangiaceae bacterium | reverse complement strand
CCGGCCAGCTGGACGCCGCCCGCGCCGCCGAATATGCCGAATATGGAGCCGCGGCGCCTGCGGCCGCAGGGGCCAGTGCAGCGGCGGCCGGCGCGGTCCCGGCCGGCGCGGTCCCGGCGGACGGGGTCCCGGCGGGCGCGGTCGCCGGCGGCCCAGAGATCAACGGCGGTGCGGCCGGGCGCCCAGGCGGGCGGACCAGCGACGGGCCCGGGTCGGGCCGCGGCCGGGCGGGCAGCGGACTGCGCGGGGGTCTTGGCCGTCGGCTGGGCGGTGGCCAGCGCGGTCGCAAGGCCCCGGCCGGCCGCCGCGGACCTGCGCAGGATCAGCCGGCCGGCAGTGGGCAGCCCGCGGTCGGCTATCCGGGTCCCGCGCCGTACGGGCCGCCCGGCGTGCCCGGCCAGGCTGCCGTGCATGCCGACCCGGCGTCCGGCGGTCAGGCCGATTACGGTGACCCGGCCGGGTACGGCGACGCCGCCGGCTACGACCCGCGCTCGCGGTATGCCGAGCCGGCCCCCTACCGCGAGTCGGCGTCCTACCCCGGCCCGATGCCGCACGGCCCGATGCCGCACGGTGCGCCACCGCAGGATGCGCCATCGCAGGGCGGCGCACCCTGGGACCTGCCGGTGCCGGCCGCCCAGCGGGCCCGTGACGGCGGCGGTCCCCGCGACGCCAGCGCCGCGCCGCGCCGCGGCATACCGGGGCAGGACTATCAGGAGCCGGACTATCAGGATTATCAGGAGCCGGGCGGCTATCCTGCGCATCCGCAGGCATCGGGCCGGGACAGTCCCGCGCCTGCCCAGCCGTCAGCCTGGCCGGACCAGCGGGCGCCTGGCGGCTGGCCAGCCGAGGCCGAGCCGGCTGGCTGGCCGGCGGCAGACCGGACCGGCGGCTGGCCCGAGCCGGACGGGCCGCAGTCCTGGCCCGAGCGTGATGGCCCGCAGTCCTGGCAGCAGCCGGCCGGAGCGCAGGGCTCGCCAGGCACCGGCCCGGACGCGGCCTGGCCGCCGCCGGATGCCGGGCAGGGCTGGCCGTCCGGCGAGCTGGCGCCGCTGCCGCAAGGCGGCCCGGGCGCTGCGGCACAGCGGCCGTCGGCCCGGCCGCGCACCGGGGGCGGGCCCCGGTCCGCCGCCGGGCAGATGCCGCCGCCGCGCTGGCCGGCGCCCGACTACGACGAGGATGATGGCCAGTGAGCAAGCTGCCGGGCAGCCGTCTGGCTTTCGCGGCACTGGTGCTGATCGTGGCGGCGGGTCTGTACGCCGCCGCGGCGGTCAGCCGTCCGGCCGCGGTAGCGCAGAGCAGCCAGACGGCGGGGCAGCGCCAGGCCGCCGTCTCCACGGCCGTGCGGGCCTGCGCGGGGCCAGGCTCGGCCGGGGCAACCAGCGGCGGCGTCGCGATCGCGACGGCGCCGGTCGGCTCGGCTGCTTCCGCCGCGGGCAGTGCGGCGATCACCCGGCTGTCGTCGGCGGCGGCCCCGGCAGGGACCGTCACGGACGCCGGCAGGCTGGCCCTGCGGGCGGTGCCCGCGGCCCGTGGTGGTGCCGCTCAGGCCGTCTCCGGGACGGCTGTGCCCACTGTCACCGGGCGCGGCGGCGTGCTGGTGACAGCGAGCGGTCCGCTGGCCCAGGGCCTGGAAGTCGAGCAGACCGACTCCGGCGGCGAGCCGACGGCCCGCTGCGGAGCGCCGGGCACCGACTTCTGGTTCACCGGCCCGGGCGCGGCGAGCGCGGCCAGCGTCGAGCTGTACCTGATGAACACCGACAGCCAGCCCGCCGACGCCCAGGTGACCGCGGCCACCGACAGCGGCCCGCTGCTGGGCAGCGCCGACACCGGGGTCAGCGTGCCCGCGCACGGCATGGTGATCCAGTCGCTGGCTGGCCTGCTGCGCCATTCCCGGGCCGTCTGGCTGCACGTGACCACGAGCGTCGGACAGGTCGTGGCGGCGGTGCGGGAGGGCAAGAGCACCGCCAGCCCGGGTACCTGGCTGCCGGCCGCGCAGGACCCGGCCCGCCACCTGGTCGTCCCTGGGCTGCCCGGCTCCGCGGGCGCCCGCGAGCTGTACGTGGCCGTGCCCGGAACCGTGGACGCCCAGGTCAAGCTCACCGCCGTGACATCCAAGGGCTCCTATCAGCCGGCCGGCGGCAGTGGCATCAACCTGCCCAGCGGATCGGCGGTCGGCATCCCGCTGCCGTCCCTGGGCGGGATACCGGCGGCGCTGAAGATCTCCGCGAACGTGCCGGTCACGGCCTCGCTGATGGTTCCCGGCGGCGGCTCCGGCGGCCCTGGCGCGATCACCGGGGCGACCGGCCCGATCCAGCAGCAGAGCGTGCTCGCCGCCGTGCCCGGCGGTTCCGGCCGGCCGGCTGAGCTGGTGCTGTCCGCCCCGGGCGGCGCGGCCAGCGCGCGCCTGGCGACGGCCACCTCGGGCTCGGCGTTCGGCGCCTCCGGTCAGGTCGTGCACGTGGCCGCCGGTCACACGATCACGGTCCGGCTCCGGCGGCCAGCCGGCCAGTCCGCCGCTCAGTTCGCCGTGCTGATCACGCCGCAGCCGGGCTCCGGCCCGCTCTACGCCGGCCGGGTGATCTCGGCGGGCTCGGCCGTCAGCTCGCTGCTGCCCGGTGCCAGCTCGCTGACCTCGGTGCCGCTGCCGGCCGTGCGCAGCTCGCTGACCGCCGTCCTGCCCTGACCCGGGCCGGGGTCAGTCGGCCCCGGGGTCAGTCGGCCCCGTAGCCGGGATCGACGATCTCCGGGTCCAGGCCGAGCAGCCGGGCGAATTCCTCCACCACCACATCGAGGATCAGGTCGGCCAGCTCGTCCTCGTTCTCGGACCGGGCCAGCAGCGGCCGCCGGTAGAGCACGATGCGGGCCGGCCGGGCGGGCTGGCCGGGGCGACCCGGGCCGGGCTCTCCGGGCTCGAGCCGGGCCAGCGGCACCGGATCCAGGATGTCCGGCGGCGGGTCCGCCGCGGGGATCTCCTCCACCGCGAACTCCACCGTCGCCAGCTCGGACTCCCAGCGCGGCTCCAGCCGGGCGACCGCCTGCAGCACCAGCTCGTCGAACTGCTCGGCCCTGGTGCGGTACAGCGGCGAGTCCGGCGGGGCCAGCGGCCCGCGCAGCCCGCGGCCGTGCCGGTCCCGCCGCCGGATCGGCCCGGCGGCCGGCCGCGGCCCGTCATTGCTGCTCACGGTGACCGAGGCTATCGCCTCCCGGCGGCCTGCCGGAGACACGAATTGGCACAGGTGCCCCGGGTGGTGGCATTACCGTCGGCTGGTAGGTACGGTCAGCCGTTGTGAGCGATGTACGCGGGCCTGCCTTCTGCGGGTCGCGGCGGTCCGCTACCGTCCCGCTCGGAACTGAGAGCGCCACCATGACCGGCACGGACTGCGGCAGCCTGGACGGGGCGGGCAGTTGACTGCCCGAACCTGCTCCCGGCCGGCCTGCCGGAAGCTAGCCGTCTACACCCTGACCTATGTCTACCGCGACTCCACCGCGGTGCTCGGGCCGCTGGCCGCCTATTCCGAGCCGCATTGCTATGACCTGTGCGCCGCGCATGCGGACCGGCTGACTGCGCCGCGCGGCTGGGATGTGGTCCGGCTGCCGACCGGGCCCGCCGAGCAGGAGGCGGCCGACGACCTTGAGGCGCTGGCCAACGCGGTCCGGGAGGCCGCCGTGCCGCGCGCTGCCGCCGAGCCGGTCGGCCAGGGCATCGAGGTAGGCCGCCGCGGTCACCTGCGGGTGCTGCGGTCGGGGCCGCCGGACTGAGCCGCCGGATTGAGCCGCAATCCCGGGACGGGGCGGCGCCCCGGGCGCTGCTGCGGTCCGCGGGATGCAGGCTCGCGGCCGGGACCGGATCGCGGCCGCCAGCCGGGCCGATAGGCTCGGTGCCGGTAATGCGCGTGCCCTGGAGCGCGATCAGCAAGGTCATTCAACGGGAGGCAGACGCAGTGCCCGACTACGCCAGGATCTTCAAGGCCTACGACATCCGCGGCATCGTCCCCGACGAGCTCGACGAGTCGGTGGCCGCCGCGGTCGGGGCCGCGTTCGTCCGGCTGACCGGCGCCCCCGCTGTCGTCACCGTGCACGACATGCGCACCTCGTCGGCACCGCTGGCCGAGGCGTTCGGGGCCGGGGCGGCCGCCCAGGGCGCCGACGTGATCGCCGCCGGGCTGGGCTCCACCGACATGCTCTACTACGCCAGCGGCAGCCTGGGCATCCCCGGCGCGATGGTCACAGCCAGCCACAACCCGGCCAAGTACAACGGGATCAAGCTGTGCCAGGCGGGGGCCAGGCCGGTAGGCCAGGACACCGGGCTGGCGCAGCTGCGCGAGATGGCCGAGCACGGGGTGCCCGGGCACGACGGGCCGCCGGGCACGGTCACCGGGCGCGACCTGCTGCCGGGATACGCCGAGCACCTCAAGAGCCTGGTCGACCTGACCGGCATCCGGCCGCTCACGGTGGCCGTCGACGCCGGGAACGGCATGGCGGGGCACACGGTGCCGAAGGTGCTCGCCGGGCTGCCGGTCGAGACCGTGCCGCTGTACTTCGAGCTGGACGGCACGTTCCCGCACCACGAGGCCAACCCGATCGACCCGGCTAACCTGGCCGACCTGCAGCGCGCGGTGACCAGTTCCGGCGCGGACATCGGGCTGGCCTTCGACGGCGACGCCGACCGCTGCTTCGTCGTCGACGAGCGCGGCGAGATCGTCTCGCCGTCGGTGCTGACCGCGCTGATCGCGGTGCGGGAGCTGCGCCGCGAGCCCGGCGCTGTGGTCATTCACAACCTGATCACCTCGCGTGCCGTGCCGGAGATCATCGCCGAGAACGGCGGGCGGCCGGTCCGCACCCGGGTGGGGCACTCGTTCATCAAGGCGCGGATGGCGCAGACCGGCGCGGTCTTCGGCGGCGAGCACTCCGGGCACTTCTACTTCCGGGACTTCTGGTTCGCCGACTCCGGCATGCTGGCCGCGCTGCACGTGCTGGCCGCGCTCGGCTCCCAGCCGGGGCCGCTGTCGGAGCTGCTGGCCGGCTACGCCCGGTACACCGCCACCGGCGAGATCAACAGCGAGGTCGCCGATCAGGGCGCCGCGGCCGCCCGTGTCCGGGCGGCGTTCGCCGGGCGCCCCGGGGTCTCGGTCGACGACCTCGACGGGATGACCGTCAGCGCCGGGGACTGGTGGTTCAACCTGCGGCCGTCCAACACCGAGCCGCTGCTGCGGCTGAACGTCGAGGCCGGCGACGAGGCCACCCTGGCGGGCATCCGGGATGCGGTGCTGGGCATCGTGCGCAGCGATCCGGCCGCCGGACCGAGCCGCTGACAACCCCGGAGGGCAGATGAACATCGACGACTGGCTGCTGGACATCCTGGCCTGTCCCAAGTGCCGTGCGCCGCTGCGCGCCGACGAGGCGGCCAGCGAGCTGGTGTGCACGGGCGAGTGCGGCCTGGCCTACCCGGTCCGCGACGACATCCCGGTGCTGCTGATCGACGAGGCACGCGACCCGGCGGCCGGCTAGCCGGCCGCGGCCGCGCAGAAAGGCCCAGACATCAGCACCGAGCCCGCCGCGGCTGGCGAGGGTGCCGGGGGTCAGGCCGGGCACGGCGGCAAGCGTGCGGTGCTGGCCGCCCTGGCGTCGAACCTGGGCATCGCCGTTACCAAGCTCGCCGCGTTCGTCATCACCGGCTCGGCCTCGATGCTCGCCGAGTCCGTGCACTCGGTGGCCGACTCCGGCAACCAGATCCTGCTGCTCGTCGGCCGGACCCGGGCCCGCCGTGCGCAGACCGAGGAGCACCAGTTCGGTTTCGGCGCCGAGCGGTACTTCTACGCGTTCCTGGTCGCGGTCGTGCTGTTCACCGTCGGTGCGGCGTTCTCGGTTTACGAGGGCATCCAGCGCATCGCCCATCCCGAGCACATCACCAGCCCGGCGGTGGCGTTCGGCGTGCTGGCCATCGCGCTGGTGCTGGAGGCCTTCTCCTTCCGGACCGCGATCGCCGAGACCAGCCGCCTGCGGGCCGGCCGCAGCCTGCGCAGCTTCATCCGGCACGCCAAGGCCCCCGAGCTGCCGGCCGTGCTGCTGGAGGACTCCGCGGCGCTGGCCGGGCTGATCTTCGCGTTCGCGGGCGTGACGCTGACCACGATCACCGGGGACGCCCGCTGGGACGGGGCCGGATCGCTGGCCGTGGGGGTACTGCTGGGCAGCGTGGCCGTGATCCTGGCTACTGAGATGAAAAGCCTGCTGATCGGCGAGTCGGCCAGCGCCGTGACCGAGGCGGCCATCGTGGCCGCGATCGAGTCAGGCGCGCCGCAGATCGAGCGCGTCATCCACCTGCGCACGCTGCACGTCGGCCCGGACACGCTGCTGGTGGCCGCGAAGATCGCGGTCCGGCCGGAGGACTCCGCCGCCGTGGTGGTCGCAGCCATCGACGCGGCCGAACGGCGCATCCGGGCGGCCGTGCCAATCGCCGAGCTGGTCTTCCTGGAGCCGGACTTCTACCGGGCCGCCCGGGCGGATGTCACCGACCCGGCGATCCGCGCCGCACGCCGGTCTGCCCGGCTGCTCCGTCCCCGCCCGCCGCGTCCATCCCGTCCCAGCGACTCCCGGTAGCCGGACGCGCCGCGGCGCGCCGGGACCCGCTCGACATCCACTTCAGCGTCGTCGGCACCAGGATGGTCGGCACGATCAGCGGCAACAGCAGCAGCTGCAGCCAGTCCCAGAGCGTGTTGCCCTGATAGCCGGTCCAGGTCCAGCTCAGGGCGTAGCCGCCGATGACCGTGATGACCCATACCACCGCCATGGAGGTGAACAGCGGCTTGTGATACGGGTCCAGCGTCCGGATCACCGACGGCAGGAGCCGGATGCTCGCTACCGCCACCGGCAGCAGGATCAGCTCGAACCAGGTCCACAGGGTGTTGCCGGGGAAGCCGGTCCAGCGCAGCGGGATCAGGTAGCCGGCGATGACGAACGCCGTGAACGCCACGGCCAGAGCCAGGTAGGTGACCCGCCGCCCCCGGCTGATCGAGTCCGGCCGCTCGATCCACAGCGGGATCGTGGCGACCACGAGGGGCAGCAGCAGCAGGTTCAGCCAGTCCCAGAGCTGGTCGTTCGCCTGGAAGCCGGTCCACGTCCAGTCCTGGATGTAGCCGCCCCACAGCGTCACCAGCACCGCGAAGGTCGCCGCGACCAGGCCGTACTTGCGCGCCCGCGGGTCGGTCAGCAGGGCGCGCGGCCGGCCTGGCGGCTTGCTCGCCTGCGCCGCGCGCTCGTGCACCGCCTGCGCCGGCGGGTTCCACGGCAGGCCCAGTTCCGTCAGCCGCGCGGCCAGCGCATGGTGCAGCAGCACCTTGGTGATGCTCTCGACAGGCGCGTCTTCTCCGCTCGCCGCCGTCTCCAGTTCGCCGACGGCGAGCAGGCCCCGGAACTCTTCCGGGTCAATGGAGATGGTGAGTTCGGCCATGGCGGTCCTTCCAGCTGAGCTCGGGAGCTGCGCGAGGCCGGCCAGCCGACCCGCCAGCGGCCAGCCGGCCCGCCGGCGGCCAGCCGGCCCGCCGGCGGCAACATCATCGCAGCTGACCGGATGCTCAGCCAGACTGGCCGGTGTGCGCCCGCCGGGGCCGGGCTCCGGGCTCCGGGCTGAGGCCGAGCAGCCGCCGGGCCCGCTCGGCCTCGAAGTCCAGCGCCCGGGCCGGCATCGGCCGGATCCGGCCGATGCGGCGGCCCAGGTCGGCGACCTCCGCCGCGGTCCGCGGGTCGGCGAGCACCTGCAGGCCGAAGGCCAGCGCCGCCGGGGTGATGTCATGCCGCCGCTCGATGGCCAGCCCGGCCGCGATCGCATCCAGGTCAGCAGCAGAAAACTGCCGGTGGCGCGACGCCGGCGGCGCCGCGCGCAGGGCGCGGGCCCCGGTCCTGGCCGGGGCCCGCCGGACGGCCGGGAGCAGGCCGAGCGAGTCCCGGTAGCGCAGCATGCGCGGGGAGATCCCCAGCCGCCGGGCGGCCTCGGTAATCCGCATGATTCCAGTATCTGACAAAATCCTGTCAGGAACACCGGTCCCGGGATGCGGCCGCCCGCCGGCGTCCCGTAGCGTCGGTATCCGGTGCCCGCGCCGGGCGCCCGCCCGAGACCACACCCCGAAAACCCAGGAGCTCGCCGTATGACTGACCAGGACGTCCCGTTCAAGGTTGCCGACCTGGCGCTCGCCGAGTTCGGCCGCAAGGAGATCCGGCTGGCCGAGCACGAGATGCCGGGCCTGATGGCCGTGCGCGCGGAGTACGCCGATGCCCAGCCGCTGCGCGGGGCCCGGATCACCGGATCGCTGCACATGACCGTGCAGACCGCGGTCTTGATCGAGACGCTGGCCGCGCTCGGCGCTCGGGTGCGGTGGGCCAGCTGCAACATCTTCTCCACCCAGGACCATGCCGCCGCCGCGGTGGCGGTGGGGCCCGAGGGCACGCCGGACGACCCGCGCGGGATCCCGGTGTTCGCCTGGAAGGGCGAGACCCTGGACGAGTACTGGTGGTGCACGCAGCAGGCCCTCACCTGGCCCGGCGAGAGCGGGCCGAACATGCTGCTGGACGACGGCGGCGACGCCACGCTGCTGGTGCACAAGGGCGCGGAGTTCGAGGCCGCCGGCACGGTGCCGGCCACCGCCGACGACGACCCGCAGGAGTGGCAGGTCATCCTGGGGGTGCTGCGCGCTAGCCTGGCCGCCAGCCCGCAGAAGTGGACCCAGTGCGCGGCCGGGATCCAGGGCGTCACCGAGGAGACCACCACCGGCGTGCACCGGCTGTATGACATGGCCAGGGCCGGGACGCTGCGGTTCGCCGCGATCAACGTCAACGACAGCGTGACCAAGTCCAAGTTCGACAACAAGTACGGCTGCCGGCACTCGCTGGTGGACGGCATCAACCGGGCCACCGACGTGCTCATCGGCGGCAAGGTCGCGGTCGTCTGCGGCTACGGGGACGTGGGCAAGGGCTGCGCGGAGTCGCTGCGCGGGCAGGGCGCGCGGGTCGTCGTGACCGAGATCGACCCGATCTGCGCCCTGCAGGCGGCCATGGACGGCTTCCAGGTCGCCCGGCTGGAGGATGTGGTGCCGACCGCCGACATCTTCGTCACGGCCACCGGCAATCTGCGGATCATCACCGCCGAGCACATGAGCCAGATGAAGCACCAGGCGATCGTCGGCAACATCGGGCACTTCGACAACGAGATCGACATGGCCGGCCTGGCCCGGCTGCCCGGCATCCGCCGGAACCAGATCAAGCCGCAGGTCGACGAGTGGCAGTTCGCCGGCGGCCACTCGGTGATCGTGCTGTCCGAGGGGCGGCTGCTCAACCTGGGCAACGCGACCGGCCATCCGAGCTTCGTGATGTCCAGCAGCTTCACCAACCAGGTGATCGCGCAGATCGAGCTGTTCACCCGGGCCGAGGAGTACCCGCTCGGCGTGCACGTGCTGCCCAAGCACCTGGACGAGAAGGTCGCGCGGCTGCACCTGGACGCGCTCGGCGCGCAGCTGACCACCCTGACCAAGGAGCAGGCGGCCTACATCGACGTTCCGGTCGAAGGGCCGTACAAGCCCGACCGCTACCGGTACTAGGCACATCCCGCAGTGACCGGCTCTGACATCGCCGATCCGGGGCTGGCCGGCGTCGGCCAGCCCCGGATCGAGTGGGCCAGCCGGTCCATGCCGGTGCTGGGCCTGATCGCCGCGCAGCTGGCGGCCAGTCAGCCGTTCGCGGGCCTGGCGGTCGCTGCCTGCCTGCACGTCACGCCGGAGACGGCGTGCCTGGTGAACCTGATCCGGGCGGCTGGCGGCACCGTGCACCTGGCGGCCTCCAACCCGCTGTCCACCCAGGACGACATCGCCGCCGCGCTGGCCGGGCAGCCGGGGGTGACGGTGCTCGCCCGGTCCGGCGTGGACCGTGACGCGTACTACGGCCACCTGCACCGGGCCCTGGACTGCGGCCCGGACCTGGTGATCGACGACGGCTGCGACCTGGTGAACACGCTGCACGCCGAGCGCCCGGAGCTGCTGGCCGCGGTGCGCGGCGGCTGCGAGGCCACCGCGACCGGCGCTGCCCGGCTGCGCCGGATGGCGGCCGCGGGCACGCTCGCCTTCCCGGTCTACGCGGCCGACGAGTCGGTGGTGCGCCGGCTGTACGACAACCGGCACGGCACCGGGCAGTCGGTCCTGGACGGGATCATGCGGGCCACCAACACGCTGCTGGCCGGCCAGACCATGGTCGTGGCGGGCTACGGCGCCGCGGGCCAGGGGATCGCCGAGCGCGCCCGGGGCCTCGGCGCGCGGGTGGTGGTGACCGAGGTCAACCCGGTGCGGGCGCTGGATGCGATCCTGCAGGGCTTCACCGTGCTGCCGATGCGCGACGCGGCCCCGGTCGCCGAGATCGTCATCACCGCGACCGGCTCCCGGGACGTAATCGGGCCCGAGCACCTGGCGCTGCTGCCCGACGGGGCCATCCTGGCCAATGCCGGGCACTTCGCCGCCGAGATCGATGTCCGGGCCCTGGCCAGCCTGGCGATCAAGATTGACGCCGGGGTCCGGCCGCACGCGGACGAGTACGTGCTCGCCAGCGGCCGGCGGCTGATCCTGCTGGCCGAGGGCAGGGTGGTCAACCTGGTGGCGGGCGAGGGCAGCCCGGCCGCTGTGATGGACCTTTCGTTCGCCGTCCAGGCCCTGGCGCTGGCCGGGCTGGCCGCCGGGAACGCCGGGGCGGAACCCGGGCTGCGGCCGATCCCGGCCCGGATCGACGCTCAGATCGCCCGGCTCGCGCTCGCCTCGCTAGGCGCCGAGATCGATGAGCTGACTCCTGCGCAGCAGGAGTACCTGGACTCCTGGCGGCAGGGCTCGTAGCCGCGACGGCCTGCGGCGTCGAGGATTTTCCCGCGGGGCCGCCCCGTGGCAGGCTGGGGTCATGACTGACGCCGGGTCGGCGGACCCGCTGCTGCCGAGCCTGCGGGCGCCCAGCCACCGGGTCAGCCGCCGGGCCGTGCGGTACTGGACCGCGCGGGCGGCGGGCAGCTGGCTGGCGGTCCTCGCCGTGGAGATCTCCATCGTGCTGCTCAACCAGCTGACCGGCGCCTGGTGGGCAGCGGTGGCCGCGACCGCGGCGGCCGGCGCCGCGCACACGCTGATCATGCCGCTCTGGCGGTACCGGGTGCACCGCTGGGAGGTCACCGCCGACGCGCTCTACACCCGGGCCGGCTGGTTCTCGGTGCACTGGCGCATCGCCCCAATCAGCCGAATCCAGACGATCGACAGCCACCGGTCGTTCGGGGAGCGGCTGTTCGGCCTGGCGAACGTCACCGCGACCACGGCCTCGGCAGCCGGCCCGGTGCACATCCACGGGCTGGACCGCGCCACCGCCGACCGGCTGCTGGACGACCTCGCCGTCGCGACCGGCCAGGTCCCGGGCGATGCGACGTGACCTGGCCGGCCCAGCCCGCCGGGCCGCCGGCCCGCGGCCCGTCCGATCAGCGGGTCCCCGGGGCGCCCGGCGAGGGGGTCCCCGGCGGCCCCGCGCCTGCCCGGCCCGGCCCGGCTGGCGCCTGGGCCGCCAGCACCGGGCCTGATACCGGCTGGCTGCGGCTGTCCCCGCGCAGCCTGATCGTCCGTCCGGTCACCGACCTGGCCCGGCTGCTGCCGTTCCTGCTCGGGCTGCTCTACCTGCACGCGCGCGGCGGGCCGGCCAACTACTGGGGGCTGGCGTTCGCCGCGCTCGCCGTCACCACCAGCGTCGTCCGCTGGCTCACCACCCGGTACCGGATCACTGGCGACCGCGTCTACCTGCGGCATGGCCTGCTCAGCCAGAAGGTGCTGTCGGTAGCCCGCGACCGGGTGCGGACCGTAGACCTGTCAGCGCACGTGGTCTACCGGATGCTGGGGCTGCGCGAGGTCAGCATCGGCACCGGGCGCAACGACCGCCGGGACAGTGCGGGCTTCCGGCTTGACGCGCTGACGCTGGCCGATGCCGAGGCGCTGCGGACGCGGCTGCTGGCCGGCCCGACGGCCAGCCTGCCGCCGTCGCCCGGGCCGGCCGCGACGGCTGGCCGTCCCGGCGCAGCGCGCGGCGCCGGGCCCGCCGGCGCCGGTCCTTCCCCCGGTCCGGCCCCGGTCGCCGATCCCGGTTCCTGGCCGGGCACGGCCGCGGCAGCGGGCTCCCGCAACGGCGCGCGCCCGCCCGGCTATGCGGCGGTGCCCGCGACGGCCGAGCAGGAGACGGAGATCGTCCGGCTGCGGCCCGGCTGGGTCCGGTTCGCGCCGCTGACGCTGACCGGCATGGTGATCGTCGGAGTCGTGTTCGGGTTCGCCGCCCAGTTCACCGACGCCACGCATATCAACGTGACCTCGATCGGCGAGGTGCACCGGATTACCGCCGACTTCATCGCGCTGCCACTGGCGTCCCGGCTGCTGGCCGGGGCGCTGATCGTGATCGGCGGCATGGTGGCGATCTCGACGGCCGGGTACGTCGCGATCTTCTGGAACTTCCGGCTGGTGCGCCAGGGCCCGGGCACGCTGCGCGTCACCCGCGGGCTGCTGTCCACCCGGGCGATCACCATCGATGCCAGCAGGCTGCGCGGCGTGGAGATCAGCGAGCCGCTGCTGCTGCGCGCCGCCCGCGGGGCCCGGTGCATCGCCATCACCACCGGCCTGCATGTCGGGCACGGCGCCGAGCGCGGCGGCTCGCTGCTGCTGCCGCCCGCCCCGCGCCCCGTCGCCCGGTCCGTTGCCGCCGAGGTATCCGGCGCCCCGGCTGACCTGTTCGCCGGCCCGCTGGTCCGGCACGGGCGCCGGGCCCGGCTGCGGCGCTATAACCGGGCCCTGGCCGGCGCGGCCGTCCTCGTCGCCGTGGCGGCTGCGGGCGCGGCGGTCTCCGGCTGGCCGCCCTGGACACCGCTCGCCGCGGCGGCGGCGCTGCCGGCGGCGGCGGCCCTGGCCGAGGACCGGTACCGCAACCTGGGCCACCGGGTGCAGGACGGCTGGGTGGTGATGTCCACCGGCAGCCTGGTGCGCCGCCGCAGCGTGCTGTCCGCCGACGGGATCATCGGCTGGCGCGTGCACCAGAGCTGGTTCCAGCGCCGGCAGGGGCTGGTGACCCTCACCGCGACGACCGCTGCGGGCCGCCAGGAGTACGCCGTGCACGACGTCCCGGCCGCGACCGCCATCGCGGTCGCGGCCGCGGTCACCGGCGGCCTCGTCGGCCAGTTCCTGGCGGCGACCGCGGGCCGGCCGGCGTCGCCGCTGCCGCCAGCGGGGCCTGGCTCCGCTTCCGGCTAGCT
>JBKQSL010000251.1:0-12344 GCA_052143655.1 Streptosporangiaceae bacterium | reverse complement strand
CCTTGACAGATAATGTGGTGGCACACAAGTGAATCCGTTACGAAAGGGGCGTGCCGCCACGGAATCGGTTGACAGATTAGGGACTCATGACACCATTGGCGTTCAGGACGGCGAAGGAGAGTGATGGCGCACACGCCAGGACCCTCGCTCGCCGTGAGCGGCAGGCCGCGCGGCGACGGCGGCAGCCGGGACCGGGCGAGCTACACCCTGGTGCTCGACGACGTGGCCAAGCACATCATCGAGCAGCTGCAGCAGGACGGCAGGCGCTCCTACGCGGCGATCGGCAAGGCGGTCGGGCTGTCCGAGGCCGCCGTGCGGCAGCGGGTTCAGCGGCTGGTCGACAGCGGCGCCGTGCAGATCGTGGCGGTCACCGACCCGATGACGGTCGGATTCCGCCGCCAGGCCATGATCGGCGTGCGCTGCAGCGGTGACCTGGAACGGGTAGCCGCGCAGCTCGCGGACATGACCGAAATCGACTACGTGGTCATCACCGCTGGCGCGTTCGACCTGCTGGTCGAGGTCGTCTGCGAGGACGATGACCAGCTGCTGGAGATCCTCAGCCAGATCCGATCGGTTCCGACCGTCGCCACCACCGAAACCTTCGTCTACCTGAAGTTGCAGAAGCAGACCTACAGCTGGGGGACCAGATGAGCAGCACCGAGCCCACCTACGACATCACGGCCCTCCAGGCTGCCGCCAAGCGGAACATGTGGCTGCACTTCACCCGCATGTCCTCCTACAACGATGCTGACGTGCCGCTGATCGTGCGCGGCTCCGGCGAGTACGTCTACGACCAGCACGGCAAGCGTTACCTCGACGGGCTGTCCGGGCTGTTCGTCAGCCAGGTCGGGCACGGCCGCACCGAGATTGCCGAGGCCGGCGCCCGGCAGGCCAGCGAGCTGGCTTACTTCCCGCTGTGGTCGTATGCGCACCCGCGGGCCATCGAGCTGGCCGAGCGGCTGGCCAGCCTGGCTCCGGGTGAGCTGAACCGGGTGTTCTTCACTACCAGCGGCTCGGAGGCGGTCGAGTCGGCCTGGAAGCTGGCCAAGCAGTATTTCAGGACCATCGGCGAGCCCGACCGGTACAAGGTGCTGTCGCGCGATATCGCCTACCACGGGACCTCGATGGGGGCGCTGGCGATTACCGGCCTGCCGCCGATCAAGCACCCGTTCGAGCCGCTGCCGCCGGGCGGCGTGCGGGTGCCGAACACGAACTTCTACCGCGCGCCCGGGTTCGTCGCGCACGACCGGACCGAGTTCGGCGTGTGGGCCGCGGACGAGATCGAGCGGGCGATCCTGCGTGAGGGCCCGGAGTCGGTGGCCGCGGTGTTCCTGGAGCCGGTGCAGAACTCCGGCGGCTGCTTCCCGCCGCCGCCCGGCTACTTCGCCCGGGTGCGGGAGATCTGCGACCGTTACGGCGTGCTGCTGGTCTCCGACGAGGTGATCTGCGCCTTCGGGCGGCTCGGCCACTACTTCGGCGCGCAGCGCTACGGCTACCAGCCCGACATCATCACCTTCGCCAAGGGCGCCACCTCCGGGTACGCGCCGCTCGGCGGGATGCTCACCAGCGACGCGCTGATGGAGCCGTTCAGCGACGGGCACCACACGTTCCTGCACGGCGTCACGTTCGCCGGTCATCCGGTGTCCTGCGCGGTGGCCCTGGCCAACCTGGACATCTTCGAGAAGGAGGACCTGCTCGGCAACGTCCGCGCGAACGAGGCCGCGTTCCGGGCCACCCTGGAGAAGCTGAACGACCTGCCGATCGTCGGCGACGTCCGCGGCGACGGGTACTTCTACGGGATCGAGATGGTCAAGGACAAGGCCACCCGGGAGACCTTCGACGACGACGAGTCCGAGCGGCTGCTGCGCGGCTTCCTGTCCCAGGCGCTGTTCGACGCCGGGCTGATCTGCCGGGCCGACGACCGCGGCGACCCGGTCATCCAGCTCTCCCCCCCGCTGACCTGCACCCAGGAGCACTTCGACGAGATAGAGCAGATCCTGCGCAGCGTGCTCACCGAGGCGTGGACCCGGATCTGACCGGCCGGGTCCCGGTCACCGGCCCTGATCGCGGCGAGACGGCATGATGACCCTCCCGCCGCGGTCCGGCGCAATAATTCACGAACTCTTTACCATCCCGCGCTGACTAAACAGCCGCCGCCGGCGTCATAACTAATGACGCCGGCGGCGGTATTTCGTCCCAGCTGGGAGAACGGGCGCGCCGGACGGGGCATGCAGAAGAGTTATCGAGTTGTAACCAGCCCGGACGGGCCCGCAGGGTTTCCGGCGAGTCTGAAAGAGGCAGGGGGCTGGTGGGGGCGCAGCGGCGTCGTCGCCGGGCGTCCACGGGAGGAGCCGACGATGCTGAACGAGAGCCAGTGGCAGGACCTGACAAGCGAGAACGAGCGGATCGTCGACTCCACCGAGTTCTTCGGAATCCACCGCGCGACGGCTGCCTCCTCCGCCGCGCCTGCCGCGCCCGCTAGGTCGGGGGGCGGCCACGCCGGGGCGGTGCACGGGAGCAGCGCTTTCCCGGCCGCCGAGCAGGCCGGCTCGGGCCGCGGCGGCACGCCGCACTCCAGCAGCCCGGGCACGCACGGCCCGCTGGGCACGGGCTCGTGGGCCGTCCGGTCACTGGCTGCCCGCACCCGCCGCTGGCGGTCGCGGAACTCCGTCCGCTGAGCCGACGGCTAGCCGCAGGCTTACCGGGAGCTGTCGAGGTATGCGCGCACGCGGGCGGCGGCGTCGGCGATCGGCACCCGCTCTTTCTCGCGGGTTTCCCGGATGCCGAATTCCACCACTCCCTCGGCCACGTCGCGCTTGCCCACCGCGAGCCGGCACGGGATCCCGGTCAGCTCCGCGTCGGCGTACTTCACGCCCGGCCGCTCGTCCCGGTCGTCGATGATCGCGTCGACCCCGGCGGCGATCAGCTCCGCATACAGATCCTCGGCCGTGTCCCTGGACGTCTCGTCCCGGGGCGTGAGCGTGATCACCGTCACCTCGGCCGGGGCCACCTGCGGCGGCCAGACCAGGCCGGCGTCGTCGTGGTGCACCTCGGCGATCGCCGCCATCGCCCGCTCCACGCCGATCCCGTAGCTGCCCATGATCGGGGTGATCGCCGTCCCGTCCGGGCCGAGCACGGACACCCCGAGCGCGGTGGTGTACTTGCGGCCGAGCTTGAAGATGTGCCCGACCTCGATGGCCCGCACCAGCTCCAGCGGCGTCTGGCAGCGCGGGCACGGCTCGCCCGCGGCGACCTCGCGCAGGTCGGCCCACCCGCCGACGCTGATGTCCCGGGCGACGTCCACGCCGGTGAGGTGGAAGTCGTCGGTGTTGGCGCCGGTGGCCATATCGGTGCGGCCCTGCAGCGCCAGGTCCGCGATGACCGGCAGGCTCACCCCGACGGCGCCGAGGCTGCCCGGTGAGGCGCCGAGCGCGGCGACGATCTCCTCGGCCTGGGCCGGCCGGATGTCGGTGGTCCCGGTAGCGTCGATCAGCTTCTGCTCCGCCAGCGGATGATCGCCGCGCATCAGGACCAGGGTCAGCTTCCCGTCGATGACCTGCACGAGCGTCTTGATCTGCCGGTCGGCGGCGAGGCCGTGCTTGTTGGCCAGGTCGTCGATCGTGCGCACGCCGGGGGTGGCCAGCCGGACCGGCTCGGCCGGGCCAGGCTCGTCGTGCACCGGCGCCAGCGCGGCGGTGGCCTTCTCCAGGTTCGCCGCGTAACCGCAGTTCGGGCAGCGGGCCACCAGGTCCTCGCCGGCGTCGGACGGGCACATGAACTCGACCGAGTCGGTGCCGCCCATCGTGCCGCTGGACGCCTCGACCGCGATGGCCGGGATGCCGAGCCGCTCGAAGATCCGCTCGTAGGCCGCCCGGTGCGCCTCGAAGGAGACGTCCAGGCCCGCCTCGTCCACGTCGAAGCTGTAGGAGTCCTTCATCGTGAACTCGCGCACCCGCAGCAGGCCGCTCTTGGGCCGCGGCTCGTCCCGGAACTTGACCTGGATCTGGTACCAGAACTGCGGCAGCTCGCGATAGGACGACAGTTCGGCGGCCAGCGTCGTGAAGATCTCCTCGTGCGTCATGCCCAGCACGACCTGCGAGCCCTTGCGGTCCCGCAGCCGGAACATCTCCTCGCCCATGATCGCCAGCCGGCCGGTCTGCTCCCAGATATGCGCGGGCTGCATGGCTGGCAGCAGGAACTCCTGGGCGCCGATCCGGTTCATCTCCTCCCGGATCACAGCCATGACCTTGGCCCGCACCCGGATGCCCAGCGGCAGCAGGCTGTAATGGCCGGCCATGAGCTGACGGATGAACCCGGCCCGCAGCAGCAGCCGGTGGCTGGCCGCGTCGGCCTCAGCCGGGTCCTCGCGCAATGTCGGTATGTGCAGCTGTGACCAGCGCATGAATAGAAGCCTCGCCTACCGGAAGGGTTTTCTCGAAGGACCGCATTCTATGGGGTCGGGCGCAGGCCAGCGGGCACAAGAGCACACACTCGCCGAGGTCACCGGCCGGGCGGCAGGTAACCGACCAGCTCGAGCACGTGCGTGCCCGGCAGCGGATAGCGGCGCCAGCCGCGGGCATAACGCGGCGGCGGCACCTGCCGGAACTCCAGCACCGCGGCACGCCCGGCGGCGGCTGCGGCATTCGCCGATCCTGCCGAGGCGCACCCGGCCAGGTAGGCGATCGGGATGAACTGCTCGCCCTTGATGACGCACGGCGGCCGGACGCCGAGCCGGTGCAGGTCAGCCGCGATGACCTGGTAGTCGGCGTGATAGCGCACGGTCCCGCGCACCTCGTGGGCGAGCACCAGATGCTGGGCGATGACCTGCAGCACCAGGGCCAGGCCGACCACCATGCGCGCGGTCTCCTGCCAGCGGACCGGTACCGAGGTCAGCAGCCAGCCGAGCGCGTCGGCGACCGGGATGGCCAGCAGCGCGTAGGCAGGCAGCAGGAACCGGGGCGCGGCGTAGCCGATCAGGAACAGGTACTGGAACCCGACGCCGAGCGCGCACAGCGTCGGCAGCAGCGACGACCGCAGCAGGCCGTCCCGGCGGGCGGCCCAGATCCCGAGCGCGGCCAGCAGCGGCAGCGCCAGCCACCACAGGCTCAGCTCGGGGTAGCGGTAGCCGATCGTGCAGGGCCGGCACAGCGTCGGCCCGTTGACCGCCCGCAACTCGTCCCACAGGGCCGGGTGCAGGCCGAAGCCGCCCTGCTCGGTGCCGGCCAGGTGCAGCCGGTGCAGCGGGCCGCCGAACCGGGCCCAGGCCTCGATCACCCACTCCGCTCCCCCGGCGGCCAGGCCGGCCGCGACCGCCACGAGCAGCCGCCACCGCCGCCAGCCGGGCACGAGTACGGCGCCGGCCAGGCAGGCGGCGAGGAACACCGCGTCGCCGGGCCGCACCAGCGCGGCGAACGCCAGTGCGCCGGCCAGCCCGGCCAGCGCGCCCCGGGACAGCGGCGGATGGCGCACGGCCTCGGGTCCGACGACGCCGGTTCCGGCTGAGGTTCTGGTGGCCCCGGTTCCGGCTGCGGCAGTCCCGGCTGCGGCGGCTGGTCCGGGGCCGACCGCGCGCAGGAAGAAGCCGACCGCGGCCAGCGCCGCTAGCGCGAGCCACAGGTCGGGCATGGCCTGCGGGCCGTAATACTGCGTGACCCACAGGCCCGCGAAGGCCGGGCCCGCCAGCGCGAGCAGCCAGCCGGGCCGCAGCGCCCGCCAGACCGCCAGCGCGGCGAACAGCCCCAGGCCTGACGCGAAGGCCAGGTAGACGTGCAGCGCGGTGGCCGACGAGGTGAACGCGGCCACCGGCGCGATCAGCAGCGGGATGCCGCGGGCCCGGGCCGGGTCGAAGTACGCGGCCGGCAGGTGCAGGCTGACCTGGCTGGCGTAGACCGTCTCGTCCCAGCTGAGCCCGAGCCTGGGCACGACGAAGACCAGCTGGGCCAGGGTGAAGGCGGCGGCGGCGGTCCCCGGCCACCACAGGCTGTCAGCCGGAGGGCGCCGCCGCCAGGCCGACCGGGCGCGGGGGGCGCTGCCGCGGCCGGACCGGGCCGATTGCGCAATATTCACGCCCGCCAGCGTGCCACAGCCCGCCGGCTCCCGGGGCAGCTTGCCTGCCCGCTGCCCTGCCCCGGGCACGGCAGCATCGCCGCCTGCTCCGCCGCCGGCTGGCCGCCGGGCCGGCCGCCGGCTGGCGGCCGGGCTACCCACCGGCCGGGCGTGCGTGCGATTCTGTGCCCTGTACCCGGCGCCCGCCGCCGGCCCGCCACGGCGGCCGCCCGGCGCGGGGCGGCCGGGTCCGGAGGTCGCAGCCGGGCAGCCAGCGCCGGGCAGTCAGCGCTGGCGGATCAGCGCTGGCGGAAGGGACACGGCAGTGAGCATGGACGCGAACGCGCCCGCGGCGGCTGGCCGGCCGCCGGGCAGCCCGCCGGCCATGGCGGGCCAGGTATTCGGCGAGCCGTTCAACGCGGCGGCCTGGCTCTTGCACGACCGGGCGGCAGCCGGCGGCGACCGGATCGCCGCCACTGCCGTCGACCTGGACGGCGCGGTCACCGACATCACCTACCGGGAGCTGAGTCAGCGCGCCTGGCAGGCCGCCGCCGCGCTGGCCGCCGCCGGGGTCCGGGCCGAAGAGCGGCTGCTGCTGTGCATGGCCGATACTCCCGACCTGGTCGCGCTGTTCCTCGGCGGGCTGTCGATCGGCGCCGTGCCGGTGCCGGTCAGCACCATGGCCACCGTTGCCGACCTGGCGGAGCTGGCGCGCGACAGCCGGGCCCCGCTGCTGGCGGTCAGCCCCGAGTTCATCGCCGCCGCGCCGCTGGCCGCGGCGCTGCCCGGGATACGCGACGTGGTGGTCGCCGGCGCGGACCGCGACCTGGCGCCGCTGCTGGCCGACGGCGGCCCCTCATCCGGACTGGCCGCGCCCGGCCCGGCCGCGCCGGGGCAGGGTCGGGCCCGGATCCGCACGCTGACCGCGTTCCTGGCCGCGGCCGGGCCGGCCGATGCGGCGGCGGCCCGGGCGGCCGCGCCCACCCTCGCCGACAGCCCGGCGTTCTGGCTGTACACCTCGGGCACCACCGGCACGCCCAAGGCGGCCATGCACCGGCACGGGTCGCTGCGCAGCACCGCGCTCACCTACGCCGCCGAGGTGCTGGGCATCGGCCCGGACGACGTGTGCTACTCGGCGGCCAAGCTGTTCTTCGCCTACGGCCTGGGCAACACGCTGACGTTCCCGCTGTCGGCCGGCGCCCGCACGGTGCTGGACCGCGCGCGGGCCAATCCCGCCCGGCTGGCCAGCGTGCTGACCCGGGTGCGGCCGACCCTGTTCTTCGCGGCGCCCAGCACGTACGCGGCGATGCTCGCCGCCGGCCTGCCCGACGACACCTTCGCCAGCGTCCGGCTGGCGGTCAGCGCGGGCGAGTCGCTGCCTACCGACCTGTACAAGAGGTTCACCGGGCGGTTCGGCGTGGAACTGCTGGACGGCATCGGCTCCACCGAGGCGCTGCACATCTTCATCTCCAACCGCCCGGGCCGGGTCCGGCCGGGCACGACCGGCGAGGCGGTCGCCGGCTACGAGGTGCGGATCGAGGGCCCCGACGGGCAGCCGGCCCGCGACGGCGAGCCAGGCACGCTCTACGTCAGGGGCGACTCGGCCGCCACCGGCTACTGGTGCCGCAGCGCCGTGACCCGGCAGGTGTTCCGCGGCGAATGGCTGCGCACCGGCGACATCTACGCCCGGGACACCGACGGCTACTACACCTGCCTGGGCCGCAGCGACGACGTGCTCAAGGTCAGCGGCATGTGGGTGTCACCGGCCGAGGTGGAGATCCGGCTGCGCGCCCACCCGGCGGTCGAGCAGGCCGTGGTGGTAGCGGTCCCGGACGCCGACGGACTGAACACGGCGGTGGCCTTCGTGGTCGCCCGGCCCGGCGAGCAGCTGGATGGCGCGGAGCTGATCGCCTTCTGCCGGGCCGGGCTCGCCGCCTTCAAGCGGCCCCGGCACGTGCTGTTCCTGACCGAGCTGCCGCTGACGGCGACCGGCAAGGTGCAGCGGTTCCGGCTGCGCGAGCTGGCGCTGGCCGAGCTGGCCGCCCGCCGGAAGCACGCATGATCGACGGGAGGCTGCTGGTTGACGCGCACGTGCACGTAGCCCGCATCCCGACGCTGTCGGCCGGCTGGCAGGCGTGGGTGCGCACGTTCGGCGGCGAGGTGCCGCTGGATGAGCTGTTCGACGCGCAGGGCACGCCGCGGCCGGCCGCGATCGACGCGCACTTCGCCGCCCAGGGCGCCGACCAGGTGCTGCTGTTCACCGAGTACAGCCCGAAGGCCACCGGAACCCAGCCGGTCGAGGACGTGCTGCCGGTGGTGGCGGCCAACCCGGACCGGTTCCGCCTGGTGGCGAACATCAACCCGCACCTGCACTACCCGGTGACCGCCGAGCTGGCCCGCCAGGTGGACCTCGGCGCGGTGGCGCTGAAGATCCACCCGGTGCACGGCGGCTTCGAGGCCCGGGACCGGATGCTGTACCCGGCCTACGCCTGGGCGCAGGACCGCGGGCTGCCGGTGATCGTGCACTGCGGCACGTCGACGTTCTCCGGGTCGTCCAACAGCTATGCCGATCCGATGCTGCTCGAAGACGTGTTCCGCGACTTCCCCGAGCTCACCGTGGTACTCGCGCACGGCGGCCGGGGCTGGTGGTACGAGCAGGCGGCATTCGTCGCGCTGATGCGGCCGCAGGTCTGGCTGGAGGTATCCGGGCTGCCGCCGCAGCGGCTGGCGGACTACTACGGCCCGGCGCTGCGCCGGCTCGCCGACAAGATGATCTTCGGGACCGACTGGCCGGGCGTGCCAGGCGTCGAGCGCAACGCCCGGGCGCTGGAGAAGGCACTGCTCGGCGCGGGCTGCACTGCCGAGCAGGTGGCCGCGGCCTGGGGCGGCAACGCGGCCGGCGTCTTCGGCCTCGGCTGACTTCCGCCGGTACGGGCGCCCGGGCGGCCCGGCCAGGTCAGCCAGCGGCGGCCAGGTCAGCCAGCGGCGGCCAGGTCAGCCGGCGCCAGTCCAGCCAGCCGCCAGCACGTCCGTGAGGTGCGCAGCGAACTCCCGGACCAGCTCATGTCCCTCATCGACGTGGTCGGGGTTGAACTCGCACACCGTGAGCGCGGTGAACTTCGGATGCGCCACCCATGTGCGCAGGCACGCCAGGGCCTGCGCCAGCGGCAGGCCGGCGTTGATCGTCGGGAAGTCTGCCGCCGGGAAGTCCAGGAAGTCGATCACGTCGACGTCGAAGTGAATGAGCAGCCGGTCCATCGTCCCGAGCAGGGCGAGCGCCCGCTGCGCAGCCGCAGCCGGGTCCGCCGCGACCTCATCAGCCCACACGACGGCCAGGCCGCGCTCGGCGATGACCTGCTGCTCCCAGTCGGTGAGCTCGTCAGGCACCGGGCCGGCGAACACGATCTGGCTGGCGTCCAGCAGCGGGAAGCGGGGCCCGATGCGGCTCAGCGGCGCGGTCGCCTCCGGCAGCCCGAGCAGATGCGCGGTTCCCATCCAGTCCAGGAAGCCCAGCCGCACCGCGGCAGGCACGTTCAGGTCGGGCCCGGCATCGAGGTAGATAAGGCCGATGCGCTCGCCGGGCCGGGTGCAGCCGGAGACGACACCAGCCTCGATGGTGCAGTCGCCGCCGAGTACGAGCAGCGCATCCGCGCCCCCGGCCGAAGTCGCGGCGCGCACCGCCGTGGCCACCGCCGCCGCCACCTCGGCCACCAGCGCGGCGTGCTGGGCCCGCGGGCTGGAGCGGTCCGGCGACCAGCGGACTTTCGGCAGGTCACCGCGGTCGCTGACGTCGACGCCCCGGGCGGCCAGGGCCGGGAGCAGCCCAGCGGCCCGCAGCGCGGCCGGAGCGCGTTCCTGGCCTGGCGCGTGCGCCCCGGCGCTCGTCGGCACCCCGATCACTGCCAGCCTGCGCATGCCTGCCTCCGCCGGGTGCCGATCAGCCGGTTACCGCGTCACTTACGCCCAGTGTGAGCCATGGACGGCCCGGCAGCCGCCCGGCAGCAGCCCCGGATCCTGACGGCGGGCATGGTGCTCCGCAGCCGGGCCGGCCCTGCGTGCCTGGCCGGGCAAGGGCGCGGACCCGGATGCCGCGGCAGTTCAGGCCTCGGCCTGGCCGGCGCCGTCGCAGCGGCGCCGGCCAGGTGTCATGATCCGGCTGGCAGAGGGCCCGGGCAGGGCGGGCTACCGGACCGGGCGGACCGACAGGTACACCGGGCCGGTCTTGGAGCAGGCGCGGAACGGGAACGGGATCACCTTCGCGCGGGTCTGGTTCGGCGGGTATACCCGCAGTCCCGCGGCGGTCACCGGGCGGCAGCGCGCGGCCGGGAAGTTGCCGACGTCGACGATCTGCAGCAGCGCGGTGGCCGTGTGCCCCTTGCGCAGCGTGACCTGGCGCGGTGTCCCGCCGCCGAACGCGGCCCGGCGGCCGACCTGGTGGCCGCGCAGATTGACGGCCAGGACGTACGGGAAGCCGTTCAGCGTGCACCGGTGCCCGGACAGGTTAGTGAACTTCAGCTGGTAGAAGACGCTGCCGGCCGCGCCGCTGCCGCTGGTGTTGATCCACTCCACCAGGCCGGGCGTCTGGCAGGCCGGGGCGGTGCTGGCGGCCGGGGCGGTCGCCGCCCCCGGCGCGGCCAGCGCGATCGCGGGCGTGAGTGCTGCGGCACAGGCGATCGCCGCCGCGGCGCCGATGCGGCGCGCGGCGCGGATGCTCAGGTTCATGTGTGCTCCTTCGGTGCGTGCGGAACGATTCCAGGAACGTTACATTCCGTAGCCGCATACTTGCGGCTGGGCACAAGTATGGGCAGCGCACCGCGCGCCGGGAAGAACCGCCGCGTGCAACCTGGTCACAATCCGCAGCCGACAGCCGCGGGCTGGCCCGCACGGCTGGCCCGCACGGTGTTCCGGCTCGCTGTGACCAGGGCCTGCACTGTTCAGCGTCTCGCGCCGGCCCGGGAAGATCAACGCCTGCCGGCCGGGAATCGGCGGTGTGACCGGGCCCCGGAAGCGGCCGCTTGGCCTTGACGGCATGGCCGATACCGTCCGCAGCACCAGCCAGCGCAGGGCCGACACGATCGCCCGGCTGGAAAACGACGCTGACGCGTGGGTTGCGACGGCCAGCGCGGGAAGGCCGCATCTGGTGCCGCTGTCGCTAGCGTGGGACGGTGCCCGCGTCATCCTCGCGACGCCAGCCCGGTCGCCCGGTGCTATCTCACCCGGACTGGATGGGACCCGCGGCAGGAGGACGTGCCGCACGTGTACCTGATCGCCGCGCCCCGGACCATGCGCGCCTGGGGCAGCCTCGCCGAGATCAGCGGCCGCACGATCATGCGCGACGGCCGGTGGACGGCAGCCTGATCTGCGACCGGATCTGCGCGACGACTGGCAGCCTCCCGGGACTACCGCAATTGCGCACCACCCCGCAACTTCGTTCCTGCCAGCACCCCATGCGGGTTGTCCGGCCAGTGCCCGGCGGCCTGGGAAACGGGCATCAGCGGCGCGATCCCGGAGCAGGACAAGCCAGCCAGGACTGAAGACGATCTCGTCGGCCGCCCGATCTCCCGGGCGGCTTGCCATGAATTACCTGGTAAAGATCGGATTTCCGGCTCATCTTCTGCTGCGGAGAATGTTTGAGGTACTGGCCAGCCAGGGAAAACCGCGGCCATGATCAGTTCTGCGACTGGAGGCGGGCACCAGCCGCCGCCCGCGGGCCAGGCTCCGGTCCAGGCCCGGAAGCTGCAGCCGGGCCGGGTCTGGTATCTGGTGGCGCTGGTGATCTTCGCGGCCGGGGCCGCGTGGCTGGTCTACAGCATTTTCGCGTTCGCGGGCACGGTCAACGGCTTGCAGCGCGTCCCGCTGCCGGCCGGCGGCACGGTGAACCTGGGACACAGCGGCGGTTACGTCGTCTACTACGAGGGCCCCGGCGCGCAGAGCGGGAGCATCCCGTCCGTCAACGTCCGCGTCACGCCCGCCTCGCCCGGTGCGGCTGTCACCAGCCTGACCCATTACCAGTCATCAGTCACCTACGGCGTCGGCTCGCACCAGGGCCGGGCGGTTCTCGGGCTGGCTATCGCCCACCCCGGGAAGTTCGTGATCAGCGCCGCCGGTGCGGCGCCCGCCGGAGCCGACCTGGCAGTCGGCGGGAGCATCGCACGCGGAATCGTCGGCATCGTCCTGCCGGGGGTACCGCTGATGATCCTGGCGTTCCTCGGCGGCCTGACCGTGTTCATCGTCCGCATCGTCCGCAAGTCCGCCCTGCGGCGGGCGTGGCAGCCCCGCAGCTGACGAGGCGGGCGCCA
>JBKQSL010000250.1:0-35694 GCA_052143655.1 Streptosporangiaceae bacterium | reverse complement strand
TCACGTGCTCCCCGTCGCGCAGCTCTGCGAGGTCGGTGAGCTCGCCGCGCTGCTCGTACCGGCGGGGGTAGTGCATCAGCAGGTCGCCCACGGTGCGGATGGCCAGCGCCTGATCCAGCCGCTTGGCTGCCTTGTCGCCGATGACCAGCCGCAGCGGATCCACGAGCATCGCCATACGGGCAGAGTAATTCCCCCGTGTGTCAGGCGGTCCGCGTTCGTCCGCGTGAGTCGATCCGCGACGCCGCCGACTACAGCGAGCTGACCCGGGCGCAGATCGCCGCCCAGTTCGGCGTGTCCTCGTCCACGGTCAGCGCCATCGCCGCCGGGCGGGCGCACCGGTACCTGGACGGTGCCCGGTGAGCGGCGCGGAGCTGGCCGCCCGGCGCACCGCGGCCGCGGCCGCGCTGGGCGACTACCAGCGGGCCGCGGCTGGCGCCGACGTGGCCGACCGGGCCCTGTGGGGTGCCCGGCTGGCCGACTGCTCGGCTACGTCCTGGCCGCCCTGGACACGGCCGGGCCCGAGCCGGGCAGGCTCGCCGCGATCCGCGGCGTGCTGGCCGCGTTCGACTGGGAGCACGATGACCGGCAGTACGCGCTGGAGCGCATCGAGCAGATCGCCGGGTCCTCGCCGGTCGCCCCGGCCGCCGACCCTGGCGGCACCGCGACGGTCGGCCCGGCCGACCTTCCCGTCGTGCTCGGCGCCCTGGAAGATGCCGCCGAGTTGCTGGAGCAGCGAGCCGCGCACTGGTGCGAGGCCTGCGAGACTACCCCGGCCGAGTGCGACTTGCATCAGGCCGACCTGGACGCCGCCGGGCGGTACCGGGCGCTGGCCAGCACGATGGGCGGTGCCCGGTGACCGCCGACGCTGCCCTCGCCGACCGCGTGGCCGCGCTCGAGGTCAGGACGCGGGCGCTGTTCCGGCTGATGGAGATGGCGGCCCGCGAGGCGAGACAGCCGACGCCGCCCTCGCCGAGCTGCAGCCGCCCCGGCACCTGTCGGTGGTGAGGCCGTCGTGACCGGGGACCGGGCCATCCGGCGGCTGACCGCCGCCGCGGTGCTGATCGTGCACCGCGCCCGGCTAGCCAGCCAGATACCCGGGCCTGTACCCGCCGTACCCGTGGCCGGTAACGGCGCGCCCGCGCACCTGATCGAGGCGCAGCAGCGGTTCGCCGGCGACCTCGCCGCCGGGACGCTGCCGGCGATCCGCCGTATCCGGGCCGAGCTGGGAGTCGGCCAGGCGAAGGCGACCGAGGTACGCGCGCACCTGGCCGCGCTCACCGCAACCGGAGGTAACCCGCAATGACCATCGTCGTCGTGCTCGTGCTGGTGTACCTGGCGTTCCACCTGGGCGCCGGGCACGCACACTACCGCCACCAGAAGGCTCACGGCCTGCGCCCGAACTTCTACTGGTCCAGCGTCCGCGGGCCCTATGCCAGCGTGCGGGTGCCCGGAGGGTTCCGGGTCGGCCACCGCATCTGACCCCCGTACCCGGCGCCGGGTCCATCCGGCAAAGAACGACCCGGCGCCGGTCCCCAACCCTCACAGATCGGAGGAGATCATCTTGTCAGCAGAGCCCGCCGGCAGTGAACCGGGCGCCGAGGTTGTCCCGCTGCACCCTGACGGCGCGGGCCAGCTTCCCGCGGTCCCGGAGGCCCCGGGAGGGGCACAGCAGGCCCCGCCGCCCGTCAGCCCGGCCCGGGTGATCTACGCGGACGTGACCCGGGCGGGCGAGCGGCGGCCAGTCGTCCCGGTGGCCCTGCAGCGGGCGAACCTGCGCGGCACCGTCGGGCAGTTCACCGCCTGCAATTGCACCGGGCCCGCTATCACGGGCTGCGGCTGGTGTTCTACGTGCTGGCCGCCCTGGTGTGGGCGGTGATCGGTGTCGCCTGCCTGGCCATCCGGCAGGTGCGCTGGCGGTGGCTGACCGAGCAGCACGAACTGCGGTCCCGTGCCGTCGTGGCGGGCGACTCCCGCGAGTGGGCACGCCTGCACAAGATCGCCCAGGAGACCCGGCGGATCCGCGGTTACGTGCTGGCCGGCGAGCTGGCCGGGCTCATCCTGGCCGGGGTGCTGCTGGCCCGGTTCGCGCCCTGGCAGGGGCAGGCCGCCGCGGCGGCCGCGGTGGTGCTGGCCGGGGCCCGGTTCGGCCGCCCGGACGGTCACCGGATCGTCGGCCCGGCCGTGATCCCGCCGGACTACCAGCCGCCCAGCCACGAGATCATCACCCGCGCCCTCGGGTCGCTGGGCATCGCGCAGGTAAACGCCGTGCTCAAGCCGGACAAGGAGGGCCGGGTCCAGGGGCTCCGGTTCATCTCCGACGTGATGCGCGACGGGCCCGGCTGGTCCTGCCAGCTGGACCTCCCGCACGGCGTCAGCGTGTCCGCCATCCTCGCCCGCCGGGAAGACCTCGCGTCCGGGCTGCGCCGCCCCCTGTCGGCCACCTGGCCCGCCGGGGTGCCGCAGGAGCACCCGGGGCGGATGGACCTGTGGGTGGGCATGCACGACATCAGCAGGCAGAAGCAGCCGCCGTGCCCGCTGCTCAAGGCCAGGCAGACCGACCTGTTCGACGTGATCCCGTTCGGCACCGATCCCCGCCTCCGGCCGGTCCGGGTGCCCATGTTCGAGGTCAACTGGCTGATCGGGGCCAGCCCCGGCCAGGGCAAGACCGGCGCGGTCCGGGTGCTGGGATGCGCGGCTGCGCTGGACCCGCTCGCGGACCTGTGGGTATACGAGCTGGCCGGCAAGGGCGACCTTGAGCCGCTGGCCAGGGTCTGCCACCGCTACGCCTCCGGGCTGGACGATGAGTCGATCGCCTACGCCGCCGACTCGGCCCGCCTGCTGCGCAACGAGACCGAGCGCCGGTCGGCGGCATTCAAGCGCCTCAAGGGCAGCGGGGCGATGCCGGACGGGAAGGTGACCCGCGAGCTGGCCGCCCAGCACAAGGAGCTGTGCCCCCTCGTCGCGATCTTCGATGAGGTGCAGAACCTGCTGACCGACAAGCAGCACGGCGACCAGGCCGCCGATGACCTGGCCTACGTGATCCGGGTCGGCCGGGCCATGGGCATCATCGCGGTGCTGTCCACGCAGCGGCCGGACGCGAAGGTCATCCCGACCGCGGTGACCGGGCTGATCATCAGCCGGTTCTGCCTGATGGTCCCCGACCAGCTGGCCAACGACGTGGTGCTGGGGACGTCGAGCTACCGGCGCGGCTACGACTCGACCGTGCTCCGGCCGAAGCTGGACGCCGGGCTGGGCTGGCTCAAGGGCGGCGAGGACGGCGTCCCGCAGATCTGCCGGACGTATTACCTGAACATCCCCGACACCGAGCGCATCGCGGCCAGGGCCCGGGTCATGCGGGACCGCGCGGGCGTGCTGACCGGCTACGGCCGGGCTGGCCGTCATCGCCGGGGCCGTCATTCTCGGCCGCCGGATCCAGCACAGCCGAGCCCGGGGTATCCGCGCTAGCACGGTCCAGGCCGTGTCCTGGGTAGTGCGCCCGGCTGGGCCCGTCTCCGCGCCGCACAGGCCCGCGATCGGCACCGGGCGCCATCCCTCGCGCGCGAGATCGACAGCGCGGCCGGGAAGCTGTCAGCGGCCGTGCGGGTTTACCTGGCCCGCCGATGGTGGCAGCCCCACAGCCATCGGGTTAGCGGCCCGGATAGTGCCGTGGCAGTGCGCGACGCCGACTAGGCGCAGCTAGATCCCCCGGCGTACGCTCCGAGCATGGACTTACGTCGCGTTCTCATCGCCGCCCCGGCCGGACTCGCCCTCTCACTCACGCTGGCAATGCCCGCGGCAGCGCCCGCGTCGGCGTCAGCGTCGGCGGCCAAGCCACTGCCGTGTAAGGCATACATGAGCAACAACCGGCCGAAGGACTACACCACGACTTACGTGCATGTCCACACCGTCGGGTACGCCAAGGTCGTCACCGTCGCGCACTACAAGACCGTCAATCACAAGAAGCGCGCGAAGGCCAACGCCACCGGCCATGCGAAGATCCCGTACTACATCAGCGGGGCCACACCCGGCTACAAAGTGAAGGTCAGCGTCACCGTGTCGAAAGCGAGCCGGACGGGCCACTGCTCGACGTCCTTTACGCCGCGCAGCTAGGACCAGTCGCCTCCAGTCGGTCGCGCCGTGGGAACGCACCAGGCCGATCTTGAAGGATGCGGCTCGCGCACGAGGGGGGAAAGCTCCCCCGAACTGCCCGCGCGGCTCCGGGGAAGGTGAAATCATCACGTGGCCTGGGCCTAGATGAGCAATCACGCTGCCGCCCCGGACGACCGGCCGATACAACCCGCGCCTGGACCGGGTTGCCTTACTTGCCGCCGGGGATATGCACGGGCGCCAGCTCGTGGCTTGGCATAGCGAGGCAGCAGGCCCAGGCGGGGCGCCCTCGCATCTCCCGTGCCACGACGGTGCTGGGCATGCCAGGGTCGCAAGAGTCGCTCTCAGCGGCTCAGGCGTGCCAGCTGCGGTGCTCGATGAAGTCACCCTCGGCCTTATCGAGGATCCTGCCGTAGTCACCGGCATGAGCCCTGACCGGCGGCACTTCCAGCTCGTCCAGCAGCAGCCTCAGGATCGACTCGATGCTGACGCGCCCGGTGGGCAGGTGAACCTGCTTCTCGATCGGGCCGCTCGCGACGTGAATGTGAGGGAAGGCGGCGCCAGTGCCAGGATGCCAGTGCCATGCGGCCAGCTCACGGCCCGCGCTGTCATCCAGCTGGTAGAAATACGCGACCGTGCTTGCCCGCCAGAGCCGCGCCCGCGGCGCCTTATCGTCCTTGACAATGCGGAACTGCTGCCGGAGCTGCAGGTTGATCACATCATCCAGCCGGTCGGACCGCAGCCTCAGCGGCTCCTGCGACAGCGTGATGGCCTCCACGTCATCGCCCGCCCGCACGCTGGGCGATGCAAGCAGCTGCACAGGCGTCACGCACGACAGCGCCCGGCGCAGCGGCGCGAGGAAAGCGTCGCGGGCGGCTACCCGCGTCCTACCGGGCAAAGGGCAGCAGCAGGGTGAGCCCGATGACGTCCGACCTGTCCAGGTCGAGCGTGCCAGCGTCGTACGCGGCCTCGAATTCCTCCAGGCTCATCCCCAGCACGCGGCGGGTCCGCTCATCGAGCATCTTCCGGCCCTCGTCACGGCTCAGCTCGACCACGCCCGGCACCGATGTCTCGGTCGTCATCGGTCAGCCCTCCTCATGCGCGCGTGACCTCAGTATGCACAGCCTGTCTGACGGTACGCACTGCCGGTACCTGCGACAACGCCGCTGTAACCCAACTGTTTCCCCCGGGTGAGGGATCATCTGCCCCGCAGGCCCCAGCAGTCGCAGAAGGCGTTTCGTGAACCTAATGAAGGTCCGGCTTTCCCCCGAGCCGCAGCCATCCGGTGGCGGATCTTGCCGATCCAGGACCGGGTCTCGATGAGAGCCAAGGACCGCTCAATAGCCCATCGCCGTGCAATCGGCTCCGACAGCGTTGACGTCCTTGGTTGCGGCGTTATAGGCCGCCGCCACTCCGTCCGGCTCATAGCCGATCGCGATAGCCAGGTTGGCCGCACCGGCAACGCCGAGGGCCGACGCGAGCGTGGGGTCCGGGTCGGGCTTCGCCACGTTCAGGGGCTTGGTCGCCCTGATGAGCGCCTTCCCGTAAGCCTTGATCAACTTCAGGTTTGTGCCGGTCGGATCCTCCTTGCTCATGACAGAAGTGGCCGACCGGAAGTCCTGGCATGCTACGGTTCCCGGCAGTGCACTGCCGGGAACATCGGAGGTCGCGGACGAAGCCGTGGGCTTGGGCGAGCTTGCCACCTGACTGCGGGCGCTTCCGCCGCACCCGCCAAGAAGCACTCCAGCGGAAGTCGCAGCCAAGATGATCTTTAATACTCTGCGCGACCCGCGGTTGCCGCCCGTGTCAGCATGCTCGATTTCGATCATGAAATAACCCCCTTGGACTGACAACTAGACGCCTCACGCAGGGCAGTGGTGTACGGCGCCCGCAGACAGACGGCCGCGGATGTCCACCAGGCCGTCATCGGCGCCCCCGGGCAGGCTGAGGTCGGGCCAGTAGTCGTCCGCGGCACAGTCCTCTGCGGGCCCGCCTGGCGGCGGGCCCGCGCCCGGCAGGCTGAGCAGGTCGAAGTCGCGGCAGGCGGATTCTGCGCGCTTCCTCGCCGTGTCCCACGCTGCGCCTGCCCGTTCCCAGCGGCGCGCGGCCTCCAGCGACCAGCCCTCGCGCATCTCCAGCGCGGCGTCCTCGAGCTCGGCCAGGGCCCGCGCCTCGTCGTCCTCGGCGGTCCCGACGTCCTGCAGCCACCCGCCGCCGTCGTCTGCCCTCGGCGCGTACCCGATGCTCTGCAGGAACCGCTGGCCGACCTGCCGCCCAGCGGCAAGGTGCGGAAGTCCCGGTCGATGACCGCCGGTCAGGTCGCGGCGCTGCTGGCGCTGGAGCTGACGCCGTGGTGGGGGCGTGGATCGTGACCGCCGTGGCGACGGGGCTGCGGCCGGGCGAGCTGGCCGGGCTGCGGTGGGCCGACTGGACACCAGGGGCCGGGTCATCACCGTCCGGCAGTCGCTGAAGCGCACGCCGGGCGGGATGGTGCCCGCTGAGCTGAAGACCGCCTCGTCACGGCGGACGCTGGCAATGCCGGAGATGGTGACCGCGGTTCTGGACGTGCTGCGCCGCGCTCAGGCGGCCGAGCGGCTGAAGGCGGCGGCGTGGGAGGATCACGGCCTGGTGTTCGCCGGGCCGGAGGGCCGCGGGCCGTGGCCGCAGGACATCCGCCGCGAGTTCGCCCGGCTGTGCGAGCGGGCCGGGATCGGCCGCTGGCAGCTGCGGGAGACGCGGCACACGTTCGTGTCGGCGCTGTCGGATGCCGGGGTGGACATCGAGCGGATCGCCGACGCGGTGGGTTATGTGAACTCGACCATCACCCGCGGCGTGTACCGGCACTCGCTGGCCGACAAGATCACCGAGACGGCGACCGTGATGGACCGGCTCTACCCGCAGGGAGGCGGTCAGTGATGGCCATAGGCTCCCGCGTCTGGCTCCCGCAGCCGTGTGATTCCCCGCTGACCTGCGGTGGTACTGCCAGCTGGCCATACGGGCAGAATAGAGCGCAGGTGTGGCAGTGCGGGCGCTCCCGCGGCGGCCACGGCCCGGTCATGAGCCCGCCCGCGGCCGGTTCGCGGACCGGCTCGCGCGGGCCTGCGCCCGTCGGGTATCCTTCGACGGTTGCCCTGGTTCGCACCGGGGCCGCTGACCTATCTCGCTAGCACCCCAATGGAGCGATCCCGTGGCTTCCGTCTGCGACGTCTGCGGCAAGGGGCCGGGCTTCGGCAACAATGTGTCTCACTCGCACCGCCGCACCCCGCGCCGCTGGAACCCCAACATTCAGCGCGTGCGCGCCAAGGTCGGTAAGACCCCGCAGCGCCTGAACGTGTGCACGTCCTGCCTGAAGGCGGGCAAGGTCACCCGCTAGGACCTCAGCCGCGGACGGCGCTCGTCAGCGCCGCCCGCGGTCCGTGCTCCGCCGCGCCTGGCGCAGTCGCCTCGGTACCGGCATGAGTTCTGCCTGCCGGAAGTTCCTGGGTCTCTAGTTATGCCGCCCGCCCGGCTGCCTTGTCCGCTGCCCGGTCAGTGCCGTGCCGGCGGGCGAGCGACGGCATAGCCGCCGCCCCGGCCTGGCCTGCCGTGCCGCTGGCCGCCGCCGGGCGGGTAGCCGTTGCCAGCCGGCGGCACCGTGACCGCGCACGCCCTGCCGTCGAATACGCAGTCGGCCGGCCCGCTCGCGCTGCCGGTGCCCGTTACCGCCAGCCGGACGGTGCTGCCGTTCGGCTCCGGCCACGGCCACGGCTGCCCGGTGATCTCGGCTTCGCTGCCACCGTCGGCCAGGCTCCATTTCGCTCCCCACACCGCGCTGATGCGATCGCCCGGCAGCGTGAACCGCAGCGTCCAGGTGCCCAGGTCCCGGCTGCTGCGCATGGTGAGGAAGGCCAGGAAGCCGAACTGGCCCTGGCGCACCACCTGGTAGCTCATGGTGACCGGGATCCGGGCCGCCGGACGGGCCGCCGGACGGGCCGCCGGACGGGTGGGCGCAGGGTGCGCGGGGCTTGCGGGGGCGGCCGCCGGAGCCTGGGACGGCATGGCCGGCGCCGGAGTCCTGATCTTGACCCCCGGCTTGGTCACCGCCAGCTTGCCGCGCTCGGTCACCTCGCAGTGCGGATGACGGCACTGCCGGTACGACGGCCGGAACGAGGGCGGCCCGAAGCTGAGCACCTGATGCGGGGAGTGCAGCGCCAGCAGTGCAGCGACCACGAACCCGGCCCCGACCGCGAACCAGGGCGTGACGAGGGCGGCGCGAACCCACTGGCCGCGAGAAGACGCCGGTGCCGGGCCGTCCGCGGCCAGCTGGCGGTCGGCTGACAGGCTGGCACGGTGCTGGCCGGCGGCCCGGGGCGGGTGGCCCGGCGGCACGGCGCTATCCAGCCCTGGGGGGCGATCCAGCGGTGGCGGGCCATCCGGTGCTGCCGGGCCGTCAGACGGCTGCGCGATGGCCATGCCGGAATCGACGCCACGACCGAACCGGGATTTCCGTCGCTGCGCCCTGTGTCTGGGCGGTCCCCCGCTGCGAGTTCGCGGCATCAGAGGTTGTTATATCAAGACCGGACGGCCGCCCGCTAGCCGTGATCTTCCCGGTCAACCGCGGGATCCGGCGCAGTCTGGCGGAAATGCTCCCAGCCGCAGCCGGCCGCCCGCACGCCGTCCACCCGGACGCCAGGACCGCCCGCCGGGCCGTCTGCGGCCCCGGCCTCGCCAGCGCCGTCCGCCGGGGCAGCGGGAGCCGCGGGGGTGACCGAGCCGATCACCGACCAGCCTTCCGGCACCGGCCGGCCGCCCGGGAAAGTCGCGGCCAGGGCGTGATCCTCGCCGCCGGACAGCGCCCAGTCCAGCCAGTGCGGCCGCGCCAGCGCCGCAGCCGCCGCCTGCAGCGCCGCCGCAGGCACGGCCGCGCTGGCCGCCAGCAGGTCAGACCTGATGTCGATGAGCACGCCGCTGGCCCGCGCCACGTGCCGCAGATCAGCGACCAGCCCGTCGCTGACGTCGATCATCGACGTGGCGCCGGATGCCGCGGCCTGCGGCCCGGCCGGGTACGGCGGCCGGGGGCGCCGGTGCACCGCAACCAGCCCGGCCAGCCGGGCGTCAGCCGGGTCCGGCCGGTCCAGCCCGGCCAGGCCGGCGGAGAGCACGGCGAGGCCGCCCGCCGAGCCGCCGAGCGTGCCCGCCACCGCCACCTGGTCGCCGGGCCGCGCCCCGGCCCGGGTCACCGGGTCGCGGCCAGCCAGGTCGCCGAGCGCGGTTATCGCGATCATGACGGTGTCAGCGCCAGACAGGTCACCGCCCGCCACTGAGGCTCCCGCTACCTGGCTTTCCTCGATGATTCCGGTGATCAGCTCGCGGGCCCAGGCAACCGGCAGGTCGCCGGGCGCGGCCAGGCCCACCAGCAGCGCCGTCGCGGCCGCTCCCATCGCGGCCACGTCCGCCAGGTTCTGCGCCGCCGCCTTGCGGCCGATGTCGCGCGCCCCGGACCAGTCCCGGCGGAAATGCCGCCCCTCCACCAGCAGGTCTGTGGTGGCCACGACCCGGGCGTCCGGGGCGGCGATCACTGCCGCGTCATCGCCCGGGCCGATGATCTGCGCCCGGCCCGGCGGCAGCATCCCGCTGATCATCGCGATGAGCCCGAATTCGCCGATGTCCGCGACGGTGATGGCCGCCTCCCGCGATTGCCCGCACTGCCCCCGGTCGCCGCCGAGGTACCTACGGTAGCGTTGCCCCCACACAGGCCATCCCACACTGGCCGTCGGAGGGACGACTATGGTGCACGCATACATCCTCGTCCAGACTGAGGTCGGGAAAGCCGCTGAAGTCGCGGCATCCATCGGCAAGATCGCCGGCGTCACCCAGGCTGACGACGTGACCGGGCCGTACGACGTGATCGTGCGGGCCGAGTCGGACAACGTGGATGACCTCGGCAAGCTTGTCGTGGCGCAGATCCAGCTGGTGCCGGGCATCACCCGCACGCTGACCTGCCCGATCGTGCACATCTGAGCCCGGCGGCCGCTGCGGGTGTCAGCCCTCCGGCCGCCCGGCCAGCAGCGGCGCGGCCGCCGCGCTGCTGCGTCGGCCGAGCCCGATAGCGGCCGCCCGGCGCAGGTCAGCCAGGGTATCCACGTCGCGGCGCAGCCCGTCGAGGTCCGGCAGGTCCAGCTCGGTCGCGCCGAGCGCGGCGTGCGCAGCCCGCGAGCCCGCCCCGAACCGCGGGCTGAACTCCGTGCCCGGCCCGGCCGCATACAGCGTCGTGCCGGTGCCGTCCGCGTCGGGCACGAAGGCGCCCGCCGGGCCGCCGGCCGCGGCGAGCGCCCGGCACAGCTCGCCGGGCCGCAGCGCCGGCAGGTCGGCGGCCATGCCGGCCCGGCCGGACCCGGGCCAGCGCCGGGCCGCGTAGGCGGCGCCGAACCGCAGCGCCGGGTTCAGCCCCGCGGCCGGCTCGTCAGCGATCACCGCCGCCCCGAGCGCGCCCAGTTCGGCGCGGGCGGTGTCGTCGTCGGTCACCACCACGACATGGCGCACCGCCGGGCAGGCGACAGCTGCGGTCACGGCGTCAGCGGCCATCGCCAGGGCCAGCCGGGCCCGGTGCCCGCCGTCCAGGCCGGCCAGCCGGGACTTGGCGCGGGCAAGTACCTTGACGGGGACTACCAGCGACCAGCCGTCGGTGCTGTCGGGGACCATGCCCCTGATCCTTCCTCGACATGGCGGCGCACGAACCGGGAGACTGGCCACATGACGAGGCAGCGCCCGCGCAAGCGGGCGGACGGCAGTTACTCGAATGCCTGGCGGAACGTCTCGAAGATCGTGCTGCGCCCGCTGATCCCGGCGCTGATGAAGCTGGAGCTGGCCGGCCAGGAACATTTCCCGGCCGCCGGCGGGATGATCCTGGCCGCCAACCACCTGTCCTACGCCGACGTCCTGGCGCTGTCCCTGTTCACCGACAGCGCCGGGCGCTATCCGGTGTTCCTGGCCAAGTCCACGCTGTTCGAGATCCCGGGCCTCGCGCCGGTCCTGCGCGACCTCGGCCAGCTGCCGGTGCACCGCGGCCAGGCTGACGCGGCCCTGGTGCTGCGCGATGCCGACGAGGGCCTGCGCAAGGGCGCGTGCGTGATCTTCTATCCGGAGGCCACGGTGACCCGGGACCCGGCCCAGTGGCCGATGGCGGCCAAGACCGGGGTAGCGCGGCTGGCCCTGGCCACCGGCGCGCCGGTGGTGCCGGTGGCGCACTGGGGAGCGCAGCAGGTGCTGCCCTACGGCAGTTTCCGGCCGCACCTGCTGCCGCGGCGGACCGTCCGCGTCCTGGCGGGCCCGCCGGTGGACCTGTCCCGGTACGCAGGCCAGCCGCTGACGGCGCAGAACCTGCGCGGTGCCACCGAGCTGATCATGGCTGACATCACCTGGCTGCTGGCCGAGCTGCGGCACGAGGGGCCGCCGGCCGAGCGTTATGCAGCCTGACATCGGCCCGGCGGCCGGCCACGGGCCGGCCGGGGACGGGCGCCCGCGGCCGGCCCGGCGGCCGGGCGAGAACACCCGGGCCGTGCACCCGCCGCCGCCGCCGGTGCCCGGCCAGCCGCCGCTGGCCCCGCCGGTGTACCGGGCCACGGCCTACCGGTTCGAGACCTCCGCCGAGTACGCGGCGGTGCTCGGGGGCAGCGCGCCCGGCTACAGCTACAGCCGGATCGACAATCCCACCGTCGACGCGTTCACCGCTGCGATGGCCGCGCTGGAAGGGGTTAACCTGCCCGAGGCCATCGTCGGGCAGGCCCTCGCCTCCGGCATGGCGGCCATCACGACCGTGTTCTGGGCGTTCACCAGGGCAGGCGCGCATGTGGTGGCACCGTCGGCCCTCTATGGCGGGACGTACAGCTTCCTGGTCAACGTGGCGGCCGCCTTCGGGGTGCAGACCGACTTCGTCGACATCACCGACCTGGCGCAGGTCCGCGCGGCGCTGGGCCAGGAAACCGCCATCCTGTACGCCGAAACGCTGGCCAACCCTACGGTCGCGGTGGCTGACCTGGCCGGCCTGGCCCGGCTGGCCCGGGAGGCCGGGGCACTGCTGGTGGTGGACTCCACCATGGCCCCGCCCGTGCTGTGCCGGCCGCTGGAGCACGGCGCGGACCTAGTGCTGCACTCGGCGACTAAGTACATCGGCGGCCACTCCGATGCCACCGGCGGCGTGGTCTGCGGCCGGTCGGAGCTGATCAGCCGGATCCGGGCACTGCGGATCGACCTCGGCGGCTCACTGGCCCCCGACGAGGCCTACCTGCTGCGCCGCGGGCTGGAAACGCTGCCGCTGCGGGTACGCCGACAGTGCTCCACCGCCCATATGCTGGCGGCCAGCCTGGCGCGGCACCCGGCCGTGCAGTCGGTGCAGTACCCCGGGCTGCCGCAGCATCCCGGGCATGAGCTGGCCCGGCGCCAGTTCGACGCCGGGCCGGAAGGGACCCGGTTCGGCGCCATCCTGTCCGTCACCCCGCATGGCGGCCGAGCCGCCGGGCAGGCATTCGCCGACCGGCTCCGGCTGGCGGAGGTGGCCACCTCGCTGGGCGGCACGCACACCAAGGTCAGCCACGCCGCCTCGACCACGCACCGGCAGCTGGATGCCGCGGCGCTCGCCGCGGCATCCATCGACCCGGGTGCGGTCCGCTACTCGGTCGGCCTGGAGGACGCCGAGGACCTGCTCGCCGACGCGATCGCAGCCCTGGATCAGCTTCCGGGCACGTAGCTGGCCGCCGCACGGCATGCTGGCAGGCAACAGGCTGGTGCCGGGCCATGGCCAGGCGGCACCGGGACACCGGGACTGGAGGAATCATGAACGACCGGCGCAAGATCAGGATCGCGGTGGTGTTCGGCGGGCAGGGCCCCGAGCACTCCGTGTCCTGCCTGGGCGGCGGCGCCGTGCTGGCCGCCATCGACCGGGACGTCTATGACGTCGTCCCGGTGGGGATCACCCGGGACGGCAGCTGGGTCCTGGCCGCTGACGACCCGGCCCGGCTGGCCATCACCGGCGGCGAGCTGCCGTCGGTGGAATCGGTGGCCGAGCCGGGCAGCGACGTGGTCCCCTGGGCCGGCAGCGCGGGCCACGCCCTGACGACCGCGGCGGCGAGCGATATCCCGCGGCTGTTCGGCGAGGTGGACGTGGTCCTGCCGGTGCTGCACGGCCCGTACGGCGAGGACGGCACGATTCAGGGCCTGCTGGAGATGGCAGGCGTGCCCTACGTCGGCGCTGGGGTGCTGGCCAGTGCGGTCAGCATGGACAAGGAGTACATGAAGCTGGTCTTCGCCGCGCATGGCCTGCCGGTCGGCCGCCTGGTGGTAGTGCGGGAGCGGGACTGGCAGCCACAGGGCCTGGCACCGGCCGCTGAGCGCAAGCGGATACTCGACGCGATCGAGGAACTGGGCTGGCCGGTGTTCGTCAAGCCCGCCCGCGGCGGCTCGAGCATCGGGACCTCGCGCGCCCGCGATGTCGGCGAGCTGGGGGAGGCCATCGAGCTGGCCCGCCAGCACGACCCGAAGGTACTGGTGGAAGCGGCCATCAGCGGCACCGAGATCGAGTGCTCGGTGCTGGAGGGACGGGACGGCGGACCGCCGGACACCAGCCTGCCCGGCCAGCTGAGCATCGGCGGCGGCGAGGAGTTCTACGACTTCGAGGCCAAGTACCTGGACTCCGGTACCCGGATGACGATTCCCGCCCCGATCCCAGAGCAGGACATCCAGCAGGTCCGGCGGCTGGCCGCGGCCGCGTTCGAGGCGGTGTCGTGTGAGGGGCTGGCCCGGGTGGACTTCTTCTACACCCCTGACCGCCAGGTCATCGTGAACGAGATCAACACGATGCCGGGGATGACCGCCAGCTCCTACTTCGCCAAGATGTGGGAGGCCAGCGGGATCGGGTTCGACGCGCTGATCGCCCGCATGCTCGAAACGGCCCTGAGCAAGCGCAGTACCCCGCGCTGACCGCAGCGTGCGGGCGGGCCGCGCCAGCGCGCCGCCCGCCCGCACGCTGCGCGGCGGCCGCTGCCTCCGGTGGCGCTGGCGCGCCGTCAGAGCCGGGTTACCTGCCGGACGGCGGCTACTTCTCGCCGTTGACGAGGGCCTTGAAATCAGACCCCGGCCGGAACTTGGGCACCGAGGACTCGGGCACCGCGACGGTCGCGCCGGTGGCCGGGTTCCGCGCGGTGCGAGCCGGACGGACCGTCTTCTCGAAGACCCCGAAGCCGGTAATCGACACCTTGTCACCCTGAGCGACGGCGGCCTGGATGATATCGAGGACCGCGTTTACTGCCTCAGTGGCGGTCTTCTTATCCCCCACCCGGCCCGAAACCGCATCGATCAGATCACGCTTGTTCATTTTCGCTCCTGCGCTTCCCCCAACGGGAGGCCGCGGCCCGTGCCCGCTCACATTCAGGCAGCTAGCGTCACGACCTCTGACGTGCCTGAAATTAAGCGATCTCGCAGCGCGGCACAAACACCGGGCCGCTAAAACCCGGCGTGTCGATACCAGGACGACGCACATTCGACAGGAATGAGGAAATTCAGCGGGCGCAAATCATCGCGCCGCGAGCCGGCCCGGTTACCATCCGTGTTCCGATCGGCCGCCGCGGACGGCCCGGGCCTGGCACGCCGTCCGTGCTCCGGTCAGCCGCAGCGGCGCCTCTCCGGCGCCATCCGTGCTCCGGCCGACCGCGGCGGGGCCCTGCCGCCAGCCGCGTCCGCCCCGGCGCCGCGGCCCTCCGCCGCCCGGCGGTCCGGAATTGCAGCCGTTGTCAAGGGCCATCCGGGGTGAACTGCGGTGCGCCGGGCCCTAAATCCGGTACCGGCATCTCTAGTATGCTGAGGCCCCCATCGAGCAGAAGGTCGCCCATGAAGGTTGCGGTCATCAAGGAGACAGCGCCCGGCGAAAGCCGCGCGGCGCTGGTGCCCGAGACGGTGGCGAAGCTGACTGCCGCAGGTCTTGACGTGCTCATCGAGTCCGGTGCAGGAGACCGGGCCTGGCACTCCGACGATAGTTATCGAGAGGCAGGCGCGCAGATTGTCAGCCGGTCGCAGGCCCTCGCCGATGCCGAGGCGGTTCTCGCGGTCGGCAAGCCGGACGACACCGTCATCGCGGGCCTGCGCAAGGGCCAGGTGCTGCTGAGCATGCTGGCCCCGCTGACAGACCCGGGCCTGGTCCGCCAGCTCGCGCAGACCGGCGTCACCGCGGTCAGCCTGGACCTGATCCCGCGCACGCTGCCGCGGGCCCAGCAGATGGACGCGCTCAGCTCGCAGGCGAACATCGCCGGGTACAAAGCAGTGCTGGTCGCGGCCGCCGCCTACGGCCGGTTCTTCCCGCTGCTGATCACCGCGGCCGGCACCGCCCGGCCGGCGAAAGTCCTGGTGCTCGGCGCGGGCGTGGCCGGCCTGCAGGCGATCGGCACGGCCAAGCGGCTGGGCGCGGTCGTCAGCGGCTATGACGTCCGCCCCGAGACCAAGACCGAGGTCGCGTCGCTGGGCGGCACGTTCATCGAGCTCAAGGCGGTCGGCCCCGCGTCGGGTACCGGCGGTTACGCGCGGGCGCTCACTGACGCCGAGCGCGACGCCCAGCAGGCCGAGCTGGCGGGTCATATCGCCCAGCAGGACGTGATCATCACCACCGCGCAGGTGCCTGGCCGCCGTCCGCCGGTCCTGGTTACCGAGCAGGCGCTGGCGCAGATGAAGCCGGGCTCGGTGATCATCGACATGGGTGCCAGCGAGCTCGGCGGCAACGTGGCCGGCTCGCAGCCCGGCGAGACCGTCGTGACCCCGAACGGGATCACGATCATCGGCGCGGGCAACCTGCCGTCCAGCATGGCGCCCGCCTCCTCGGCCATGTACGCCCGGAACATCAGCGCGCTGCTGCAGTACATGATCAAAGATGGCGCCATCGCCATCGACACCTCAGATGAGCTGCTGGCGGGCGTCGTCATCACCCGTGACGGCCAGGTAGTGCATCCGGCCCTGGCCGAGCCCGCCGCTTCTGCCGTTCCCGCTGAGGCCGAGCCCGAGCTGGCCGATTCCGCTGGAGGTAGCGCCCGTGTCGACGGCCCTTCTCACTGACCTGACCATTTTCATCCTGAGCCTGTGGGTTGGCTTCGAGGTCATCAGCAAGGTCCCGGCCACGCTGCACACGCCGCTGATGTCGGCGGCGAACTCGATCCACGGGATCGTGCTGGCCGGCGCGCTGCTCATTGCCCTGACAGCGCATAACACGGTCGGCTACATCATCGCGTTCATCGCGTGCGCATTCGCCGCGATGAACGTGGTCGGCGGCTACGTGGTCACCGGCCGAATGCTCAAGATGTTCCGGCGCAGGCCCACGGTCCCCGCAGTGCCGGCGGCCGAGACGGCCGCGGTTTCCGCTAACGGCTCGACCCCGGACGGACGGTAGTCATGAGCACCTTCACCTGGGTCATCCAGCTGATCTATGTCCTGGCGGCGTCCTGCTTTGTGATGGGCCTGCACCTGATGAACAACCCGGCGACAGCCCGCCGCGGCAACCAGGTGTCCACCACGGGCATGGCGGTGGCGATCGCCGCCACGCTGGCCCTGATCATTCACCAGGGCGGAGTCAGCGCGACGGCCTGGATCGTCGTGCTGGCCGGCACGCTGGTCGGCGCCGGGGCGGGCCTGTACTCGGCCCGCACGGTGCAGATGACCGCGATGCCGCAGCTGGTCAGCATCTTCAACGCCGTCGGCGGCGGCGCCGCCGCCCTGGTGGCGATTCACGGCTACATGGACCTGGTCAATGCCGGCGTCGGTGTGGCCGCCTCGACCACCGTCACCACCCTGCTCGACGTGATCATCGGCTCGGTCACCTTCTCCGGGTCGATCATCGCCGCGGGCAAGCTGCAAGGCGTGATCACCTCGGCGCCGGTCACCTTCACCGGCCAGCGCATCGTCAACATCGCGCTGGGCGTGGTCACGCTGGGCCTGGCGGGCTACCTGATCTCGACCGCGAGCCTGCTCGGCCTGGTGATCGTGATCGTGATCGCGCTGGTGTTCGGCGTGTCGATGGTGATGCCGATCGGCGGCGCGGACATGCCGGTCGTGATCTCACTGCTGAACGCGTTCACCGGCACGGCGGTGGCGATGGCCGGATTCGTCATCGGCAACTGGGCCCTGATCATCGCGGGTGCCCTGGTCGGCGCCTCCGGTGGCATCCTGACCAAGCTCATGGCCGACGCCATGAACCGCTCCATCGCCAACATCATCGTCGGCGGCTTCGGCACCGGCGACAGTGGTCCGGTGGCGGCCGGGGCGGCCGGCGCGGCGGTCAAGGCGATCGCTGCCGACGACGCGGCCATCCAGCTGGCCTACGCGAGCAAGGTGATCGTGGTCCCGGGCTACGGCCTGGCTGCCGCGCAGGCCCAGCATGAGCTGGCCGAGCTCGGCGACCTGCTGGAGTCCCGCGGCGTGGAGGTCAGCTACGCGATCCACCCGGTGGCCGGCCGCATGCCCGGTCACATGAACGTGCTGCTGGCCGAGGCCAACGTGCCGTACCCGCTGCTCAAGGAGATGGACGACATCAACTCTGAGTTCAGCCGCACGGACGTGTCGCTGGTGATCGGCGCCAACGACGTCACCAACCCCGCCGCGCGGCGGCCGGGGTCGGCGATCTCCGGGATGCCGATCCTGGACGTCGACCACTCCAAGTCCATCATCGTGATCAAGCGCTCGATGGGCCACGGCTACGCGGGCATCGACAACGAGCTGTACGGCGACCCGAAGACCAGCATGTACTTCAATGACGCGAAGAAGGCCCTGGCCGACCTGACCAGCGCGGTCAAGACCCTGGTCGGCTGACGGTCGCCGCCGCACCAGCCGCCCCCGTTCCCCAGGTCGGCCCGCCCGGCGTGGTGATCCCGAAGGATGCATGACCCCGAGTACCCCACCACCATGATCCCGAAGAGTTACCGGTCACATGCGACGGAAACTCTTCGGAATCATGGTTCCGGCCCCGAGACAGTACCGGACCGGCCATGAACCCAGCCGACATGCAGTCGCGCGGCGAAGACGAGGCGCCAGACGGCCAGGAACCTCGTGACGACCGGGCCAGCGGCGAAGCGCCTGGCGCATGGCGAGACGAGGTCCTGCCAGACCACGGCAGCAGCGATGCCCGCGGCCTGGTCCGCTCCGACAACCTCGGTGGCCGGCTCCTGCGGTTAGCTCCGGGCCACCCGTCCTCCCCCTACGACACGGACGGCACCCGCCGTCCACCGGTCATCCGGTTAAGGGACCTCGAACTCCCGGAACCACTGTCGCCTGCCGGCCGCAACACCGACCAGAACGAACTTCCTGAGCATTCCGGCCAGGACGGCCTGACCAAGCAGGACCTGGCCGACGACAGCGAATTGCGTCCCATGACAGACGCCGAGTACGCCGAGCACCTGGCCGACGTCCGCGCCCGCCTAGAAAAAGCCAGATCCGACGGCCTATCCACCGACCACCAGCACACCACCGACCCCGATCGACGCGAGTGGTCATGGCACCGAAACTGGCTTCAGGCACAGATCGTGCAAGCCATTTACGGTCGGGCTGGCGATGTCCCCCGCGAGTTCAGGGCCATACTGGCGGGAGGTCTTGGCGGCGCTGGCAAGTCAACAGTGCTGGAGAAGCATGCACAAATCGACAGATCCAAATACCTGACTATCAATCCGGACGATATCAAGGAAGAGATGGCCAGCAGGGGACTCGTGCCGGAGGTCGAAGGGCTGTCCCCGATGGAAGCCTCCGATCTCGCTCACGAGGAATCCTCATACATAGCGAAGCGCCTTGCGCTCCGAGCGACCGCAGATGGCACTAATGTTATCTGGGATATCACCATGGCGTCCAAGGCGTCCACCGAGCGGAGAATCGACGACCTCCGAGCGGCGGGATACACGAACATAGACGGCATCTTCGTCGATATCCCGGTCGAGAGCAGCGTCCGCAGGGCGGCAGCCCGGCACCGGGACGGTCACGACCTGTACAGAGCGGGTGAGGGGCAGGGCGGCAGGTACGTGCCAGCAGAGGTGATCCAGGGACAGGCTGATCCCATATGGGGAAGCGAGAACCGGAAAACCTTTGAGGACATCAAAGGCCTATTCGATAGCTGGTCTATTTTCGATAACTCAGCCGACGGTCGTCCTCCGCAGCTTGTGGGCAGCAGCAATGACGGCGAGAAGACAAGTTTGGAGACAAGCGCATGAGCAGCGAGGTAACTGAGCTGATCAATGCCCTCCACGAGGGTTCGATGACCTTGGAGCAAGTGGCAAGGCGCTTTCGTGAGCGCCCTTGGCCACGCCGGGAAACTGCAGAGCCGGCGAGCTATCTGGAACTCGCAGCGGCTGCGCAGCAGGACCCTGAGCCTTATATACCAGGGTCTTTCGACGACGTAGTCGCGGCATACGACATAGGCAAGATCACTGACCATCAGTATGCGGTGCTCTCTGAGGCTGTTGCGGAGGCTAAGCGGGCGCAGGATCGGTCCGAATCCGCTGGCGACCCAGCCTGAAGCACCCGGGTCGCCAGCGCCGGGATCGCCGCAGGCACTAGTCATGCAGCCACCGGGGTGGACAACGGGCTGGGGTGGCGGGCAGCGTAGGCAGGGGTTGGCTGGGATGGGTGGACCGGGAAGGAATGCCGCCGGTGAGCACTGTGGATGCGGACCTCGAAGTAGTCCAGACGCCGGTGACGGCACCGGGCCTGGAGCTCTCGGACTCCCGGGAGGCACAGGTCGGGGGCATGACCGTGCGCCGACTGCTGCCGCTGCGGCTGCGGCGCAGTGTCGGGGGGTGGTGCTTCGTCGATCATTACGGCCCGACATCGGTGGACGGGATAGCCGGGATGCAGGTGCCGCCGCACCCGCACATCGGGCTGCAGACGGTCACCTGGCTGGTGGCCGGGAACGTGCTGCACCGCGACAGTCTCGGCAGCGAGCAGATGATCCGGCCCGGCCAGCTCAACCTGATGACAGCCGGGCGCGGGATCGCGCACGCTGAGGAATCCCCCGCCGAGCACGATCCGCAGTTGCACGGCGTGCAACTCTGGGTTGCGCTGCCGGATGCCAGCCGACAGGCCGAACCCGCCTTCGAGCATCACGCCGACCTGCCCAGCGAGCGGATCGGGGACTTCACGGCCAGCGTGTTCCTCGGCTCGCTCGGCACCGCCCGGTCACCGGCCACGGTGTTCTCCGACATCGTCGGCGCCGAGCTTGCCGCCCCTGCGGACCGGAACGCCACTGCCGTGCTGCCGCTGCATCCCGCGCACGAGCACGTCATCTTCACCCTCACCGGCCCGGCACAGGTGACCGGGACCCTGCTGGAGCCCGGCCACCTGCTGTACCTGGAGCCCGGCCGGGAACAGGTCGCGGCGTCCGCCCCGCACGGGACCAGGCTGCTCGTGCTCGGCGGGATACCGCTCGGTGAGCCGCTGCTGATGTGGTGGAACTTCGTCGCGCGGACCCCCGACGAGATCGAGGCGGCCGCTGCGCAGTGGGGTGCGGGCGGGTTCGGCGAGGTCGGCGGGTACCGGGGCGATCCGCTGCCCGCGCCACCGCTCAACGTGGCCCGCCTCCGGCGCCCGCGCGGCTGATGCCCGACCCGGCTGGCCTGGGTCCGGCCTGCGCCCGCCTGCGGGACACCACGTGACCGAGCCCGCGACCGGCCAGGGCCAGTCCCTGGGCCAGTCTCCGGGCCAGGGCCGGCGCGCGGTGCTCGCCGTCCTGAGCACGCTGCTGGCAGCCGCCGCACTGGCGGGCTGGCGGGCTGGCGGGCTGCGCGACGGCGAGCGCACGGCAGGCCCGCCCGGCCGGTCCCGCTCATCCAGCCTCCTACCTCGCGGCATTCGGCCGCCGGATCGACGTGTGGACCCGCTGCTTCCGCCGCCTGCACGCGCTGTACCCGCACGCCGCCTGGGCTTCGGCGAGATCGGCATGAACCACCCGGTGACGCCGGCCACCATGACGGCCGCCCGGTCCTTGATCCGCTACTACTATGGCCTGCGGATCGCGCTGCGCTGCCACGCCGGCGAGTACTTCTGGTGGTACCACGACGAGGACTGCCTGCCCTACCGGTCGAATCCGCTGTGGCGGGCACTGCGGGCCGCCTTCCGGGCCGAGGCCGCAGCCGGCCCGGCACCAGGCGGAGCGCACGCGCGGCCGGTCAGCGCAGCCGCAGCACGTTGCCGGTGATCAGCCTGGCCGCCGGGTCGGTGGCCAGGTAGGCGATGACCTGGGCCACCTCGTCCGGTGCGGCGACATGAACCAGATCAGGGCTGGCTGCCACCGCCTGCTCGACCGCCTCGGTCACCCAGCCGGTATCAGTGACCGGCGGGTACACCGCGTTGGCCGTGACGCCGAGCGGCGCCAGTTCGCGCGCCGCGGACATGGTGTAGCTGACCAGCGCGGCTTTCGCCGCGCCGTAGGAAACCTCCTCGGGGAAGCCGTCCTCGCCGCCGGAGGTGAGGGTGATGATCCGGCCCCAGTCTGCGCGCCGCGCGGCGTGCCTGCGGGCGAACTCGGCGATCAGCAGCGCCCCGGCGCGGGCATCCACGGCGAACTGGCGGTCGAACGTCGCGGCAGTCACCGGCCGCAGGCCGCGGCCGAAGCGGTCACGGGCCTCGGCCTGGAAACTGTCCGCCAGCCAGGACGAGGCGTTGTGCACGAGGATGTCGACTGGGCCGAGTTCCCTTTCTGCCTGGTCAAACAGCTCAGCCGGGACCGCGGGACGGGCGAGGTCGGCCTCGGCCGCCGCGATGACGCCGCCGCCGGCCCGGACCCGGCCGACCAGTGCGGTCGCGTCCCCCGCGCGCTGCTCGCGATAGCGCGCCGGGGTGCCGGGATCGGGCTCGACGTGCAGGCGCAGGTAAGTCGCCAGGACGGCGACGCCGCGGGCGGCGAGAGCCGCCGCCACCGCCGCGCCGATGCCATGGTTGGCGCCGGTCACCAGGGCTACGTGCACAGGCTGGTCCACGGACACCGATCATCCGCGCCCGGGCCCGGCCGCGGCAACCGGATTCCCGGGCGCGTCCGGCCGGCCGGACTGCGCCTGCGGCCCGGCCGGGTAAGCCAGCGGGCGCCCTGGCGCCTGGCGTCCGCACCGGCCGGGTCAGGCGGGCTGGATCAGGACGGCCGGCGCGATGAGCGGGCTGGCTGGTCAGCGGCCGAGATAGGCCAGCACGGCCAGCACCCGCCGGTTGTCGTCGTCGGACGGCTGCAGGCCGAGCCGGACGAAGATCGACGCCGTGTGCTTGGCGACCGCGCGCTCGGTGATCACCATCTGCTGGGCGATGGCGGCGTTGGACCGGCCCTCGGCCATCAGGCCGAGCACCTCCCGCTCGCGCGGGCTGAGCGTGGCCACGGCGCCGTTCCCCGAGTTACGAACCAGCAGCCGGGCGATGACCTCCGGGTCCATCGCGGTGCCGCCCGCGGCGACGCGGCGGACCGCGTCGATGAACTGCCCGCTGTCGAGCACCCGGTCCTTGAGCAGGTAGCCGATGCCCCCGGAGCCGCCGGCCAGCAGCTCGCGCGCGTAAAGGTGCTCGACGTACTGCGACAGCACGAGCACCGGCAGCCCCGGCACCTGGCGGCGGGCCGCGAGCGCGGCGCGCAGTCCCTCGTCGGTGAAAGTCGGCGGCAGCCGGACATCGACGATCGCCACGTCGGGCTGGTCCGCGGTGACCGCCGCGAGCAGGTCCGGCCCGTTGTCGACGGCCGCGGCGACGTCCAGGCCGTGCGCCTCCAGCATCCGGGTCAGGCCGTCCCTCAGCAGGAAGAGGTCTTCGGCGATGACAACGCGCACGGGATCTCCATGTTCGCCACCGTAGGGCCGCCCAGCGGGCTGGATATCGCCAGCACGCCGTCGAAAGGCGCGAGCCGCCGCTCGATGCCGCGCAGGCCGGTACCGCGGGCCGGATCCGCGCCACCGGACCCGTCGTCGCTGACCATGATCTGCAGCGCGTCGCCGGCGTACCGGATGTCAATCCAGGCCCGGCACGCCCCGGCGTGCTTGGAGGCGTTGGCCAGCAGCTCGCTGACGGCGAAGTAGGCGGCAGACTCGACCGGCGCAGGCGGCCGGCCAGGCAGGTCGCTGCCGAACTCCACGCGCAGCGGCAGGTCAATGGCCAGCGCCCGGATCGCCTCGGCGAGCCCGCGGTCGGCCAGCACCGGCGGGTGGATGCCCCGAACCAGATCACGCAGCTCGGCCAGGGCCTTCGCTGACGACTCACGGGCCTCGGCCAGCAGCGCCCGCGCGGCCGCCGGGCTGCTGTCCATCAGCTGCTCGACCGCGTCCAGGGTCATGCCCATCGCCACCAGCCGGGCCTGCGCGCCGTCGTGCAGGTCCCGCTCGATCCGGCGCATCTCAGCGGCGCCGGTGTCCAGGGACTCCGACCGGGTCTGCGCCAGGTGGTCGACGCGGAGCATCAGCTCAGCGTTGCGGGTCGGCCCCAGCATCAGCCGGGCAAAGCGCCCGTAAACGGCGAGCAGCCGCGGGGCGGCCCACAGCCCGCCCGCCAGCACGCTGAGGCCGAGCAGCAGGAGCAGGCTGGCATGCCAGGCGTCCGGGTGGTGCGGCAAGGCAATGCCCGTGATCGTGGTAACGAGCCCGGCGGTCACCAGCAGGGCCGGCGCCACGGCCAGCACCCAGCCGACGGCCACGTCGGCGACCAGCCACAGCAGGTCCCGCCAGGTGGCCGGGTCGGCCAGCAGCCACCGCGCGCGGCGGCCGAGCCGCTGCGCCAGCCCGGCCCGGCCCGCCCGGCCCGCCTGGCCGGCCGGCGGCGGCCGGTACGGCCGGGCAATCTGCACCCCGCACCACCGGCTGACCAGCGACCTGGTCAGCCCGGCTAGCAAGCGCATGACCAGCAGGATGACCGGGATCGCCGGGACCGCGAGGGCGAGCATCAGCACCCAGTGGCTGCCGCCGATGGCGCCCAGCCGGACCAGCCCGGCCACGGTCAGGACCAGCGCGATGACCAGGGCCGCCCCGGCCAGCATCAGCCCGTCGAACGCCAGGCCGCGGGCGCAGGCCAGCAGCCGTCCCCGGAGCCAGGGCCAGGGATGGTGCCGCCGGACCGCCGTGCGGGAGGTCAACGCCGTGTCGCTCACTGCGGGACTCCTTGCGCAGGGTCGGTGTCGTCCCAGTGTGCCGGACCGGCGGGCGGCACGCAGTGACCCGCGGACCCGTCTTCCGGGTGTACTTAGGTACACCCGGAAGACGCCGTCTGGGGTCCTGTCCCGGCGGGACCGGCCTCCCCTAGCGTGACCAGCGGTGCGGCGTCGCCGTCGGCGCGCCCGGACGACTGAGGGGATCTCATGAGCGTCAAGGACAGCCCGGTGGCCAGCCAGCGCGGCCGGGTCAGCGGAGCCGACCGTGCGCTGCTGCGGCTCGCCGCCGGCGCGCCGCCGGAGGATGGAACTGGCCAGCGCCCGGGCACCGGCCAGCCGCCTGCCGGCCAGCCAACGGCCGGCCAGCCGACCGCCAGCCTGTCGCCCGCCGGGCAGATCCGGTCCTGGGCCACCGCCGCCGGGGTCAGGGCACTCGCTCGCTGCACGCCGTACCTGGAGTCGGAACTGCTCGGCCTGGCCGAGCTGGCCGGGCCAGGCGCCATCTGCGTCGACGTCGGCGCCGCCGCCGGACTCTACACCGTCACCCTGTCCCAGCTGGTCGGCCCGGCCGGGCAGGTGCACAGCGTCGAGCCGCTGCCGTCCGCCCGGCCGGTCTGGTCCCGGCTGCTCGCGGCGGGCAGCGCCGGCAATGTCCGCCCGCACGCGATGGCTCTCGGCGCCGAACCGGGCACCGGCGTGCTCAGCGTGCCGTTCGGCCGGTACGGCCCGGTGAGCGGCCGGTCGTTCCTGACCCGCGGCAGCCACGGCCTCGGCTCCAACGCCGAGTTCGCCGGTCACGTGGAGGTCCCGGTCACGGTCGGCACCCTCGACGGGCTGTGCGCCGCGGCCCGGCTGCCCCGGCTGGATTTCGTCAAGATCGATATCGAGGGCGCCGAACTGCAGGTGCTGCATGGCGGGGAACAGGTGATCGACGAGTTCCGGCCCGCGCTGCTGGTCGAGATCGAGGAACGGCACCTGGCCCGGTACGGCTGCTCTCCCGGCGACGTGGCGGGCTGGCTTACCCGCCGCGGCTACCAGATGTACTGCTGGCGGCACGGCTGGCAGCCGGCCGGTGAAATCCGGACGGCGGTGCGCAACTACCTGTTCTGCCCGCCGGGTGCCTGGCCGGAGGGACGGCGGTAAGGCGGCTGCCAACGCGGCCCATAAACCCGCGCGCAGACGGTTGATGGCACATCCTCGTGCCCTCGGGGCCGCCCGCACCGCGCTCAGGCGGCTGGCGATCGGCCAGCATTCCGCCGACCGGCGGGTATCCGGGCATACCCGGTACCTGCGCGGCCTGACCCAGGTGGAGAGCAACAACTGGTCCGGCTACGCCGACACGGCAGCAACTACAGCACGGTGACCGGCTCCTGGACCGAGCCGTCGGTCAGCTGCACGTCGGCGACGTCGCTGGCCGCGTTCTGGGTCGGCATCGACGGGTTCAGCAGCGACTCGGTCGAGCAGGACGGCACGCTCGCGGAGTGCTACGGCGGCACCGCCTATTACTTCAGCTGGTGGGAGATGTACCCGACCAACGACATCCAGGTGGTCGGCGATACGCTCCGGCCCGGTGACCACATCAGCGCGTCGGTGGTGCGCAGCGGCACCAGCCACACGCTCAAGGTGACCGACTCGCGCCGCTCCGGCGACAGCTTCACGACCACGCAGGGCTGCTCGGCCTGCGCGAACTCCAGTGCCGAGTGGATCACCGAGGCACCAAGCGGCTCTAGCGGCATCTACCCGCTCGCGCACTTCAGCACCTGGTCGGAGACCGGTGCGACGGTGAAGTCAGGGTCGACGTCCGGAGTCATCTCCACCTTCAGCGATGACGAGATCACCATGGTGGACTCCTCCGGCAACGTGGAGGCCCAGCCCAGCTCACTCAACGGCAGCGGCAACGCCTTCACCGTGACCTGGAAGCGCAGCACCTGACCGACAGGGCGACGGGCCGACCTGGCCAGAGCGAGCGGCCCGCCGCCCGCCCGCGACGTGCACCCGCTGCCGCCCGGCCCAGGCGAGGCGCCTCGGGACGCCCGTCCGGCCTCGGCGTGCAGCGGTGGCTCAGGCAGCGTTCCTGACGCGGACAGCCGACAGGAACGAGGCGTAGCTCCACGACAGGTTGCTGACGCTCTTCTCGAACCCGGTGGTGGCGTCGAACTGCTCGCTGAGCTCGAAATGATCGCTGTGGAACACGACTGCCTGCAGCATCTGGTCGCCAGCGCTGCTCAGCGCGGCGGCGGCCGCGGCCGGCGTGTCCGACGCGCCGATGCCGACCTGGCTGAAGAACCCGGCTGACAGGTCATCCAGCGGGATGGCGCCGGCGGCGGTGACCTGCGCCGCCAGCCGGTAGTACAACTCGGCGAAGTTGGCCGTGGACACCGGCCAGGGATGGTCGCCGATCTGCGCGTCGGTATCACCGTCGTACACGTCGCCCGGATAGCGCCCGAGCAGCGGGCCGATGCCGCGCTGCTGGTCGGCGCCGTTGATCGGGTAGAAGTAGCCGGACGACGGGTCGGCCCACTGGCTGCGCAACAGTGCGGCGGTGGCCAGGAGCCGGGTATCGGTGACCGCGACGGCGCCGTACACCGCCGCCATGACAATGTCGATGTTAGGGTCATACGGCGCCCGGTAGTCGGCCGGGACCGGCAGCATCGACTGGTAATACTGGCTGTTCCAGTGCCCGGCCAGAGCATTCTGCAGCCACGGCACGGCCGTGCTCAGCCAGTCCGGGACCGCGATCCCCAGGGTGTTAGCCGCGATTGCCTGCAGGCACTTCAGCTGGACAGAGCGCGCGAAGAACGACGCGCCGTATTCCTCCTCCCAGAGGTTATACGTCTGCCCCTGCCAGGCGTTTTGCAGGAAGTCCAGGTTCGCGGCGATGACAGCGCTCGCGATGCCCTGCGTTTGCGTGTCGAGCTGGGGAAACAGCTGCAGGATCGCCAGCGTCTGCAAAGCCGGGCCGTCGGTCTGGTCGGTCCAGTCCCGGGGCGTGGCGTTGATCAGGAACGCCGCACGGTCGAAGTCACCGCCCGAATTCTGGCAGGCCTGCGAGAAGAGCACATAGTCGATCAGCGGCTGGCTGGCCGGCAGCGGCCCGCTGGCCAGCTCGATCGCGACAATCGCAGCGTCGCGGGTCCAGTGGTACACGTAGTCCTGCGATACGTGGGTAGCGGTGTTCTCCCAGGACGGCGACGCCAGCACGCACCCGGGCTGGGACAGCACGCCAGGGCGCACGGGGTCTTCGAACACCAGCCCGTCGGAGGCCACGTTCCGGAACATCAGCCAGAACATGTACGGCGCGACCGCTGTCAGGTCCGACTGCGCCAGCGCCGGCCGGACAAGACCGTATTGCAGCATCGCGGCACTGTCCTTTCGCTCAACCCAAGCCTCAGACCTCCGGCAGTAGGTGAACGATTGCCGGAGGTCTGAGCGTAACGCGGGAGCAGGCCGCGGCACATCCATTTACCTGCACAATCAGCCAGGACGGATCCGGCGGGGTTCCGGGCGGCGCACACTTTTTTGACAATGTGCGAACGCGCGTGGATCATTCTTGTCATGTCACGACAGACGATTGTCACGATCACCGACGATATTGACGGCACGGGAGGCGCCCAGACGGTTACCTTCGGCTATGAAGGCCAGGCCTGGGAAATTGACCTGGGACCGAAGAACTACGAGGAATTCATGGGCGGCATCGCGCCGTACATGGCCGCGGCCCGGCGTGCTTCCGGCAACGGCAGCGCCAGCCGCCGCCGCGGTGCTCCCCGCCCGGCCAGCCCCAGGCACGACAGCGCCGCCGTCCGCCAGTGGGCCAGGGAAAACGGAGTTCAGCTTTCCGAGCGCGGCCGCATCCCGCGCCAGGTGCTGGCCCAGTACGAGGCCAGCCACTGACAGCGTCTCCCGCCACTCACACCTAGCCTGGCAGCCGTAGCGCGGGCCGCCAGGCTAGGTGTGCTGGTCACCGCGACGGGTGCCGGGTGATAACCGTCACCGTGTTGGCGTCGTAGCTGGTCACGCAGCTGCGGCTGTGCCGCCAGAGCGCGACGCTCCACGGCTAGCTCCTGACCTTGACCGTGTCCACCACCTCATTGGTCACAACGTCCTATCAGGCTGTAAGCGCCACAGCGCCGTTGCTCACATCGAGGTGGGACTCGATGCCGGTCCCTGCGGTGATCCTGGCCAGAGTCGACAGCGACGGCGGCTGCTCACCACGCTCCAGCCGAGCGATGACCGGCTGGAGCATCCCAACGGCCTGCGCCAGCTGCGTCTGGGTGAGACCGCGGTCGGCCCTGTAGCGGATGATGCGGATGGCAACCTCGCGGGCAAAGGCAGACCTGTCCCATTCTTCCCGGAACTCGGGATCCTCGCGCTGGTGGTCAATGACCTCCCCAAGTGCCGGCAACTCACTGAGCTTCATCGGTCCTCCACCTCCTCCAGTCGTTCCTCCGCTGCCATGATCGCCCTAAAGCCCCGCGGGTCAGCCTCGGCCTCCGGCCCCACCGCCGCCACGGCGAATACATCGCCAAGCCAGCGATAGAACGCTCGCCAGGCACTTCGGCCTCCGCGTGGCCGCCGTTCCCGGAGACGATCGGCGTCGCGGACGGCGCTCGAATGCGGTGCCCGAGGTCAGGGCCGAGCGCCTCCAGCTTCTTTGCCGCGTTCAGGACGGCCACTCGTTCAGTCGCCGGAAGCTGCCCAAGCTCAGCTTCGGCTTGCGGAAGTAACACGACGGTCCATGGCATCCCCCTCGATATAGCAAAACTGTTATTGCGAACGCGGCGATCCGCCCAGCCATCCGGGTCTTACATGCTGACCGCTTCAAGAACATGTCGCCACGCGCGTCGTCAGTCTCCCGATGCTGTCAGGGGAAGGGCGAGGATGGGGCGCATGCGCTATGCGACCGCCGTCCGTCGCCTGCGCACGATCGGGCGCTGGTCGAGCGCGCCGAGCTTGAGCCGGCGACGCAGGGTGGGCTGGCCGATGAGCAGGCAGGCGAAGATGGCGGCAACAGGTCCATGGCGTGGCTGGTGAGCATGCGCACGGATTCGAGCTGATCCCGCATAGCTTTCGCCGTCTCGGACAAGACCTCAGCCGTCAGCTGTCCGGGACGAGGTCGACCACGTCATTGTGCAGCTTGGCCATCGCCTGGTCGAACGTGGCGAGCCGGGAACCTCGTGCCCGGGCGAGCTGGGCAAGGTAAGCATCGGTTACCTGCCGATGGCCGATGATCCCCTCAATGGGAACACTGGCGTACTCGACATCGTCGGGCCAGAATTCGTGCCGTGGGTCGGCGCTGGCCCCGCTGAGAACTGCTTGCGCGGTGGTGGCCGACTGGCCTTCGCGGATGAGCAGGCGTATGAGGCTGCCCTGGGTAATTGGACAGGTCGCGAAGTTCCCGCTGATGCCGACAAACCAGTTCTCAGCTGCCACGTGGTGGACGTGATCGTCGACGAGCAGGGCGATGAGCACGTTCGCGTCGAGCAGGACGGTCACTGATCGTCGTCCTCAAGCCGCCTTACGTCCTCGCTGGTGATTGTCTTGCCGAGGTGCGCGACGGGCAGGCCGGTTCGAGTACTTCTCGCTATCTCACCAGGCTTGCCCGAGCCGAGTCCCCGGCGGATAAGCCCGGTCACAGTCTGGCTCAACGACTGATGGGTATCTCTGGCGATCGCAATCGCCAGAGCGTGAAGATCATCAGGGATATCGAGGGTAGTGCGCATACCAGCAGTATAACTTCACTTCATCATGATGCAATGATGCATGCCCTTGGGCGGCGCATGCCGCGATCGCCGCCACGCGCCGCCGGGGCCGCCAGTGTAGGGGGTGGGCCGGTCAGGCTGAGGTTTCACCGCGGCGGATATTGTCACGACTTCGGGTAAACAGCCACGGGTCCAGAACCGCGCTGACGAGTCGTTCGAGTGCTGCCAGGCAGGGCTGGATCTGATCGGCTGCCAGGTCGGCCAGTCTGGACAGCACGGCGTCCTCGGCATTGATGCTGCCGGTGAGGGTGAGTGTGGTGAGCAGCTGTCTGAGTGACCAGGCGGGTCGAAGTGACCGGAGGCGAACCAGCGGCCGAACTCGGCTAGTTCTCCGCTGTCAGCTCCGCTCTTGACGGCGGCCACGCGGAATTCCCAGAAGGAAGCCAGCCATGTCATTAGTCCAGGGTCGGGCGTCTCGAGGGTTCTCAGGCTGGCGCTAATTGACCACATCAGCTTGGTTGCCACCGCCGGGGGATGCCCGGGCGTAGAACCGGCGCAGGAGCTCGTCGCTTTCCGCGCCGAGCCGCCCGTGCCACAGCCTGCTGATCAGGTGGAAGACCACCAGCAAGGCCTCCTACGACAGCGCCGCCGCGGCCCGCCTCTGGCAGATGAGCGCCGACCTGACCAGCCTCGCCGCGACTGCGTAGCCTGCGGCGGCTAGCGAGCGTAGCGCTGACAGCAGGGCTCGCCTCGACGCCACCATGCCCGCGGTGCCTCGCTGGGTGGTTACCGATTGTTCCGTGTGCCGGAGGCGTGGCCGGAAGAGCATGATCGCCTGTTCCTGCGCAGGCGCACGGCCGGCGGATAGCTCTGCGGCCCAGACTTCGAGTGATTTTCCTGACGGTTTCTGTTGGCAGGGCGGCGGGCGGCGGCTCTTACCGGCGTGAGCCTCCGCTAGGAAAGGAACCTTCGATGAAGTCGCTGCTGATCGGCGTAGTCGCCGCCACCGGACTGCTGAGCTGCGCGTGCACCGGGTCCGGCGGCGGCGCCCCGGGCGCGGCCCGTCCTGCTGCCACGGTTACCATCACCGCCAGCCCGGGGTCGTCCGCGCCTGCCACATCCGGGTCGGCGGCCGACGCGCGGCCCGTCGCCGATCCCGCGTCCGGGCAATCGGCGACGGACGGGTCCGCGGGTGCGCCGGGCGCGTCCGGGACAGGGACCGGGGCCGCCCAGGCCGCACCGGGCTGCCTGGGGCGGTACCTGAACGTGACGGCCGTGCCGTCGGGCGATTCCGGTGACAGCCTCTTCGTCAACCTCGATTTCAAGAATCTCGACAACCACCCGTGCACGCTCTACGGGTACCCCGGAGTCTCGTTCGGCGGAGGGCGTCCGGTCACCCAGATCGGCCTGGCGTCACGGGAGAACCTGGCCAGCCCGCGCCAGCTGGTCACCCTCCAGCCCGGCGGCACTGCCTGGACGCAGCTGCAGATCGTCAGCGCGGTGGGTCTCCCGCCGTCGGCGTGTCGGCCCAGGCACGCGAGGTTCCTGGACGTCATCGCGCCGAACAACGTCAGCGCGCTGCCGGTCTTCTACTCCGCCACCGCATGCGCCGGTCCCGTGCCCCAGCTCACCGTCGACGCCGTGCGCCCCGGAGCCAACCCCTGACCACGCAGCAATCGGCCTAGTCACTCCCGCATCCGTGCCCGCCCGCCCCAGGACGCCGGCTCTGGGGCGGGCGAGCGCGACCGCGGAAGATTCCGCTTCGAAGCAACCTGGCGCTGCCTACTGGCGGAGTCATCACCAGCGAGAAGATCCAGCTCGCAATCGAGGCCGGGGCTGTGCTCAACACCGGGTAGCCCGTCATCCGGTGTCGCTTCCCGGCGAGACCGCGTGGCCTGGCCAGGCTGGGGTGCCAGTGACCATGCGCTGGCGGCCGTGGTCGAGGGCGAGATACAGAGCTCCCTGGAGAGGCGCGGACTGCCCGGCGCGCCCGGCCGCGATCCGCACCGGCGCGGGCGCGAACCGGGCACCCCGCGCACCTGCACATCAACCTGCTCCCCCGGCTACCAGCGAGCCGGGCACGGCCGGGCCCTCGTCGAAACCTTCCTCCAAGCCGCCGCCGCTGCCGACGCCCCGTCATGTCACCTGGCCGTCTACACCGCCAATACAGCCGCCCGCCGCTTCTACGCCAAGCTCGGCTGGCACCACGTCCCCGCCCACAACCCCGGGCCCTGGTCACCGATGGCTGACCTCGTCGGTAAGCTGCCATTACGGTGGGCTGCAACCGCCATCCGCTGGCACCGCGGTGGTAGCTCGCAGATTGCCAGGGAAAGGCGCTGGTCGTGGAGTTCGGGCTGCTCGGGCCGATGGTGGTCCGTGACGGCGCGAGACAGGTGACCGTGTCGGCGCGACGGCAGCGCGTGCTGCTGGCTGCCCTGGTGCTCAGTGCCGGGCGGGTGGTGAGCCTGGACGCTCTCGCCGAGGTGCTGTGGGAGGGCCAGCCGCCAGCCGGTGCGAGAGGAGCGCTGCACAGTGCCGTGTGGCGGCTGCGATCGACCCTCGGCCCGTCAGGCTGCGGCTTGGTGGACGCGCAGCCGCCCGGTTACCTGATCCGGGCCGGTGACGGCGAGGTCGACGTGCGCCAGTTCGACGTGCTCGCCGCCCGCGGCCGGGCAGCCGCTGAGGCTGGCTCATGGGCCCAGGCGGCCAACCTGCTGCGGGAAGCACTCGGGCTGTGGCGCGGCGCCCCGCTCGCTGATGTGCCCTCGCAGTTCCTCCGGGATCGCGAGGTGCCCCATCTGGAAGAGCAGCGGCTGGAGATGCTCAGCTTGCGCGTCGACGCCGAGCTGCGCCTGGGGCGACATGCTCTGGTCGTGGCAGAGCTGCGCCAGCCGATAGCCGATTACCCGTTGCGAGAGCACCTCCACGCGCAGCTGATGCTGGGCCTTTACCGGGATGGGCGGCAGGCCGACGCCCTCGCCGCCTACCAGGACGTGCGGCGGATCCTGGCCGACGAACTTGGCATCGATCCAGGCCCGGAACTCAGGCATCTGCACCAGCAGATCCTGGCCGGTGATCCTGAGCTGCTCCTCCCGCCGGCTGGCGAGCTATCCTGCTTCGCGTCGGCGATGCGCAGCCCAGCTGACGCAGGCGCGCCCGAGCCGACGGCCTTGCCCAGGCCGGGATCCGCGCCAGAGCCCGTGGTGCCAAGGCAGCTCCCCGCTGGCACGCGGCACTTCGCCGGGCGGGCCGAGGCGCTCAGGATGCTTACCGAACTGGCCGCCGAGGCAGCACACGCGGGTCACGCGGTGGTGATCTCGGCAATCGGCGGCACGGCGGGCATCGGCAAGACCACGCTTGCCGTCCACTTCGCACACCAGGCAGCCGAACGATTCCCGGACGGGCAGCTGTACGTAAACCTGCGCGGCTTCGACCCGGCCGGGCCGCCGATGACACCGGCCGAGGCCATCAGGACCTTCCTGGAAGCCCTGGCCGGGCCGACGGTCAGCATTCCGCCCAGTCTGGACGCGCAGGCGGGCTTGTACCGCAGCCTGCTGGCAGGCCGGCGGATGCTGGTACTGCTGGATAACGCGCGGGACATCAACCAGGTCCGCCCGCTCCTGCCGGCCAGCCCCGGCTGCCTGGTGATCGTGACGAGCCGCAGCCAGCTCACCGGCCTGGTCGCCACCGAGGGTGCCTGCCCGCTCACCCTGGATGTGCTCACTGACGCCGAGGCCCGTGAACTGCTGGCCCGCCGTCTCGGCCGACAGTGGGTGGCCAGCGACCCGGCGGCAGCGGATGAGCTGATCCAGCTGTGCGCTCGGCTGCCGCTGGCGCTGTGCATCGCCGCCGCACGAACCGTCAGCCAGCCGGGCCTGTCTCTCCCGGCACTGACCGCCGACCTGCGCGATGCCCGCGGACGGCTTGACGCGCTGGATGCCGGCCACGCGGCCGCGAACGTCCGGGCCGTTTTCTCCTGGTCCTACCAGCAGCTGGACAAAACCGGGGCGCGGATCTTCCGGCTGCTCGGCCGGCATCCGGGACCTGACGTCGGTGCCCGCGCCCTGGCCAGCATGGCGGGATTGCCGCGGCACGAGGCTCGCCGCGGGCTGGATGAGCTGACCAGCGCGCATCTGCTGGACGAAGATGCCGCCGGGCGGTTCACCTGCCACGACCTGCTCCGCGCGTACGCAGCCGAACGCGCCGAGGCTGATGACAGCGAAGCCGGGCGGCGCACGGCGACCCACCGGATGCTTGATCATTACCTGCACTCGGCGTACGCGGCGGCCGTGCTGCTGGATCCCATCGGCGGGCCAGCCACGCTGGCCGCGATCCAGCCGGGCGTAGAGCCGGAGCTCGTGCGTGACGCCGGGCAGGCGCTGGCCTGGTTCGAGGCCGAGCGGCGGGTGCTCGTGGCCGCCGCCGCGCAGGCGCTGGAAGCCGGCTTCGACACTCATGCCTGGCTGATTCCGTGGGCGCTGCACTGGTTTCTCGACGTACGAGGATACTGGCGCGACTGGGCCGGTACCGAGTCGATCGCCCTGGCCGCCGCCGAGCGGCTCGGAGACCGCACCGCGCTGGCGGGCGCGCACCAGAGATTCGGCCTGGCCCAGGCCAGGCTCGGCAGCTACCACGATGCTCATGTCCACCTGGAGACCGCCCTCAGTATCTACCGGGAACTCCATGACCGCTGCGGCGAGGCGTACGCCCATTTCGCGGCCGGCCTGGCCCTTCAGGCAGAGGGCCGTGATGAGGAGGCACTCAGCCATTCGCGGCAGGCGGTAAAGCTGTTCACGGCGGCCGGCCACCGGCCGGGCCAGGCTGTCGCCCTGAGTAACGTCGCCTGGTTTTACACCGCGCTCGGAGATCACCGGGAAGCGATCAACTGCTGCGCCCAGGCCCTCGACCTGCTCCGCGAACTCGGCAACCGGCACTCGGAGGCCAGGACGCTGGACAGCATCGGCTACGCCCACCAGCACCTGGGCCACCATGCCGAAGCCGCCGCGTACTACCAGGATGCCCTCGACCTCACCCGCGAGTTCGGTGACCGGCTGGGCCAGGCCGTGACGCTCGATCACATCGGCGATCTGCGCCTCGCCGCCGGGCACCTACGAGATGCCCGCACCTCTTGGGAAGAAGCGCTCGCGATCCTGCACGACCTTCACCACCCCGACGCCGACCAGGTCCGCGCCAAGCTGAGCTAATTCGGCAGCCGTATCAACTGTACGGTAGCCCGGCAGCGTGACGGCCCAGGACTGGCTCACTGACGAGCAATAGCACGCCTGGCTCGGGCTAATCTCCTCCGTCGCCCTGCTGGACGCGGGGCTGGACCACCAACTCCAGCGCGACGCCGGCCGGTCGCACTGGTCGACTTCGAGTTCGCCGGCGGATGCCATCTGGGAACTTGCTCAGGCGGCCTGGCTGAACGCGCAGCTGCACGACGACGACGTGGAGGACAGGCTTGGGCTGCCGGAGCTGGCCGACGCGCCCGCCGGCTGCGGCTGATCCTCGACGGTTATACGGCCTGCCGGCCCGCGAGCGCGGCGACTTCGTCGACAAGATGATCACGTTCGCGGTGCACGGCGCCCGCGCTGAGGCCGTGGAGTCCGGGGTTACACCACAGACCACAGCCGGGGTCACCAGCACCGGATACCCGTTCGTGTGGGCGATCACCTGGCGCGCCCGCAGCGCATCGTGGATGCTCACCAACCGCGCCCATCTCCAGCGGGCGATCAGCTGACTGCCCAGTTACCCCGCGCTGGGTCAGGTCGGCAGCCAGCAGGCCCA
>JBKQSL010000249.1:0-18861 GCA_052143655.1 Streptosporangiaceae bacterium | reverse complement strand
CGGGGTTCCCCTCAAACCGTGGAGACTTCGGTTGTGGTGATCATGGCTAGCATGGCTGGCCTTCTTGCGCCCGTGCCCGGGCGGGGGCAGGCCTGGCCTGCCCGGCTTTTCCTGGTCCCAGGGGCCGCAGTGGTCTGCGGGGTCAAGGGCGGCCCGCAGGGCCGTCGCGCGCCCGTCGCGCGCCAGCGCGATGCGGAGCACCCTTGAGGCCGGAGGGGCGGCCCCGTACCCTCAGCGGGCGCGAGAAGGCCAGCGGCGGCGCAGCCGCCTCCTTTTCCCGGCCCGCGCAGCGGGCCCGCCGCGCTCACGCGGCGTCCTTTCCCGCCAGGGACCGCTCGTAATCCACTGGGGACATCATGCCCAGCGAGGAGTGCCGTCGCTCGTGGTTGCAGTCCTCGATCCACGCGGCGATCGCGGCCCGCGCCTCCGCCCTGGCAGCGAACTTCCGCAGCGACCGCAGCTCCCATTCCAGCGTCGAGTGCCAGGACTCGATGACCGCGTTGTCCAGCGCCGGGCCGGGCCGGCCCATCGGCTGCTGCACGCCCAGCCGATCGCAGGCCTGCCGGAACAGGCGCGCGGTGTACTCGCTGCCCTGGTCGCTGTGGAAGATCACGCCGGCCACCCTGCCGCCGCGGACGGCGGCCGCCATCACCAGCGCGCCGTACGCCAGGTCCGCGTCGTGGTGCTCGCCGAGCGCGTGCCCGGGGATCCGGCGCGAGCCCATGTCAAGGACGGAATCGAGGTACAGCTTGCCCTCAGCCGTGGCGATCTCGGTGCCGTCCCCGTACCACTTGCGGTTGATCCCGGCGGCCGGGAAGTCCCGCCCGACCAGGTCCGGTGCCCGCCACCGGCCCTTACCCTGCCGGGTCGTGTGCTTGCGGCCCTTCCGGCCGGGGCGGGCGGCCAGGCCCTGCTCGCGCATCAGGCCCGCCACGGTGTTCTCGCTCACCCGCCAGCCCGCATCACGCAGCGCGGCGGCGATCCGCGGCGCCCCGTCCTTGCCCTCGCGCGCCGCGAACAGCCGCGCGACCCCGGCTTTCAGCCGCTGCCGCCGCGCGGCCCGCGGCGGCAGCTCCCCGCCCTTCCACTTGTAAAACCAGGCCTGGGACACCCCCAGCGCCCGGCAGGACACCGCCTGCGGGACGCCGTGCTGTTCCCTCTGGGAAGCGATGAACGCGGCCACGGCTACCTGCTGCCCATCGCGCCGGAAACCCAGAGGGCCACACTGCGCCTGAGCACATCACACCGCACCGCCAGCTCCGCGTTCTCCTTGCGCAGCCGCACCAGCTCCGCGCGCTCGCCCTCGCTCAGCTGCCCGTCCCCGCCCTCCCGGCGGCGCCGGTCAGCACCGGCCCAGTTTCCCAGGGTCCCCGCGTTCATCCCCAGATCCCGGGCCACCTGCGCGACCGGCCTGCCCGTCTCGCGGACAAGCCGCACCGCGCCCTCCCGGAAGTCCCGATCGAACTTCCTGCGTGTCTCTCCCATCGGAGAACCTCCCTCTAAGAGGATCTCTCCACGCTGGGAGGGGAAACCCAGGTCAGAGATGAGGCCGGGGACGGCCGGCGAATCGTTAGCAGGCCAGCAGTGGATGCGGCAGCCGATTAGCGGGTCAGGCCGTCCCCGGGGATTTGGGCGTTAGCCGGCGGCTGGGCGGAGGTGGGGGTAGACCTCGCGGGCGACGTAACGCTTGAGGCAGCGGATGATCTCCGCCTTGGATTTTCCTTCGGCTGTGCGGCGCTCGGCGTAGGCGCGGGTGGCCGGGTGGGAGCCCATGCGGGTGAATGCGATGCGCCACAGGGCGTGGCTGGCCTGGCGGTTGCCGCCAGGGCTGAGGCGATGGCGGACGGTCTTGCCTGATGATGCCGGGATCGGGCGGCGGCGCACATGTGTGCCCAGGCAGCCTCGCTGCGCAGCCGCTCGGGGTGGTCTCCCGCCGCGATGAGCAGGAGCGCCGCTGTGCGGGGGCCGGCCCCGTAGAGGGCGAGAAGGTCGGGAGCGTGCGCGGTCACGAGGGAAAGGATGAGCTCGTCGAGGCGTTCGAGCTGGGCGCCGGGGAACTCCGCGCGCCGTCCCAGCTCGCGCAGCGCGACGCGGGTGGCGTAGCCGACGGTGCTGCCAGGCCGGGGGCGCAGTGACGCCAGCCCGGTCACCAGGGCCGCCGCGGCATGCCTGGCGAAGCGGGTTCGCAGGTCCTCTGGGCCAGTCAGGATCAGGGCCCTGGCCTGGTTAATCGTCTGGGTGCGTTCGCCTGCGGCGCTGCGCCTGGCGACCATCAGCGCCCGGATCGCCTCGACGGTGCCGTCCCGTCCCTTGGGTGCGCCGCGGGCCCGGCCGGACTGGGCGGCCCGGGCAGCGCTGACGGCGTCCAGCGGGTCGGACTTGCCCTGCCGGCGGCGGTCCTGGCGGTCGGAGCGGTCGACCTCCACGACCCGGACACCGGCCGTGCTGACGTGGCGGGCCAGGCCAGCGCCGTAGCTGCCGGTGCCTTCGATCCCGGCCAGGCACACTGTCCCGAACCCGCCCAGCCAGCCCAGGAGGCAGGTGTACCCGGCTGCGGTGGCCGGGAGATCCCTGACCCCCAGCAGCCCGCCGATGGGGTCGAGCGCGGCGGCGACATGCGTGTCGGCGTGGGTGTCGACGCCGCCGGTGATGGAGCGTGTCTCTACGATGGGTGATGCCATCTCTTTTCTGAGGTTGAAGGGATGGCACGCACCCGCTGGCCGTCGGACCTGTGAACCCCGGCCTCTTGTCCAGGACGGGCAGATCAGGCCGGCACCGCCGGTGGGTGCCAGAAAAAACTGGGGCCCGGCCGACAGATCGTTTCGCAGGACACTCTGAAACGGCGTCAGCCGATTCGCAGGTCAGGCCGGGACCCAGGCTCCTGACCCTGCGCCCTCACCAAGTCACCGTCGGGGAAGCCGCGCCAGGAGCACTATCCACACTCTCCCTGCCGATTCCGTACTTGGTTCAGCGGATGGAGTCGGGGGGCTGGACACGCGCAGAATAACCGGATCTGGGCGCAGGGAACCGTGACGGCACGGTCGCGCCCTGCGCGCTACTGGACTGGCGCGGCCGGGCAGGCTTGGATTGCGGCATGGCAGCTGAGGCGGAACCTGTCCGGGTGTGGGCCATTGCCGGCAGCTACTTCGAGGCGTGCAACTGTGAGGCCATTTGTCCGTGCCGGCGGGTCGGCGAGCGCGCTGGCGGACGATCCACGTATGGCATCTGCCAGTTCGCGCTGTCCTGGCAGATCAGCCAGGGCCGCGCCGGAGGGCTGCGGGTTGACGACCTCGCTGTGGTCATGGCCGGCTGGTATGACGACGACGAGCCCGGTTCACCGTGGCGGGTCAGCCTCTACCTCGATCAGCGAGCCAGCCAGGGGCAGCAGGAGGCGCTAGCTGCGATCTTCCTCGGCCGGGCGGGCGGCACCACCTTTCGCAATTTCGCGGCCGCTATCGGCACGGTCCACGCCGTGCGGCCTGCCCGCATTGAGCTGTCGCACGTGCCCCGGCGCTGGTCTATCCGCGCTGACACCTACCTCACCGTGCGCGCCGAAACACCGGTCGATGCGCCCGCCCCGGTCGCCTGCGGCATCTCTGGCCTCGACCGGCCAGGCCAGGAGGTCATCGCCGATACGTTCCGCGTCAGCGACGCCCCGCTCAGCTGGGACCTGCACGGACGGTGCGGCTTTGCCACCGACTTCAGTTACAGCTCCCGCGACTGATGCGGCGCGCACGAAACGGCATCAGCCATCGAGTGACCTGAGAACTCCGGTCGCGGGACGCATCCTTCCGCTCGGGGGTCTTGCGTATCGGGCGGACGTGATGGTATTAGCCGAAGGTACGCCGCCGGGCGCTGGGCGGGCCGGAACCAGGAGGGGAGTGTCGTGAGCTTCTCGGTCGAAGGGGACTACTTCGAGGTGTGCAACTGTGACGTCAGCTGCAACTGCGTATGGCTCGGGACCGCCACCCAGGACAACTGTGACGTCTTGCTGGCGTGGCATGTCACCAACGGCGACAAAGACGGCGTGGACCTGTCCGGCCTCAACGCCGTGATGGCCGTGCACTCGCCGAAGCGGATGACCGACGGCGGCTGGAAGGTGGCCCTGTACCTGGACGATCGCGCTTCCGCCGAGCAGTCTGAAGCCCTGGGCGCGGTCTTTTCCGGGGGTGCTGGTGGCTATCTCGCCGGCCTGGGCCCGCTGATCGGCGAGGTCGCCGGGGTGGAGCCGGCGGCGATCAGGTTCGAGAAGTCGGACGGCTCGCTGCACGCTGAGGTCGCGGGCGCCCTGTCGATGAGCAGCGACCAGCTGGTGGGGATGGATGGCCAGGAGCCGGCCGTGATCACCAACGCGCCGTTCGGTGCCGTCCCCCAGCCCGTCCGGCAGGGCACGTCCAAAGATGTGAGCTACCACGGTCATTGGAGCGCCGATTTCACCGGAACCAACAGCTTCATCACGGACTTCCGGTACGAAGGCTGACCAGGGACCCGGCGATGGCTGACCGGGCCGGGCCCGCCGTAGCCGCGCGGCCGGTGCAGAGCCTGCCGCCGCGGCAGCTGGCCGTGCCGTGGATCGTTCTGGCCGCGCTGGCGGCTGTGGCGTGGGCGATCACCGTGGCGCAGGCCCGGAGCATGGGCAACGGGCCGGGGACGATGGGCTTGGCGCTGTTGCCCTTCCTCGGGCTGTGGGTGGTGATGATGGCCGCGATGATGCTGCCATCTGTCGCGCCGGTCGCGGTGCTGTGGACCCGCCTGATCAGCGGTGCTTCGGCCGGCCCCGGGCGGGCCGTGCGGATGGGCGCGTTCCTCGGCGGTTACCTGCTGGCCTGGGCTGCGGTCGGGGCGGTTGCCTTCGCGGCCCTCGCCGGGACCGGGCGGCTGGTCACGGCGTCGCCGACGGCGGCGAAGTGGCTGGGCGTGGCGATCTTCATTGCCGCGGGCATCTACCAGCTCACCCCCTGGAAGGACTGGTGCCTGCGCCGTTGCCGGTCGCCGATCGGCGCGCTGATGTACTACCTCGGCTTCAAGGGCCGCAGCCGCGACGTCCGCGTCGGCCTGCATCACGGAGCCACCTGCGCCGGGTGCTGCTGGGGCCTGATGATCGTGCTGGTCGGGGTCGGCGTGATGAACGTGGCGGTCATGGCGGCGCTGGCGGCGGTCATCTTCGTGGAGAAGCTCTGGCGCTACGGCAAGCCGTTCGGCCGGGCCGTCGGGGTGGCGCTGGTGGCGGTCGGCGTCCTGGCCATCTGGTTCCCGTGGCTGCTTCCTGGCCTGCACGTCTCCGCCATGCCGGCGATGTAGGACAAGCCGATGACCCGCGATAGGACACCGGCGCGGCAGACCGGCCCGTTCGCGGTGCGGGAGGAACGGCCAGCGAGCAACAGGGAACTGGCCCGCAGGTCAGAGTGCCTCGCGAAGCCGAGCGCCGATCATGAGCTGTGAGTCCGCCGCGGGGAACGAGCGCCCGCCGGCCCCCTGTGTCGTCTATCCAGCTCGCTGGGTAATCCGCACGGAACGCGGCTACCGAGGTGCTGTCGCTGCATTGCCTTCAAAGGAGGGGCCATGAGCTACGCCAGGCCACTGCTGGACACCTACCCAGGCACCGTCGGCGTCGACGCCGGTGTGCTGGCCGCCGCCATCGACGCGCTCAGCGACTGCGCGCAGGCCTGCATCGCCGACGTCGACGCCGACTTGAGCGAGCAGAACGTGACCGAGATGGTCACGTGCATCCGGCTGTGCCTGGACTGCGCCGATGTCTGTACCGCCACCATCGGGGTGACAAGCCGCCAGGCGTCCTACGACGCCAACGTCACCCGGCCGCTGCTGGAGGCCTGCGTGGCCATCTGCAAGAGCTGCGGCGACGAGTGCGAGCGGCACGCCCAGATGCACGAGCACTGCCAGGTCTGCGAGCAGGCCTGTCGGCGCTGCGAGCAGGCCTGCCGGGAGCTCCTGGCCGCCCTGAAATAGGAGACCGGCCGGCCGGCGCGGCCCAGCCTCAGCTTGCCGCGGACCACGGCAGACACGGTGCGGAAGCGGCGTCACATAACGATCATTCGGACGCGTCTTGTATGCCAGCCAGCCGACCGAGACCAGCGCGCATAGCGGCGGCGATGCGCGTCGCGATCAAGTCCAAGGCCGATCACTTGCCGGCTTGATTTAGCCGGCTGGAGTGTCAGGTGATGAATGCTGTCATCCGGATCGAGACGAGCAGTCCGGGCAGTTCGACGCCGAGCTTGGCGACATAGCGCGTCGGTGGCCCGGACGGGAACCACCGCGCGTATTCCTCGTTCAGCCCGGCGAAGTCGGCGAAGTCGGCGGGGTTGGTGAGCAGTACTCCCACGTCGGTGACGTCGTCCAGGCTGGCGCCGCCGGCCTGGAGAATGGCCTCGCAATTCGTCAGCGCCTGTCGTGTCTGATCTTGGATCGTGTCTCCGGCAAGGCTGCCGGTGCTGGGGTCGATGCCGACGATGCCCGAGACGAGTACGTGCGGTCCGGCCTTGACTCCCTGGCTGTAGAGCGGCGAGCTCGGCGCGTTCGCGGTCGTGATGATCTGCCGTGACATGACGTCCTCCCTGTTTCTGCCCGCATCAAAGCGCCACGGCAGGATCGCAGGTTTCGCTTCCCGGCGCGCTCGTTTGTCGTGCGCAACGCGAACTCGATTGCTGGTCACTTGCCGTCAGCCGGCTGCCGGGGCCGGCTTCGCCGGGCGCTGGCCACGGGCGTGGGCAAGCCGGTAGCTGGTGGTGCCAGTCTCGATGATCTGCCCGGCGAAGGTGAGGCGGCCGACGATAGCGGCGCAGAGCCGGGGTAAAGGTCTTGGCCCAACCCGAGAACGGCTCGTTGCCGCGATGGCGACGGCGGAGCGTTCCTCGCGTTCGGTGAGGACCTGGAAGAGGACCAGTAACCCCGCCGCGGGTGCGCAGAATATTCCATTCGGGACGCGGCGAGCGGTTAGGGCGTTGAACGACGAACTCGCGCGTAACGGCGGCGATGCGCGCTCCGGTCAGCGACCGGTGCCAGTCACTGAGCGCGCTCACATGACCTGTCCGGCGTCGTACTGGATCGCCGACCGTGAGTTGGCTGCGGACCTGGCGAAGAGGTTTACCGGCGGCGTTCAGGTCGGCCTGTCCGGGTGCGGCTCAGGCCGGGCTGGGCGTGGCGGGTGTGTTGAAGAAGTCGGCCATGCGTGACAGGGTTGTGCGCGTGCTGGCTGGCAGGTGGCTGAGTATGGCGGGGACTGGTGCACGGCCGCCGAGCGCGTCGGTGATCTCGGCTGCGGGTGGCCCGGCGACGGGCGGTGATGATCCCGAGGATGGCCAGGATCAGCAGGGCGGCCCACCAGGCGCCGAGCCAGGGCGGGCAGTACCGGGGTGAGCACCCGCCGGCCAGGTTGCGGATCTGGCGGGGGAGGGAGAAGTACAGGCTGAACTTCGGCGGCTCGCGGGCGGTCAGGCGCAGCCGGCCGGCCGGGCCGCAGTAGAAGGCCCAGGTCTCCCCGGCCCATTCGGCGGCCCCGGCGGCCAGGCCGGCAGCGATGGCGGCCAGCGTCCCGCGGCGCCGCCACGCCGGCACCACCAGCGTCGGCGTCCACGAGGGCCCCCGGGTTCGACGCTGGGTTAGCAACGCCGATCCTGGACGCCCTTCTCCGCTGGCCACGGTGCGACACGCCGTGTCAGACCCCTTGGAATTGGTCATCTAGATAGCGGAACGCGATCCCGTGACGGATGGCCAGCAGCGGGCGCGGCTGCCCTGCCAGGCTGTAGCATGGTGTTACCGTCTGTGCAGGCGCTGGATCTGTGTTTGCGGACTCAAAGCCACAGGGCGACAGGCGGCTGGTTTTTCGTTTCTGGTGATGTGTCATGCGCCGCAGGGGGATCCGGTCACGGGCCATCTTCCGCAGAAGGCGGCGCCCGCGGCCGGCCACCCGGGGGAGGCTGCGCCTGGGGGGCGTTCTCGCGGCGCTCGCCGTTCTCGTCGCCGCAGTGGCGGTATATGCCGCTGTGCAGTTGCTGCGCCCCTTGCCCGCGATGACGATGGTGGCCTCGGGCGCGCCGCTGCGCGCGCTGCCCGGGGTGCCGCCGCGCCCGGCCTGGCCCGGCCCGGCTGAGGCGGCCGTGGGCACGCCCGGGGCAGGCCTGCTCGCCGTGCACGGGGGAAGCCGGCCGGAACCCATCGCCAGCGTGGCCAAGATCATGACAGCCACGGTTGTCCTTCGCGATCATCCTTTGCCGGCGGGCGGGCCCGGTCCCGCGATCCCCGTGCGGCCCGCCGACGTGGCCACCTACACCGCGGACGCCAGGCAGGGGCAGTCGGTGGTCAAAGTGGCGGCCGGGGAGAGGCTGAGCGAGCGGCAGGCCCTGGAGGCGATGCTCATACCCTCCGGGAACAACATCGCCAGCCTGCTGGCCGGGTGGGACGCTGGCTCGCAGGCTAGGTTTGTGGCCAGGATGAACGCCGAGGCACGCGCGCTCGGCCTGCCCGGCACCCACTACGCGGATGCGAGCGGGGCTGACCCGGCGACCGTGAGCACCGCCGCCGGCCAGTTCCGCCTCGCCCTGCACGCGCTGCAGGTTCCGGCCTTCCGCCAGATCGTGGCCATGCCCCAGGTGACGCTGCCGGTCGCGGGCGTCGCCTACAACGTCAACTCCGCGCTCGGCCACAACGGGATCGACGGCGTCAAAACCGGCTCGAGCCCGCAAGCCGGCGGCTGCCTGGTATCTTCTGCCGCCACGACGGTCGCGGGCAGCCCGGCCACCATCGTCGGCGTGGTGCTCGGCGTGCAGGCCACCGCCGCGCAGCCCAGCGAGCTGGCCGGGGTGATCAGCGCATCCGAGACACTGCTCTCCAGCGTCAGCGGGTACCTGCAGCACGTCCAGGTGGTCAAGCCGGGCGCGGTCCTCGACCAGGTGCGCACCGGATGGGGCGCCGGGCTGCCGGTGGTCGCGGCCTCCGGGGTGAGCGTGCTTGGCTGGCCCGGCATGCCGGTTACGGTCACCGTCACCCCCACCAGGCCCCTGCCCGCCACCGTCAGCAAGGGCCAGCGCCTCGCCCGGGCCACCGTCACCGTCGGCAGCGACGTCTCGCACATCATGCTCAACACGGCAGCGGCCACGCCAGCACCGTCCCTGACCTGGCGCCTCACCAGCCTGTGAAATTGGCACCTCAACGCCGGGCACCGCCACCGGGCCGCGCTGCTCGCCGCCGGTTTCTGGGGATGCAGAACCATACCCCGGCTACACCGGCCACCTGGACTTCGACGAACTGATCGGCGGCATCTACACCGCGAGACCAGCCACCTGCTGCCCGACCGGGGCAGCAGGCAGCGATCGCCCAGCACATCCACACAGCGGACTTGATACGGCTCGCTCCATGTCGGGCCTGGTGCAATAGAGACTGCGATCTGCGCCTTCCAGCTTGCCTCTTGACCTCCCTTAACCGGCCAATGGAGGCTGTCTTGCCGGGCTTGTGCGGTGAGTTCTTTCTCCGGGCTGGCCTGGAATCACTGCGGGAATCCCCGGCGTCCGGTTGACTACCGCGGGTCAGTGCGGGTTACTCATGTGCCATGTCTGATACGGGGGCGCTGCAGGTGGCCGGGAGCGGGGAACGCTGGCGGATCGACGGCGAGTGGCGGGCCGCCGACCTGCAGCTGTGCAACGACTACCTCGGCTACCTGGCCGACCGCCGCTACTCGCCGGCCAGCGTCCGCGCCTACGCTTTCGACCTGTTGCACTTCGCCCGCTGGCTGGCCGGCGAGGACATCGGCCTGGATGCCGTGGGCACCGATGCGCTGCTGCGTTACCTTGTCGGTGCCGATAACCTCGTCCACGTTTATGCGACCAGGTGATATTCGTTGATCATGCCAGCGACGTGAGCCCGTCTTCGGATGCGGTACAGGTCGAGGCCGGCTGGCTCGGGTAGCGGTTTCAGCGGCGCGGCGCCGTGCAGGGAGCGGTGCGGGCGGTGCTGATTGTGGTGGGTCTCGTACTGGCGCAGGATCTGCCGCAGATGGGCCTGGTTCCAGACGAGGGTGCGGTCCAGCAGCTCGCGTCGGCATCCCCCGGTCCAGCGTTCGGTGATCGCGTTCATGCGGGGCGTCCGCACGTTGCAGAGCACGGTCCGGATCCGGCGTCCGCCAGGATCGCGTCGGCCTGGGACCGCAGGAATTGTGACCAGGTCAGCCCGGTCAGCCCGGTCTGCCGTCGGCCGGGGCCGATGCCGCTGGCCTTGAGGATCTCCCGCACGGTGGACGCTGCGACCTCTATGCCGTGTCCGGCCAGTTCGGCGTGGATCCTGCGGTACCCCCAGCCGGGATTCTCGCGAGCCAGCCGGCGGACGAGTGCCCGGATGTTGCGCCGGGTCGCTGGCCGGCCGGTCCTGCCGCGCTTGGAGCTGGCGGCCCACCGGCGGCGGGCGAGGTCGCGGTGCCAGCGCACGATCGTGTCCGGGGTAATCAGCAGCCGCAGTCCCCGGCGCCGCGCTTTCGGCATGACGCCGAGCAGGGCAGCCAGCAGGGCACGATCCGCCCAGTGCAACTTCAGCCGCAGCGGCGGCCGGCGCTGCAGCACGCTGAGCTGGCGGCGCAGGATCAGGATTTCCGCGGTCTTCCGCATCTCCTCACGCCGCGACAGCCGCAATCCCGCGTCGACCCGCGTAATCAGGAGGAACACGAACCGCAGGCACATGATCAGTGATCATCACGGCCGGACAGCCGGAAGAGCAACCCTGCTGGTCAGAGCCGTGGACGAGATTCCCGGCACGCACAGCCAGAGGAGTCGATACCGGTCCGGCATCCAGTGGCGGCTCCCGGCGCGTCACTCGATCCAGTTCACCTGTATGAGGACCACGCGCTCGCTGCGGACATCGGTCAGGTAGACGAGCATCAGCGGACCTCGCTGGATAGTGCGCAGCCCGGGCGGATCGCCCGTGACCCCGGGCCGTCCAGGAATACCATCGATTCGCGTACGGCCAGTTCCTCAGCTAGCTGCTGGACCGCCCGCACGGCGTCAGGCGGCAGCCCGTCGAGCAGGTCATCGGTGACGCATTCCCAGCGCCAGTCAGCCACCCGCGACCTCGTGGTAAGCCGCCTGGACGATCTCGGCGGCTTCCTGGATGGCCCGTTCCCGGACGTCGGCACCGGGGTCAGCGAGTGCGCGCTCGGCGGCGTGCAAGCGCGCGGCCACCGAAGGCCGCCGCTCAATCGCGATCGTGGCACCCCAGCGCTGATAGAAGTGCCGGATCGGGAAGACGCTGTCTTCGCCGCCGGCCTGGCTGAAAGCGTCCTGGATTTCCTGGAAGAACTCGGGCAGCCGGGAGGGCACGACGGCCGCCACCGCTTGCCGCAGCGCGTCGAGTGTCAGCGCGGGCATGGGAATCAGCGGCTCGTCACCTTGTACGTGCTCAGCCGTCATCCGTGGCGCCTCCTCTCGTGTCCAGGAAAAGGGTAACCGTGCCCGGCGCCTGTGGGCCGCGAACGGCAGCGCCATCCCTGCCTCCTGCGGTCAGTCTGAGATCATGTGCACGAAGTCGTAGTTCCCGTCGCCGAGGCCGCGGCGCAGCTTGCGGATGATCCTCTCCCCGTCGTCGTCCGGGCCGGAGATGTACATCGGCTTCCCGTCCCGGCCGAAGGCCAGCTCGCACTCCCCGTCCCATGCCCCCAGATACCCAGCGGCCCGCCCGAAGTCCGCGTGCGGCTCGAACCCCAGCTCGCTCGCGTACCCGATCGCGCCGTAGACGATCTGCCGCCCCAGTTCCAGCGGCACCTGCACGGTCGGCTCGTCCCAGGCGCTGAAGATCTGCTGGATGAACCCGCCCAGCCGCCGCCGGTCCATCGACCGCGGCCCGGCCGCGTTTTTCAGCCCTAGGCACCAGGTGTCCACCAGGTAGAAGCACACCCCGGCCGTGGCCCCGCCCCGGTCCCGGGCGACCAGCACGGTCACCAGCCCCGAGTGCCCGGTTCGTTCCGACGGGGCCGACCCCGGCCAGTCCGGCCGCTCCGGTGCCTGGACGCTGGAGGACCAGCCCGGACTGATCCAGCACCCGATCAGCGCGTCCTCCCGGGTCCGCCCTTCGGCGGCAGCGACCGATCTGATGAGCGGCGCGACCGCGCTCGGCGGCATCTTCAGGGCCCGGGCGATCTCCTTCGGCGTGCGCCCGGCTTCCCGCAGCTCACGAACACGGTCAAGCAACTGCTGTGCTGGCATAAGGAATATTGTGCCCCGAACCGGCCGCGCGCCTGGCTGACACGCCCGGGTTCTGCAGGTTCGCACGCGGCGTAGCACCTGGCCGTTCGGATGAATGCCGTCCTCTCCCCCGGTAGCCTGACTGACTGACCGCGGGAGGTGCAGGGATGCCGATTACGCCAACGGAGCGGCTGGCTCGGGTGCTCAGCGGCTCGCAGGCGCCTGGCGCGTTCAGCGCGCAGCTGTCCGTGCCCGCGAGGGACGTCCGGCTCACGGTGGCGGGCGCGGGGCCGATCGGTTTCCCGGTCAAGGCGCCGCAGGCTAAGCGGATGATCGCCAGCGCGCGACCGGCCCGGTTCGGGCGGGGCGAGCAGACGCTGACGGACCTGAGCGTGCGGGATACCTGGGAGATCACGCCGGACCAGGTGACGCTGACCGGGCTGGACTGGGACGCGATCCTGGCCGAGGTGCGGGACGGGCTGGGGCTGCCGTCCAGGGCGCGGCTGCGGGCCGAGCCGCACGCGCTGCTGGTGTACGGGAAGGGGCAGTTCTTCCTGCCGCACCAGGACTCGGAGAAAGACGACACGATGATCGGCACGCTGGTGGTGTCGCTGCCGTCGTCGCACACCGGCGGGGAACTCGTCATCGAGCACGACGACAAGGCCGTCGCGTGCCAGGCGTCCGCGACCGAGGTGTCGGTGGCCGCCTTCTACGCCGACTGCCGGCACGAGGTCAAACCGGTCAGGACCGGGTACCGGGTCACGTTCACCTGCAACCTGCTGCTGGACTCCGATCCGGCCGGTGAAGTCCCGGTCGAGCCGTCGGCCGAGGCCGCCCGGTACCTCACCGAGCACTTCAGCACCAGGGTCTCCCGGTGGAAAGGCGACGACCGGGAGCCGCCGGACCGGCTCGTCTACCTGCTGGACTACGAGTACACTCAGCGCGGGCTGAGCTGGGACCGGCTCAAGGGCGCCGACGCCGAACGGGCCGCGCTCTTGCGGGCCGCCGCTGAGGATACGGGGTGCGAGGCGGTACTCGCGCTCACCGAGATCAAGGAGACCTGGGACACCGAGCCGGGACGGCGGGGCCGCGCCGTTGATCTCACGTACATCATCACCTCCGAGCTGACCCTGAGCTGGTGGACCGGGGTGCCTGGCGGGGAGCCCATCTCGCTGTATGTGCCGGACGAGCAGGTCTGCGCATCGACCCCGTCGGCGGACCTGAAGCCGTACGACTCCGAGTACACGGGGTACATGGGGAACTACGGCAACACGATGGACCGCTGGTACCGGCGAGCCGCGGTCGTAGTGTGGCCCCGGCAGCATGCCTTCGCGGCCAGGGCGGAGGCGTCGCCTTCGTGGGCGCTGACCGAGCTTAGAGCCCGGCTGGACGCCGGGGACCTGGTCAACGCGCGATCCGCCGCGGAGTCCGTCGCGGCGTTCTGGAAAGCGCCCGGTCCTGAGCTGCTGGAACCGGCACTGCACACGGCCGCAGGGCTGGCGGATCCAGGAATCGCGCTCATGCTGCTGCGGCCGTTCGCGGTCGAGTGGGTGACGCCCGCCCACGCGGGCGGGCTTGCGGTGCTCGCCGCGCGGTACGGCGAGTCCTGGCACCGGAACCTCCTGGACGCGTGGTTCGGGTCGCGCACCACGTGGCGGTACACCGGGGACGGGGACCGCAAGGACTGGGCCAGTGCGCTGCCCGGGCTCACCGCGGCGCTGCGGGACGCCGGCGCGGCGGCCACCGCCGGGTGGCTGCTCGCCGCGTCGTGGGGCTGGCTGGATGCCGACATCCGGCTCTGGCTCAGGTACCCGTCACCGGCCACGCGGCGCAAGCAGCTCGCGGAGCTGGGCAAGCCGCTCGCCGGGCTGCTGGCAGCCGCCGACAGCACAGCGCTGGCCAGCGAGATCGTGACGGCCCTGCGGGAGCACGGCGACGACGTGCTCGCCTGCCTGCTGCCGATGCTGCGGGCGGCCGGGCCAGGACCAAGCGCGCCCCTCGAGGAGCTGGCACGGGACTGCAAGAGGCGGCTCACCGTGATCACGGAACGCCCGGCCCGGGCCGATGACGACTGGTCGGTCCCCTGGTCCGGCGGCTGCGGCTGCGAACTGTGCGGCACACTCGGCGAGTTCCTCGCCGACCGCAGCGAGCGCACGCTGGAGTGGCCGCTCGCCGAGGCCCGCCGCAAGCACGTCAAGGGCCAGATCAGCTCCGCCGAGCTGCCAGTCAAGCACGAGATCTGGAAGTTCGGCAGCCCGCACACGCTGGTGCTCACCAAGACCGGCGAGCTGTTCCAGCGCGAGGCCAAGGCACGCAAGGACGCCACGGCCAGCCTGGAATGGCTGGCCGGACGACGGAGGCATTTAACCGAAGCACAGAGCCGGTGCGGCCGTAGAGGCTTTCGCTGAGCGGGCCGCCGCGGGCGCCTCGGAACAGCCGCCCATCTTCGGCGCACCCGAAAGCCCGCAGGTGCCAGCGCAGGAGGCAAGCAAGCTGCGGGGGGATCGGGACTGTCTGATGGTGCCTTCCGGGCGGTGTTTGAGGCTGCGCGGTTCGCGTGGCGTGCCGTTGCCAGTCCAGGCACGCGCCGATCGGGGAAGAGACCCCGTGAGTGTCAGCTGTCCCCAGCCGCGTGAGGGGAGGGCGCAGGAACTGGCGCGGAGCGCGACAGCTTCGGCGGGTCGCAGTGCCGCGTAGTACAGGCAGCCGAAGAACGCGGTCAGCTCCGGGCGGATCCTGGTGACCTCGGCCAGGATGGCCTGCACCTCGGCAGGTGTGGCCGCTGACCGGGCACCCGTCCCTGCGCAAGGTGGCTTGCGCCCATCCGATGGCGAGCGCAGGGCCGTCAGCACCGGGCGCGCCACGCCCGGAGAATAGCCGGAGAAACCAGGATCCAATGAGCATCAGCGCAGTTCAGAGCACGTATCGGAGATGCCGGTAAAACCGTCGGCTCAGCCTACGATGGTTCGAACCCATCACCTGCCACCAGCTAAAACACCAGCTCAGGGATGCTTTGGTGTCCCTGAGACAACTGTGGGCCATGCAGCCAGATGCCACCAGGAGCCGCTGTCTGCCGCTGGTCGTGGGATATACGTGGGATGGATTCCCGTCGGTCCGGGGCATGTCCGGCCAGGTCGGGCGGTCAGTTTCTGAGCCGGGCGGGATGCCGTGGGACGAAGCATCAGGCGTCCAGCAGCGCGTTTTCGATGCGGGTGTTGGCGGTGTCGTCGCCGTCGTCGAGGCACTTGGCGTAGACGCGGAGCAGGACTTCGACGCTGTGCCCGGCCCGTTCGGCGACCCGTGGCGGGGGCACACCGGCCGCCAGCCAGAGCGATACGGCCGCGTGGCGCAGGTCGTAGGGGCGACCGGCCAGGGGCGAGGCGACCTGGGCGGGGGTCAGGGCGAGGGTGCGGGCTCCGGCCCACACGTCGCTGATGGCGGTGGAGGCGACGGGGTGGCCGCGGTCGCTGCTGAAGATCCGGCCGTCCGGGGCTACGCCGAAGGTGTCGATGTGCGCGCGGAGGATGGCGACCAGCTCGGGCGGGATGGGCACCCGGCGCGTCTCGTCGGCGGCCCGGTGCTTGAGCCCTCGCTCGTCGTGCGCGGAGTCGGTGTCGGTCCAGCGCCGGTTGACCTCGGGGCGGGACTTCTCCAGGGCGAGGCGGCCCCATCCGGTCTCGGGCAGGTGGCAGTCCTGGCGTCGCAGGCCGACGACCTCGGCGGGCCGGAGCGCGGCGTAGTACATGCAGGCGCAGAAGGCCATGAGCCGCTGGCCGCGCGCATGAGGTCCGCGCCGTTGCTGGCCGGACGTAGGTCACGGCGGTGAGCAGCTCGCGGGCCTGGCGCGGGTTGACGACGACGCGGCGGTCGACGACCTCGGAGACCTGGGGCGGCTTCCAGCTCATCCGGTCTGGTCCTCCGGCCGTCAGCGGTCCGGGCTATGCTGACCTGCATGACCGCGCAGCACCATGAGCCTCCGCTAACGGACCGCCCGGCGGAGACGCCCGCGGCGATCAGGGCCGCGCTGGCAGCGAGTGCAGTCCCCGAGGTGCTGGCGCAGTACGAGACCGAGCTGGATGCCGCGTTCGCGCAGGCTCGTGAGACCGGCGACCTGACGGTGCTGACCTCCGCGGTACGGCGGTGGTGGATCGAGGCGCTCGAATGGCAGCGCGACCCCGCCGGGCAGCGGGACTTCCTGGCGCGGATGGAGCGGTATCTCGCCGAAGGCCCGCCCCGGCCTGAGCATCGGATCACCCGCGAGGAGTTCCGCGCGCAGCTCGGTGCCTGAGCTTGTTCAGATGGGAGCTGGAGGACTGGCCCGCGACCAGCTCGCCGGAATGCCGCCTCCCGTGCAGCTCGCGCTGTCCGACTTCATGGACGCCGTCGTGATTGTCGACCCGGCGGAGTACCAGCGGCGGCCTGATGAAGCCGGAGCGGCCGCTGCGGACCCTGCCATTCGGACAGGCCGGCCTGGTGACATTTCCTGGTCTACGAGCCTGATGATCTCGTGCTGGTCACGCGGGTCATCTGGACGGGCTGACCTGGCGTCCGCCAGTCCCTGAATTGGGGGCAACGGACGCCGTCCGTGATCGCGGGCAATTTCATCGGGCCGTGACCGCCCTCGACTTTCGCATTTTTGAGTTGCCGGTTGCTGGTGCTGGGGCGATCCGGGCGGGACGGGTGATCGCGACACGCCGGACATGCCGGGTTCAAGATCCGTGATCTTGGGCGGGATAGACGGAAGCATCGGCGGTACTTGTGTCCGCCTCATGCTGAGGGAACCCGCCGGTGCTTCCGCCGCTGAATCTACCCGTATCCCTGCTGGGCGTGCTGATGGCGGTGCGCCCGTGTTTCACCGCGCCGTCTTTCACCACGTTCTTCGCCACCGCCGGGATCGTCGTCGCGCTGCCGTTCTGCTCCCGGTCCTGGTGCCTGCCGGTGCTGGCCCGCCGCCACCTGCCCGGGCAAGGGCGCCGGCCCGGCCAAGACCGCCGTGGCCGCGGAACTAGTCACGCTGCTAGCGGGCGCGTTTCCCCGGACGCAGGCTGAACGTCGCCGAGGCCCCGCCTGCCACGGACCCGCGCTGCGCGCCCTGCCGGCGAACGTCACCTGGACGTGCCGGCTGCCCCGGACCGCGGTCCCGCATGGCCTGGCGCCGCCGCGCACCGGCAGGCGGGGCCGGCCCAGGACCAGGGGCGACCGGCTGGGCACCCCAGCCGGCCTCGCCAGGCAGGCGACCTGGACCACCCATCACGCGGTCACCTGCCACGGCCGCACCGGCATCAGGCACACCGCCACCGTCCGCTGCCTGTGGCACGGGTCATTCCGTACCCGCGCCGTCACCGTCGTGCTGGTCCGCGACCAGGACGACGCCAGCGGCTATGACCTGACGCTGGTCACCACCGACGACACCGCCGCCGCCGGCCCGGCCCGGATCGTATCCCGGTACGCGATGAGATGGTCAGCAGAGCAGGCGTTCGCCGGCGCCCGCAACGTCCTGGGCGCGGGCAAGGCACGCAACCGCAGCCGGCCCGCGGTCGAGCCGACCGTCCCGTTCGCGCTGCTTGTCCATACCCTGATCGTGGTGTGGTACGCCCGGCACGGCTGCGACCCGGCCGGCATCGACGCCCGCCGCGACGACCAGCCCTGGTACGGCGAAAAGACCGAGCCGGCCTTCGAGGACATGCTCGTCAAGCTCCGGCGCACCCTCATCGCCGCCCGATTTTCCCCGCCATCCCAGCCCAGCCTGCCGATGACGAAATCCGCGCCGTCACCTCAGCCTGGGCTGCAGCAGCGGCTTGATCCCGAGAACCTGCGAAAGTCGAGTCAGTACCGGGCCTCATGGCGCAGCAGAGCGGCGATCACGTCCTCGCCGCCCGGTGCGTCGGCTGCCTGGCCGGGCTGATGTTTCAGGACGGCCAGCAGGGCTGCGGCGTGGACCACCAGGGCTGGCGCGGCCGGTCCAAGGCCGGCAGGTTCGCGGTGTCCGGGCAGTCGGTGCCCAGCTCTGCCGCGAATGCCTGCATGGCTTGCCGGTAGACATCTTGCTGCCCGGACGGCCCGGTCAATGGCCCGAGGACAATCGGCTGCACCGCAGCGAGCTTACAAGCGAGGGATCACGGGGGCAGGGCACCCTCTGTCTGGTCCGGCTGGCCACCGCGGAGAAATCTTGTGATGATCGGCGCGACGCGGGCCGGGCTGTCCATCAGCATCAGGTGACCGCCGCCCTCGATGGTGCATAGCTGTGCGCGGGGGATGAGCGCCGCGATGATCCGGTGGTTTGCCTGCGGCGCGATCGGGTCGTCGTCGCCGCAGATGACGAGCGTGGGCTGGCGGATCGCCCACAGCCACGGCAGGCTCGTCCAGCCGATGAGCGGAGCCATGTCGTGCAGGGCCGTCAGGATGTTCCGCGGGCTGCGGATGGGCATGGCGCGGACGAGTTCTGGCTCGGTGCGCAGGCGGCCGCCGAACGTGTCGCCCGCGATCTCCTCCAGCCGGCCGCGGTAGCTCCCGGGATGGATGATGTGCCAGAGCGCGGTCGGGTGGCCGGGGATGGCGAATGCGCCGAAGGAGGTGGAGGCGAGCACCAGGCGGCGCACGCGGCCCGGGTGGCAGATCGCCATGTGCTGTGCGGCGGCGCCGCCGAAGGATGCGCCGAGCACGTGGGCGGATTCGATGCCGA
>JBKQSL010000248.1:0-6387 GCA_052143655.1 Streptosporangiaceae bacterium | reverse complement strand
CCGGGCTGGTCACCGTGACCGTGTCGTTGGTTGAGCTGCTGAATGCGGCCACGCCGTCCGGGGTGCCCCAGCCGGTCGGCCCGTCGTAACCGGTCTCTGCCGTGCACAGGTAGGCGGGACTGCAACTGCCGCTGCTTCCTGAGGTCACGTCGTACAGGTCAGAGGTGTGCTGGTAGATGTAGGAGGACGGGTACGTGCCAGCCGCAGGGGTCCCGGCCAGCGCGTAGACGGAGGCGATGAGCGGGGATGAGGCGCTGGTCCCGCCCACCTCAAGCCAGCCGAGCTGGCTGTAGGTGTCGTATATCGCGACACCGGTACTGGGGTCAGCGACCGCTGACACGTCGTTGTCCGTCCGGTTGGAGCAGCCGGTGTCGGTCTGCCACGCCGGCTTCGTCTCATACGCCGAGCAGCCGGAGCCGGTGCCCTCCCCGCCGGAGCTGCTGCCCCAGACGGTCTCCGTCCAGCCGCGTGAATTCGACGCCGTGCTGAGCGAGGTGCCGCCGACCGAGGTGACGTACTGGGAGGCGGCCGGGTACTCCACCCCATAGCCGCTGTCGCCGGCGGAGGCGGTCACGGCCACGCCTGGATGCTGGTAGTAGCTGTCGTAGGCGGTCTCGCCCGAGAACTCCCCGCCACCGTAGCTGTTCGACACGTACAGGGCACCCAGGTTCACCGCCGCGTCCACCCCGGTGCCCAGGTCGGAGTCGCTGTTGCTGTCGGTTTCGACCAGGATGATGTGGCACAGCGGGCAGATCGCCGACACCATGTCCACGTCCAGTGACTCCTCGACGTCCCAGCCACTGGACCCGGCGTCGGGCGGCAGCGGGCTGGCCTGCCCGTTCTGGTTGACCACTGAGAAGCAGCCCGAGCCGCAGGCAGGCAGCCCCCACGCCGACCGGTAAGCAGCCAGGTCCGAGGCGGCGTTGGGGTCGTTATAGGCATCGACCACGGCGACTGTCTCGCCGCTGCCGGCCGTCGATGATGGCAGGTTATAGGCGCTCTGCAGGCTGGAAGGCCCGTAGCCGTAGCCGCTCGGGGCCTGGTCGGGACGACCCTTGCGCTGCGCGACGTTGGTGCGGATCAGGACCATGCATGCCGCCCGGCCATGCCTGGCGGCGACCGGACACGCCCGCCTATAGTCGATGTTCGGCCGGGCGGCGGCCGGGTGCGTGGCGGCCGGGTGCGTGGCGGCCGGGTGCGTGCTGGCCTGCGCGGCCGGCAGGCTGAGCCCGAGCAGGGCTCCCGCCGCCGCGACCGCAAGCGCGATTCTCCGAGTGGTCTGATGCATTGCTCCCCCTCGTCACAAAAGACCCCGGCCCCCTGGGGTGGGGACCGGGGCCAGGGCTTGACCTAGCTACGACGCTAGGACCTGCAGCCGCCGACGGCTAGAGGCCTACCGTGGACTTAACTGACGTGGGAGAGCGGGCCCGCGCTGGCCGGCAGGGCCTGCGCGGTGGCCGCCATGAGGCCGACCGGCACCGCGAGACCCAGCAGCAGCGCGACGGCCGCGACTAGCGCGAGTACAAAACGTTTCATGCATCCCTCGTTTGTAAAAGGCCCCGGCCCCCTGGGTGGGGGCCGCTTGACCTGGCTAGTTTCGGCGCGGACGCGGCAGCAGTGAGCACACGGCCAGGACCGCGACGGTCACCGTAGCCACCGCGACCACCATCCACAGGGCGGTAAACCCCGTGACGACGCCTGCGGCCATGACCCCCCCGACCGTCGGCGCGGCGACAACCTTTCCGTACACAGCGTTCTCCTTTCCGTTCCGGGCAACTTTCCCCCTCGCACGTGAGGGAAGGCGCCCGCGCCTCGATAGCAGGCCTGTGCAGCGCCGGGACGGGCTCGGCAGGGCGCAGCGCCCAGGACACGGCCCGGATCGGGCTAGCACGGCTGTAGCGGATACGCTCCGCGCGCCTGCGCTGAACCCGGCGGGCGATGATGACGGCCCCAGTGATGACGGCCACCCCGGCCGCGGATGCCAGGACGATGGCGAGCACCTCGAGCACGTCGACCACGACGCGGAGCACCTCTTCCGCGGCGGCGATGACGGGCCGGGCGACGAGCGCGGCGATGATGACCACGGCCAGGACGATAGCGGCGAGGCCGCCGCCGCCATCACCGCAGCCCGGGCAGTGCAGTCCCTTGCAGGCCATGATCGGGCCCCTTCCTACTGGTCGCTGCCGCGGACGGGCCTGCCCGTGGCCTTGGAGATGAGGACCGCGCCGATCCGCACGGCCTCGCCGGACCCGCCGCAGCGGCGGCACCGGTTGTAGAACCGGGCGGACGGCCTGGAGCCGGTGCCCTTGCCGCGGCGTCCGCGGCACGACCGGCACGACGTGTACGGCCACCACCACGAGTGGGCGAGCCACCCGGCCGTCGCGGCGGGGATGAGGACGGCGAGCAGTCCGGTCATGAGACGGCCCGCCGTGCCTGCTCCCACGCCGCCAGGTCGGCGGGGTCGTACAGGTTCGCCAGGCCCCGGTGGCCGGCCGGGGACGGGAAGCCGGCGTCACGGCCGCGGGCCGTGCGGACTGCGGCGAGAGACGGCCCGGTGATGCCCAGCGCCACCGCCTCGGCCAGCGTCACGGCATCCCCCGGACCTGTCACAGGGGGGCCCTGTGCTATAACAACGGGCTGGTCAGCCGGGGGATTCTCGATCCGCGCCTTATCTGTCACAGGGACCTGGGCGCAGGGCATCCCGGCCGGGCACGCCGTCACGGTCCCGGACACGGCATAGGCGCGGGCCCGCTCGTAGTCGACCCTGGGCGCCTGCGTCTCGCGGACCCCGGCCGCGGTGACGACCTGGACCCGGCCGAGCTGCACCGGCGCGGGAGGCATCGGCCATTCGGGGGCCTGCATCAGCCACGACCGCTGCGAGTAGCGGGCCAAGACTTTGATCCCGATGTTCTCGCGCACCGACGAGTCGGGGGCGCCGGTCGCCCGCGCGGTCAGGGACTGGCCGATAAAGACGACGTGCATCCGGGCCTGCCTGCCGGCGAACGCGACCGCGCCGAGCGCGTCCAGCGCCGGGACCGGACCGGGTCATCACGGGCCCGGATGTCCTGCCACAGCGCCCGCAGCTTCGGCATGGCGAGGTTCAGCTCCTCGGCGACGATGAAGATCCGCGGGCCGACGTTCGCCCGGATGCGGCCGTTCACGTCGACGGACAGCAGCGCAACCCGGTTCCGCCGGTCCAGCAGCTCCGCGCCGAGCCACGCGAGAGCCTGGTGCATCTCATGCGGGGTCCGGGCGTAGGCGACGTTCGGGAGGCCGTTCAGCCACGGATGGCTGATCCACTTGCCGTCGAGGACGAGGGCCAGGGCGCCGCGGTGCAGCTCCTGCATCAGCAGGAACGCCGCCAGCGTGCTCTTGCCCCCGCCGGAGCCCATTGAGAGGCCGATGTGGGGGGAGTCGGCGGCCAGCGACCCGGTGACGACCTGCCCGCGCTTGCCGACGCCGAGGACCAGCTCATCCGGCCGGGCCCTCTCCACCGCGGCCTGCACGTCATCCAGCCCGACGAGGGCGGGCGGCGGGTGGCTGCGGGACAGGGTGAGGCGGGGTTTCGGCCCGGCGAGCTGCCAGGACACGTCGGGGGATTCCAGGCCGAGCTTGGCTGAGACGATCCCGGCGACGTCCTCCCGGTCGGTCCTGCTGCCCGTCCACCCCGGCGGCAGCGCCAGCGTGACCTTGCTGCGGTCGGGGGCGATCGTCAGGTACGTGGCGGATGGCTGCGCGACGGCGATGCCGAGCTTGGGCGCGAGGGCCAGGTGCAGCGGGTCGGCCCAGGTGCGCCGGTGGCGTCGCCTGCGGACCGCGAGCACGGCCCGCAGCACGGCCAGGACGACGGCAGCGGTGAGGCCGGCTGCGGCGGCGCGGGCCGTGAGCGCCGGGCTGGCCGCCAGGCCGCACAGCAGCAGCAGGACGGCCAGGGCCGGCCCGGCGCGCATCGCGGTCCGGTGCAGCCGCGGCCGGTGGTGGAACCGGGGCGCGTGCCCGGTCCGGGTCAGCGCTCTCGTGGCCGGCCGCAGCCACCCCGCGTCGGTGACCTCCCGGCCGTGCCACGGCGACCCGGTGAGCCACCGCCAGGCCAGGACCAGGACCCCGTGCGACCGGATCCGGGCCCGGATCACCCCGGCGACCCCGGCGACCCCGGCAACACGATGATCGCGCCGATCACGGCCAGGCCGGTCACCGGACCGCCCCCCGCTGCCTGTGACAGATGTGACAAACGAGGAAGGACGAGAAACAGAGCCCCTTCCTTCCCCCGTCCCTTGTCCTTCCTGTCCCTTTTTCCCCTTGTCTCCCCGTCTCTTGTCTCTCTCGTTGTCCCTGTGCGTCCCGTAAACGAGGTTCACGGCTGCAGGGTTGCCGCGGTCGTCGTCCTTGTGCCGGACTTCCTGCCCTGGCGGGCACGGGCCGAGGAACGCCGCAGCCACAAGCCGGTGAACCGCGGCCCGCTTCCCGCCGATCGTCACGCACGGGTAGCCGTCCCGGTCCGGCCGGGCAGTCAGCATGACCCCGCCAGCGCGGCGGCCGTCGGACAGCACCCGGTCGACGAACCGGACCCGGCCGCGGCTGGAGACCCGGTAGCCGGGGAAGCCGGGGGCTTTCCGCCACCGCTCGCGCTCGTGCGTCATGCTGGATTCCTCCTTGCCACAGGGTGCTTACGGGGTACGGACGCCGGAGCTGACCACCGACAGATGCCGCCGCGGGGGCTCGCCGCGGTAGCCGGCGAAAGCTGCGACGCCGGCGTCGCGGTAGCCGGCCTCCCGGGCGATCATCTCCATCACCACGAACAGGGCCCGGATCTTCGCCTCCAGGCCGGCCATGCGGTCGGCGAGGGCAGCGTCGCCGCTCACCGGTCGTCCCCGAGCCGTATGGCGACGGCCCTGTACGCGCCAGCGGCGGCGAGGTCATCCAGGTGCGCGTCGCAGGCCCCGGCGGCGTGCCGCACGCAGTCCTCGCACCACTGGGCTGCCCGCTCGCGCAGGAAGGTGGCGGCATGGTCGAGGGCGCCGAGGACCAGCAGCAGGTCCGGGTGGCTGAGCGTGGCGCCGCCGCTCACCGGTCGTCCCGGGTGACGATGCGCTCGATCTTCTCGAGCGCGTACTGCCGGTCGTCGTGCTCCCAGTCGAATGCGGCGAGCACGGCGCGGACCTCGGCCAGCTGCACCTGCGGGCCGGCATAGGTCCTGGCGTGCGCCAGCTCGGCGACCTCCAGCTCGGCGAGCAGCAGGTCCAGCACGCTCGACAGGCGCCACGCCAGCGCGACGTAATCCGGCCGGTCGCCGTCCTGGTCGATGTAGGCGTCGGTCTCGCGCTTGAAGTCGCCGTTGACGGCCCGCGCTGCGGTGGCCCGGGCGGCAGCGTGCAGTTGATGGCGCGCACCGCCTCAGCAGGCGGCGCTTCCTGAGCGATGATGTGGGTCATGTCCTGTCCTCTCTCAGCGGGGATGGGGTCTAGGGCCGCCGCGGCGTTGTCAGCGCATGCGGCGGCCCGCCTTGCGTAACGGGGTCGTGTCCGATGCCCGGGCCGTCCTAGGGCCGTCGCGCAGCCACCCACGGCACATCACGGCAACCAGTGACAGCCAGTGACTTTGCAGGTCAGGAATGGGGCGCCAGGTAATGTGGCAGGTCAGGAAACTGCAGGTGTCATTTCCTTCAGTAGCCGGCCGGCCAGGCTCGCTAGGCTCGGACCGACGGCGGACGAGACGGGCACGGCCGGGGAGAGGGCATGCGCATCGCGAGGTTTGCGGCCGGAAACGACGTCAGGTACGGCGTCGTCACCAGCGCCCAGGCGAACGGCCCGATGGCGGCCGGCCCGGCCGCCGAGGCTGCGGGACTGGTGATCGCGGAGCTCAGCGGGCACCCGTTCGGGGTGAGCGAGGACAGCCTCCGGTTCACCGGCCGTCAGCTCCCGCTGGCCGACGTGCGCCTGCTGGCACCCGTGCTGCCCAGCAAGGTCATCGCCATCGGCAGGAACTACGCCGATCATGCGCGCGAGATGGGCGGCGAGCCGCCGGCCGAGCCGGTGATCTTCCTGAAGCCGTCCACCTCGGTGATCGGCCCGGGGGATCCGATCACCCGGCCGGTGAGCCTGTCCGAGCGGGTGGACTTCGAGGGCGAGCTGGCCGTGATCATCGGCCGACTGTGCCGCGAGGTCCCGCCGGAGCGGGTGCCTGACGTGGTCTTCGGGTACGCGTGCGCGAACGACGTCACCGCCCGCGACCTGCAGCGCCGGGACGGCCAGTGGGCGCGGGCCAAGGGGTTCGACACGTTCTGCCCGCTCGGCCCGTGGATCGAGACGGCAGCGGACCCGGCCGACCTGGAGATCACCACGACCGTCAACGACGAGGTCCGCCAGCACTCGCGGACGTCGCTGCTGC
>JBKQSL010000247.1:0-2517 GCA_052143655.1 Streptosporangiaceae bacterium | reverse complement strand
CCCAGCTCGGCGAATGGGCTCGCCTGGGCTTCTTCACCCGCACCGGCTCCGGCACCTACGCCCTCAACACGCCGCCAGCCGATACACCCTTGACAACCGCGCCAGACCCTTAACTTCGCGGCTTTGCGTAGCGACGCGCCCTTGGGCGCGCCCTTGACGGTGATCTTTGCTCGGCGAGAGAATGCCCGGCGCGTGGAGGACGGCCCAGTCAGTTCTCGCGTTCGCAGTCACCGGGATGCGTTGCGGCCGGAACTGCCTGCCTGCGGGTGCGGGCCCGCTGACCTGGTGGCGGCGCCGCGCCCAGAGGGCTCTCGCCCGTCAGGGCGCGGCATGCCGCCCGCCCCGGAGTCGGCGCAGTGCCCGCCGATCCCGCACCGGCTCTGGCACGGCTCCCGCGCCAGGTCACGCAACCCCTCGGTGATTCGCGTTCCCGCGCCCGAACACGGCTAGGGCCGGACGGCCTGGCGCGCCGAAGGCGTGCCCTTGATGACTGTAAAGAAAGTCCTCACCGAACGGCCGAACCACGGGCGGCACGGCGGCGCCAACCGCCCCGGACACCGCCCCGAGGCACGTAAAGGATCAAGTGGAGCCAGACACCAGAGGGGCACGCATAGGGTCGGCAGGCGACAAAGGGCCGTGGACAAGCCAAGACCTTCGCCTGACCGACCACCCACTCCGCAAAGGAGCAGGACACCATGACCACCGACCTAGACCTGACCAAGTTTAAGGCGCTCAGCTTCGACTGTTACGGCACCCTCATCGACTGGGAGGCCGGTATCGCCGCGGTGCTAGCCCCGTGGGCACGCGAACAGGGACTCGACCTGAGCAACGAGGTCCTTCTGTTTGCCTATGCCGACAACGAGGCAGCGGTGGAGCGGGAGGCCCCTACAGTGCTCTACCCCGACGTCCTCGCCGCCGCCTTCCGTCGCACCGGGGGCAGGCTTCAGCGGCCGGTGAGCGACGAGTGGGCACAGCGGCTCGGCAACTCGGTCCCCGACTGGCCGGCGTTCCCCGACTCCGCAGGCGCCCTGGCCCGGCTGGCCAAGCACTACCAGCTGATCATCCTGTCCAACGTGCACCGTGACGGCTTCGCCGCCAGCAACCAGCGGCTGCACGGCGCCTTCGCCGCCATCATTACCGCCGAGGACGTCGGCGCCTACAAGCCCGCCGAGAACCACTTCCGAGCCCTCGACAACACGCTCGCGGGGCTCGGCGTCGACCGCACCGAGTTGCTGCACGTGGCCCAGAGCCTGTTCCATGATCACGTTCCGGCCAAGCGGGAAGGCCTGCCGTCGGTCTGGATCAATCGCCGCCACGACCGCCCCGGTTGGGGGGCCACCCCCGAACCCACCAAGCAGTGGACCTACGACCTGGCGTTCAACTCGATGGCCGACTTCGGCCACGCCGTCGATCAGGCCTTTAACGATGCCCAGCGCGCCAACGGCTGACCTGCAAGGCTTCGACATGAGCCAGGTCGTGACCGTCGTCGGCACGGCGCTGACTTCCACTGCCGACTCGCCGTTGCATGATCAGGGGAACGATCCATTGAAAGCAGCGCTGAGGATCCGACACTGCCATAACCAGCGCAAAAACGTCTAGGGATGTGTTAAGGATCATCCGAGGCCGATCCGTCAAGGATTAAGTGGAGCCAGGCACGGCCGAACCACGGGGCCGAACCACGGGGGCCGAACCACGGGGAGGCCGAACCGTCTGGGCCGAAACGGGCCAGCGGGCGTGGGTCCGAGCCCCAGGCCGTCCAGATTCAGCGAGTCGTTCACCAGGTTCCGCCAAGCCGACAAGAGGCACACGGAGCTGACCATAGGCAATCCGCCTCCCAGCGACTGTGGCAGGCAGCCAGCGCAGTCGATCTGATATTCCAATATGTTAGAAGTGCTCCCGATACGGGTACTCTTGGGAGTAGGCATCCCTAAGAGGATGATCCACTTCGGTGCCAGGCCGGTGCAATCACCGGGAAGCCTGGTCACGGTGCGAAGCCACCAGTCCTGATACGCCTGAGCGACAGGCGGCCTGACCAGGCAGCATGCAGCGCAGCACCGCTGATCAGCAGCTCCGGCGCTCACGTTCCTGTGACAGGTCCGCCTCCGCTCGTTCCGCCGCCCGCAAGGGCACAACGAGAGGAGTACCGCCTTTGCCCACCACCCTCATCCCTGCCAGCACGCTCAGCCGCGCTGGCGGGTGCATGCAGCCCGTCTTGATACGTGGCCGCGTCGATCACATCGACGGGACAACCGGGGAGCTGCTGCACCGCTATACGACCGTCCATGAGCCCGGCGGCGTCCTGCCGGTCGCCTGCAAGACCCGCCGTGCCACCCGATGCCCGCCGTGCGCCGAGGTCTACCGCGCCGACACCTACCAGCTCATCCGCGCCGGTGTTCCCGGCCACGCAAGATGAGGACGTAGCGGTCATTGGCAGTGAGGATGGGCGGGCACGAATTGGCCCCGCCGGCTGGGTGCTGGCGGGGCCGTGGTGTGCGTGGTGGCGTGGTGGTGGTCAGT
>JBKQSL010000246.1:0-4552 GCA_052143655.1 Streptosporangiaceae bacterium | reverse complement strand
CCGCCGCCCGGTGATACTGAACGCCGATCCCGGACAGGACGCCAAGAATGGATGTGCCCAGCCTGACGCCAGGGCACCGCGCTCTCATCGCTCCGATGAGGTACGAGGGGATCGGCGAGCGTCGGCCATGGCAGGCGTGGATACGACCGGCGAGCTTTGCGCGTGCTCGCGAACGCCGATTGCGGCGATACAGCAGTGGCTGAAACCGATCACAGAGCGTGGCCAACCATCTGGCGATGGCCACGCACATTCCCGCCGTTCTGGCATAAGATCGCCACGACCGGTCATGTCTGACTCAGCGTGCAGATTTGGATGATCTGCGCCTGGCTGCCGCTGGCCGCCGTGCACGCCGGTGCTGCGGTACTCGCAGGGGCGGGCATCAAGCGAACGCTGCTGCCGAAACCGGCTGGCCAGGCCCGGCGTAGGATTATTGCTGCGTGTGCTCGGCCAGAGGGGGCCGCATGGGCGGCAGTGCTCCAATCAGCAAGGCGCCCGGATCGCTGATCGGGCGTGATGATGATCTTGAGTACATCACCGCATTTGTCGATCAGGCGGCTGTCTCTGGTGGCGCGCTGCTGCTGTCGGGAGAGGCAGGCGTCGGCAAGACCGTGCTGCTGGACGCGGCGGTAGCGCACGCGGAGACTGCGGGCGGCCGAGTTCTTAGGGCTGCCGGCGCGGAATTTGAAGGTGCGGTCAGCTTCGCCGGCCTTAACCAGTTGCTTCGCCCGCTGCTGGGCCAGGGCCGGCGGTTGAGCGCGACCTATCGCAGGGCGCTGGCTGTTGCGCTGGGTGTGCGTGAGGGCTCATCGCCAGATCAGCTGATGTTGTCCAACGCGGCGCTGGCGCTGCTGGTCCAGGCCACAGCCGCAGGGCCGGTGCTGGTGGTGGTGGATGACCTGCCGTGGCTGGACCGGGCCAGCGCCGTGGTGCTGGGCGTCGTAGCTCGCCGCCTGGCTGGCAGCCAGGTCGGGTTCCTTGCCGTGTCCCGCTCCGGGGAGGACGGCTTCTTCGACCGCGGCGGGCTGCCGGTGCACGAGGTGCTTCCGCTCAGTGAAGCCGCTGCCGCCGAGTTGGTCGGTGACCGCTTTCCCGCGCTGGCGCAGCGGGTCCGTCAGCGGCTGCTGGCCGAGGCGCAAGGTAACCCGCTTGCGCTGCTGGAGTTGCCGGTGGCGCTCAGCGGCATGCAACGCGCCGGGACTGGCGCGCTTCCTGTGTGGTTGCCGCTGAGCCGGCGCCTGCAGGCGGCGTTCGAGTCGCGGATCACCGCTTTGCCCGCACGGACCCGGTACCTGCTGTTGCTGGCGGCGCTGGATGGCACCGGGAGGTTGCAGACCCTGCAGTCGGCCGCGCCAGGGCCGCATGGGATCGATGATCTGGCCCCGGCCGAGCGGGCCGGGCTGGTCCGCGTCGGCGAGGACGGGAGCCAGCTGGCGTTCCGGCACCCGCTGACCCGTTCGGCGGTGGTGGCGCTGTCTGCAAGCGCACAGCGCCGCCGGGCTCATGAGGCACTGGCCCGGCATCTCACCGGTGAGCCTGAGCGCCGCGCGTGGCATCTCGCCCAGGCGGCGGCCGGGCCCGATGAGCGAGTTGCTGGCCTGCTGGAGCAGACCGCGCACCGGATCAGGCATCGCGGTGACGCGGTCGGGGCGGTCACCGCGCTGCTGCGTGCCGCCGACCTGACCCCGCCGGGCGCGGACCGGAGCCGCCGGCTGGCGGAGGCTGCCTATCTGGGCGCGGTTGTGACCGGCGGGCTGCGGGATGTACCGCGCCTGCTAGACGACGCGCGGAAGGCCGATGCCGGGCGCGCGGGATCGCTCGTTGCGGCAGTTGCGGCGGCGCACCACCTGCTGCTCAGCGGTGACGGTGATATCGACACCGCGCACCGGCTGCTGACCGGCGCAATCGAGATGCAGCCAGAACCCTACGATGCCACCAGCGACACCATGGTCGAGGCGCTGTACACCCTCGGATGGGTCTGTTACTTCGGCGGGCGCGCCGAACTGTGGGTGCCCTTCCACCGGGCGCTAGCCCAGCTGGCCCCAGACGTTCCCGAAGTGCTGGCGCTGCTTTCAGCGACGTTCGCCGACCCGGCCCGCACGGCACTGGCCGCCCTCGGCCGGATCGACGCGGCAGTCGCAGCGCTGGGGGAGCACGCCGACCCGGTCTGGGTTATCCGGGTCGGCCTGGCCTGCAGGTTCATCGACCGGCTGACAGGCTGCCGCGCCGCGTTGTGGCGGATCTTGCGCGACAGGCGGGAAGGCGGCCGCGCGATCACCTTGTCCCTCCACGCGCTGTCGCTGCTGGGCCTGGACTACTTCATGACCGGTGAATGGGAGGAACTGCAGTCGCTCGCCGACGAGCACACCCGCTTGTGCGAGACCCACAATTACCGGCTGCTGGAGTGCATCGGGTGGTATCTGCAGGCCATGCTTGCCGCGGCCCGTGGTGACGATGCCACCATGCGAATGCTGACCGACCAGATGACGAGGTGGGCGATCCCCCGGCGGGTCGGGCTGGTCGTCCGGCTCGCCGCCCAGGCCAGGATGCTGTCGGCGCTGAGTCACGGTGACTTCGAGACCGCCTACCAGCACGCGACCACCATCACCCAGCCCGGTGAGCTGGCCGACCATGTACCGCACGCACTGTGGCTGACCCTGGACCTCACCGAGGCCGCCATCCGTACCGGCCGACATGCCGAGGCCGCGGCTCACGTAGCTGCCGTGCGCCAGGCCGGCGTCGCCGCGATCTCACCCCGGCAAGCTCTGACCATCGAGGGAGCGGCCGCGATCGCCGCCCCCGATCACGAGGCAGCCGCGCTGTTCGAACGAGCGCTCACCGTGCCCGGCGCCGACCGCTGGCCGTTCGACCGCGCCCGGATCCAGGTCACCTTCGGCGAGCGGCTCCGCAGGATGAAGGCCACCACCGACGCAAGAGCCCACCTGACCGCAGCGCTCGATACCTTCCAGCGACTCGGCGCGGTGCCATGGGCAGCGCGGGCTGGCAACGAGCTCCGTGCGACCGGACTGACCATCGGTCATCTGGCCGACACCGGGCCTGCATCGCTGACACCCCAGCAACGAGAGATCGCAACGCTGGCTGCCGCCGGGCTGACCAACAAGCAGATCGGTGAACGGCTGTACCTCTCGCCCCGTACCGTCGCCACCCACCTGCACCAGCTGTTCCCCAAGCTCGGCGTTACCACCCGAGCCGCACTGCGCGACGCGCTCGCCGGCGTTCCGGCCGAGCGCCCGTAGCCCGTAAGCGCCGCCAGCCGGGCATCTGAGCCCGTGTCGCGCCGGTGAGCTTGCCAGGGATCGTCGGCGGAAGCAGCCACCAGATCTAAGTCATTTGATCGAAGCGACCCCCCGCCGCCGCCGCCTAGGGTCATCGACATGCCAAGACTCTGGCGCAAGCGAAAGGAGATCATCATGAGCAGCGAATCAGGGGCACGCAACGTTGTGCTCGTGCACGGCGGGTTCGTCGACGGCTCCGGCTGGCAGGGGGTGTACGACGCGCTCACCGCGGACGGCTACCGCGTCGCCATCGTGCAGAACCCGACCCTGTCACTGGAGGACGACACCGCCGTCACGCGGCGGGTCATCGACGACCTGGACGGCCCGGTCGTTCTGGTCGGCCACTCCTACGGCGGGGCGGTGATCACCGAGGCGGGCCTGCATGAGAAGGTCGCGGCCCTGGTGTACGTCGCGGCATTCGCGCCGGATAAGGGCGAGTCGGTCAACACGCTCATCGCCGGTTTCCCGACCGACGGGCCGCAGCCGCCGATCCTGCCTCCCAAGGAGGGCTTCCTGTTCCTGGAGCGGGATAAATTCCACGCATCGTTCGCTGGCGACCTGCCGGCCGGGCAGGCCGCGTTCATGGCCGACTCCCAGGTCCCCTGGGGCGTGAACGCGCTCGGCGGAACGATCAGCGAAGCCGCCTGGCGGATCAAGCCAAGCTGGTACCTGCTCACGACTGAGGACGGGATGATCCCGCCGCCGGCGCAGCGTGCCATGGCCGAGCGCACCGGGGCCACCGTCACCGAGGTCCCCGCCAGCCACTCGGTCTACGTGTCCCAGCCCGCAGCGGTAGCCGCCCTCATCACCCAGGCTGCAACCGCAACCCGAGGATAGGCAGGCAAGCCGCAACGAGGCTCACCCGGATTCGTCCCCTGCCGGGCCGCTGGGTGCCGCCCCGGCAGGGGACCCCCGACCGGGGCGGCAGAGCCCATCGCGGCCAGGACAAGACAACCCGGCAGCTAGTCCGATAGGCCAGCCTGCGTTCCATGATCACGACATGCGCGTACAGAACCGGCCGCCCAGAGCCGACTAATCTGTGCGTGCCAGCCGACTTGACAACCGCGCCGGAGATGCGCGCCTATTCGGCGCAAGCGAAACGTCTGCCGGCATCTGCCACGCCGCCCGTGCTGTCAGTCCCGGGTGATCTCGGCCGGGCGGGGCGTCTGGAACAGGGGCGGGAGGTAGCGCAGCATGAGGAGCGACCATGTGAGGTGGGTGAGCGCCGGGGCCAGGATGCCGCCGGAGGTGCGGCGCTG
>JBKQSL010000245.1:0-24196 GCA_052143655.1 Streptosporangiaceae bacterium | reverse complement strand
TCGGCCGTCACCGGGTCCGGGGATCCGGGGTTGATCAAGTACGGCGCGTGCACGAAGACCGGCAGGCCCGCCCGGCTCGCCGCCTCGCGGAGCGCCGCCTCCTGGGCGGTGTCGCCGGGCGGCCGGGCCCAGCTGCGCGGGTTGGCCGCGAAGACCTGGATGGCCTCGGCGCCGACCGCGGCAGCGTACCGCAGGCCGCGGTCGGCGAGGCCACCGGCGACAGGCACGTGCGCTCCGATCAGGCGCTCAGCGGCGGCAGCAGCGGGCACGATGATCAACAGTAGCGGGCGGTGGCCGACCCCGCTGCCGCGCCGCCTGGAGTCAGCACTGCGGCGTGCCGCCGGGGCCTAGCATGCGGCATGCCGCCGGACTGGCAACCGGTACTCGCCGGCTAGAGCCTGAAGCCGATCGTGATCGTGATCGTCGAGCCGGCCGGAGCCTGGCCGGTCGGGCTGTAGCTGGTCACCCGGTGGCCGAAGAAGCCCTGGTTCACCGTGACCTTGAACCCGGCCCGGCTCAGTACCTGCTCGGCCCGGCCTTCGGGCATGCCCTGCACGTCCGGGATGGCCTTGATCGGCGGTCCCGGCGAGATGCGCACCGTCACCACCTCGTGCGGGCTGATGGCCGTGCCGGCGGCGGGTGACTGCCGCACGATCGTGCCTGCCGGCTGGCTGCCCCTGGCGTCCTTCACCTGGTTGATGAAGTAGCCGCCAGCCTGGGCGGCCGCCTGCGCAACCTGCACCTGCTGGCCGACGAAGTCCGGCAGCGGCGGCCCGGCGCTGGCAGTGATCCGCACCGGCCGGGTGACCGGCCAGCGGGTGCCCGCGACCGGCTGGGTGCTGATCACGACTCCGGCCGGGATCGTGGCCGAGACGGCCGCCGGGGCGACCACCGGGCGCAGCCCGGCGTTGCGCAGCGCTGATTCCGCGCCGGCCAGCGACTGCCCGGTCACCGGCGGCACGGTGACCTGCACCGGGCCGAGCGAGGGCACGATCGTCACGGTGCTGCCGCGCCGGGCCCGGGACCCGCCCGCAGGCAGCGTGGCGATCACCTGGCCGCGCGGCGCGTTCGCATGCCGTCCAGCGCCGTCGTGCACCTGATAGCCGGAATTCACCAGCTCAGTCCGGGCTGCGGCCGTCGTGAGCCCGCGGACCGACGGCACCGTGCTGTACTGGCCGTTGATCACCCACCAGATGCCCAGCCCGGCGATCAGCACGAGCCCGACCATCAGGAGCAGGTACGCCAGCCGGCGGCTGAACAGCCACCGCTGCAGCAGCGGCTCGCGTGACCTGCCGGGCCGGTCCCGGCCGCGGTCGGCGGGCTGGCCGTAGCCGGGGTCCGCGTCACCGGCCGCCACGACTAGCGTGTGGTTCATCCGGTCGGCGCCGTCCGTCCCGAGCTGGCCGGGCGCAGCCCAGCCGGGCTGGCCCTCCTGGCCCCAGCCGGAGTGCTCGCCGCCCGGGCCGAGTCCGAGTACGGCAAGGCCGCCGGGACCGCCGGCTGCGGGATCAGCATCGGGCCCGGGCACGGGCGGAACCTGCCAGTGCCCGCCGGGCGGCCAGGTGTCGGCCTGCGAGGCATCGCGGTGCCGCGGTCCGCCGCGCCCGTCGTGCCGCACCGCTGCGATCGCTGCCAGGTAATGCCCCGCGTCAGCGGGCCGCAGGTCCGGATCCCGGCTGGTAGCCATGGCGACGAGCGCGTCCAGGGCGGGCGGCAGGCCGGGTACCAGGCTGGAGGGAGGCGGTACCGTCTCCTCGACGTGCTTGTAGGCCACCGCGAGCGGAGTGTCGCCGGTATGCGGCTGGCGGCCGGTCAGCAGCTCGAACAGCATCACCCCAGCGGCGTAGACGTCGGTACGGGCGTCGGACCGGCCAGCCGACACCTGTTCAGGGGCGAGATAAGCGGCCGTGCCGATGATCACGCCGGTCTTGGTGTGCTCGGTCCCGGCCACCGCCCGCGCCAGCCCGAAGTCGGCGACCTTCACCCCGCCGGAGTTGGTCAGCAGCACGTTCTCCGGCTTGACGTCGCGGTGCGCGATTCCCGCCTGGTGCGCGACCGCCAGCCCGGCCAGCACGCCCTCGATGATGTCCAGCGCCTCGTCGGGCTCCAGCCGGCCCCGCTCGGTGAGCAGTTCCCGCAGGCTCCGGCCGGGCACGTACTCCAGCACGATGAAATGCACCGGCCCGTCGGAACCCTGGTCGTGCACGGCCACGACATGCGGGCTGGCCAGCCGGGCGGCGGAGCGGGCCTCGCCGATGAACCGGCGGACGAACTGCGGGTCGCTGGCCAGCTCCGGATGGGCGATCTTCACCGCCACCCGGCGGTCCAGCCGGGTATCGGTAGCCAGGTAGACAGTCGCCATCCCGCCCCGGGCCAGCTGTGCTTCCAGCCGGTACCGGCCGTCGAGCAGCTGCCCGGCGCGCGAGGAGAGGGTCGTATCCATCGGGAGAAGTGTAGGCCGGCGTTTCGCCTGCCCGCCCCGTAATGTCCCTGGCCGGGCGCCCGGCGGGCGGCGGCCGCTAGCCTGTCGGCGTGAGCGAGCAGGCACCGCGGCCGATCGTCGTGGCCGGCGCCGGCCTGGCCGGCCTGCGCACTATCGAGGAACTGCGGGCCGCGGGCTACGGCGGCGCGATCACGCTGCTCGGCGCGGAGCGGCGGCTGCCCTACGACCGGCCGCCGCTGTCGAAGAAGCTGCTGGCCGGAGAGCTGGACGACACAACGCTGCGGCCGGACCTGAGCCCGCTGGACGTGACGGTCCGCCTCGGGGAGAGGGCCGTCGGCCTGGCTCCCGGCGTCGTGCGAACCGACCGCGGCGAGCATCGGTTCGACCGGCTGGTGATCGCCACCGGAGCCTGTCCGGCGGCCCTGCCGGGACCCGGCCCGCAGCGGTTCCTGCGCACGCTCGACGATGCACTGGCCCTGCGCGCGCTGCTGGCTCCCGGCCTGCGCCTGGCGATCGTCGGCGCCGGGTGGATCGGCGCTGAGCTGGCGACGGCGGCGGCGGCACGCGGCTGCCAGGTGACGGTGCTGGAGGCGGCCGCCGCCCCGCTCGCCGCGGCGCTCGGCCCGCAGGCCGGGGCGCTGACCGCGCCCTGGTACGTCGCGGCCGGGGTCGATCTGCGGCTCGGCGAGCCGGTGGAGTCCGTGCAGCCGGGCGGCCTGGCCCTGGCCGGGGGCGGCTGGCTGGCGGCCGACGAGATCGTCACCGCCGTCGGGGTGCGGCCGGACGTCGGCTGGCTGGCGGGCACCGGAGTGGCGCTGGATAACGGCGTGGCCGTCGACAGTCAGCTGCGAGCGTCGGTGCCCGGCGTCTTCGCGGTGGGGGACTGCGCGGCGTTCTGGTCCCGGCGCTACGGTCGCCGGCTGCGCCCTGAGCACTGGGACGTCGCGCTGCGGGCGCCGGCCGCGCTGGCGGCCAGCCTGCTGACCGGGACCGGCAGCTACGATCCCGTTCCTTACTTCTGGTCCGAGCAGTTCGGGAAGATGGTGCAGTACGTCGGCAGCCACAGCCGCGGGGACCGCCTGGTACTGCGCGGCGACCCCGCCTCGGACCGGTGGACGGCCTGCTGGCTGGCTGGCGCCAGGCTGACCGCGCTGCTCACCGTGAACTCGCCGCGTGATCTGGCGCAAGGGCGGCGGCTCATCGAGTCCGCGGCAGGCCTCGACCCCGGACGGCTGGCGGATCCGGCCGTTCCGCTGCGCGAGGCCGTGCTGGCATGATCACCGCGGTCGTGCCCGCCCCGGGCCCCTGCGCCAGACCCTGCGCAGGCCGCCGAGGCCAGACCCGGAGGCCAGTCCCGGAGGCCAGTCCCGGAGGCCAGCCGTGCGGGTCAGCCGTGCGGGCCGCCGCAGGCGCTGCCCGGCCCGCGGCGCGCCCGGCGGGCAGGCGTCTTGCCCGCGTACCGGTTTGACCGGCCCGCTGATGTGGGATGTTTGGAGACGTGGCACAGATTGACCCCCCGGCCGACGCCATCGTCGGCGAGTGGATGACCATCCCTGAGGTTGCCGACCGGCTCGGGCTGCCCGTGAGCCGGGTCAAGCAACTGCTGCGCGACCGCAAGCTGCTGGCGGTGCAGCGGCCGACCGGCGTGTTCTCCGTCCCGGCCGCGTTCCTCGACGGCGGTCAGGTCGTCAAGGGCCTGCACGGGACGCTGACGCTGCTGTTCGACTGCGGCTTCACCGAGCAGGACGCCCTGCACTGGCTGTTCACCGCCGATGACTCGCTGCCCGGCACGCCGATCCAGGCGATCGCCGAGCACCGCAGCACAGAGGTGAACCGCCGGGCGCAGGCCCTCGCGTTCTGACCGGGGCGCCGTCATCGGCCAGCCGGGCGGCGCCTGCCGCCGCGGCTAGCCCGTGTGCGGCCCGCGGCGGCCAGCCAGGTCAGCGCCCCTAGTCAGCCGAGCCCGGGACGGGGACACGGCCGCCTTCGAGCAACTGTCCGGCAGCGGCTCCCTAGCCTGTCCGGCGGCCCTGTCCGGCGCCCTAGATGCCGCGGGGAAGCCCAGCCGGTCAGTCCCGGCGGGCGGTGGCGGCGACGGCCAGGTCGGCTAGCGCGGCATGTGCCTCGGCGGTAATCGGCGCGGCTGCCAGCGCTGACAGCGCCCGCTGCACGCCGGTGCCGATCATCAGCTCGCACTCGGCCAGCGCCCCGGTCTGGGTGATCACCTCGCGCACCTTGGCCGCGGCCTCGTCGGTCAGCAGCGGGTCGCCGAGATAGCGGTCCAGGAGCCCGGCCTGGGCAGCGCTGGCCCGCTCGTGCGCCAGCGCGACCAGCACGGTCCGCTTGCCCTCCCGGATGTCGTCGCTGACCGGCTTGCCGGTCTGCGACGGGTCACCGAACACGCCGAGGATGTCATCACGCAGCTGGAAGGCAACGCCGAGCGGGATGCCGTAGCCGGTGAAGGCCGCGGCCAGCTCGCCACCGCCGGACGGAAGCCGTCCGGCGGCGGCGGCCAGCGCGGCCCCCAGGTGCAGCGGCCGCTCGATCGTGTACTTGGCCGACTTGTACTCCACGACCCGCAGCGCGCTCGCGACCGCCGTGCTGCCCGCAGCCTGGCCGAGCATGTCCAGGAACTGCCCGGCGAATACCTCCGTGCGCATCGTGTCGAGCACCGGCCTGCCGGATTCCAGCGCGACGGGCGGCAGGCCGCTGCCGTGATACATCTCGTCACTCCAGGCCAGCAGCAGGTCCCCAGCGAGGATCGCGGCGCCCGCGCCGAACCGCTCGGCCGAGCCGTGCCAGCCGGCCGCCTGATGCCAGCCCGCGAACTGCCGGTGCACCGACGGGCGGCCGCGCCGGGTATCGCTGGCGTCCATCAGGTCGTCGTGCGCCAGGGCGCTGGCCTGGAGCAGCTCCAGCGCGGCGGCAGCAGCGAAGATCGGCGGGCCGTCCGCGCCGCCCGCCGCCCGCCACCCCCAGTAGCAGAACGCGGCCCGCAGCCGCTTGCCGCCGGAGATGAACTCGGTGATGGCCTCGATGCACGGCAGCAGCCCGGGATCGATCCCGGCCAGCTCGCGGCGGCGCCGGTCGAGGAAGTCCGCCAGCGCGCGCTCGACCTGCGCGCGGATCCGCGGCAGTTCGGCCGGGCTGCTGGTCATGCTGGCGAGACTAGCCCCGGCCAGCCGCTGGCCGGGCATGAGCCGAGCCAGCCGGCGGGCGGGCCGGTCCGCCGCCGGGCGCCGTTAGCCTTGAGGGCATGTCATCGAGTGCGACCGGGCCCTGTCTGGCAGTCCGCGACCTGCTGGCCGCGGGCCGCCAGTCGTTCTCGTTCGAGTTCATGCCGCCCAAGAACGAGCCGGAGGAGCAGAAGCTCTGGCGGGCCATCCGCGAGCTGGAGCCGCTGCGGCCGTCGTTCGTCTCGGTGACCTACGGCGCGGGCGGCTCGACCCGCGACCGCACCGTCCGGGTCACCGAGCGCATCGCGGCGGAGACGACGCTGACCCCGGTCGGCCACCTGACCGCAGTGGACCACTCGGTCGCCGAGCTGCGGCATGTCATCGGCTCGTACGCCGCTGTCGGGGTGCGCAACCTGCTGGCGCTGCGCGGCGACCCGCCGGGCAACCCGCGCGGGGAGTGGGTGCGCCATCCGGAGGGCCTGGAATACGCCGCTGACCTGGTGCGCCTGATCCGCGCGTCGGGCGATTTCTGCGTCGGCGTCGCAGCGTTCCCGGAAGGGCACCTGCGGTCAGCCAGCCGGGCCGAGGACATCGAGTACTTCATCCGCAAGTGCGACGCCGGGGCGCATTTCGCCATCACCCAGATGTTCTTCTGCCCCGAGGACTACCTGCGGCTGCGCGACGACGTGGCGGCCCGTGGCTGCCAGGTGCCGATCATCGCCGGGATCATGCCGGTGACCAGCATCGCGATGATCGAGCGGATGGCGGCGCTGTCCGGCGCGCGGATGCCGCCAGCGCTGACCAGGGAGCTGCGCGAGCATGCCGGCGACAAGGCGGCCGTGCGCAAGATCGGCGTGGAGTATGCGGCCGCCATGTGCGAGCGGCTGCTCGCCGAGGGCGTGCCCGGCCTGCACTTCTACACGCTGAACGGGTCTCGCGCGACCCGGGAGATCTACCAGCTGCTCGGCCTCGGCGACGGTCCCGGCCGCAGCTGAGGCCGGTCCGGCCCGCCGGGAGCTCAGCCGCCGGGAGCTCAGCCGCCGGGAGCTCCGGCCGGACCCTGACCCGGATGGGCCGCCTGCGCCGGCGTACCGCGCAGCGGCAGCCACGCGCCCATCACCGCGTAGAGCACGCCGTTTCCCGGGAAGGCATAGCTGGTCAGCAGGTCGGTGAAGCCGAGACTGCGGTAGAGCCGCCGGGCCGGCGTGCGCGTGTCCTGGGTCGACAGCACCGCGGTCCGCTCGGCCCGCCCGGCGGTCAGCGCCAGCAGCATGCTCCGGCCGATCCCGCGATGCTGGTGCCCGGGGAGCACGTGCACCTCGGCGATCTCCATCGCGTCGCCCATCCAGTCCGCCGCGGCGGCCCGGCCGCGGGCGGCGGTGACCCCGGCCGTGACGATGTCGTGCCACCACTGGCCGGCGGCGCCGCGGAAGCAGTAGGCGAAGGCGACAGCTGGCCCGTCCGGTTCGGCTGCGACCATCAGCGCGCGGAACCCCGGATAGGAGGCATGGCGCTGCATGTTGGCCAGCCGCCCCGGCAGCTGATCCTGCTCCGCCTGCATGGCCGCCGCGTACACGGCGACGAACTGCTCCAGTCCCGCGCGGAACTCCGCCGGGCCGAGGTCGCGGATGACCGCTGCGGAAGGCACAGCGGCCAGGGTATGACATCTCGCCGGCGAGCCGCCTGGCTGCCCCGGCGGCCCTGCCACCCTGATCGCCGGCCGTTTTGTCAGAGCCCCCCGCTAACTTCGAACGCAGCTGCAATCGACTGGACAGTAGACCGAATCTCTGTTCGAATAGAACAGGCAGGACAGCCCGGGGCCGGTCAACCGGACTGCCGGGTACCGGCGGGCCGACCGGCGACTGGCCCGGCCCCGCGGAGCCCGGCGGATGTAAAGGAGTGACGATGAGCACGATCGCGCAGGTATACCCAGACAAGTCCCGGCACCCGGACCGGCCGGGCCGGGTGGCGCCGTCGGCGATGGCGCTCCTCGAGTCCGCGCGGCACGGGCTGGCGGCGGCCGAGTGCGAGTCCTCGGCCGCCGGCCGGTACGTGGCGGCACACCTGGCCGCGCTGCGCGCGGCGGCGGCCGTGGTCGCGGCCCGGGCGGAGCCGGGCACCTCGGGCCGCCGGAAGCGGCCGCAGAGCGTCTGGGAACTGCTGCCGCGGGTCGAGCCGGCGCTCAGTGAGTGGGCGGCGTTCTTCGCGGCGGGAGCGGGCAAGCGGGCCGCGGCCGAGGCCGGCCTGCCGCGGGCGGTTTCCCCGCGAGAGGCCGACGACCTGCTGCGGGATGCGGAGACCTTCGTCTCGCTCGCGGAAAGCGCGCTGGGGGCCCCGGCTCAGCCGCTGCTGCCGCTGCGCAGCGCTGGCTGACGTGCCCGGCCGGCTGACGTGCCCGGTCGGCTGACGTGCCCGGCCGGCTCACGGCCCCGGCTGACGCGCTGCGCCGACTGGCGGCACCGGCAGGCCGGGCGGCGCTGGCCAGTCGCCGACTGCCGTGCGCGGTGACAGTCGGCACCTGGCCGTCAGAACGACTCGATGGCCCCGCGGGCGTCAGAGTTCAGGACTCCCCAGCTGATCAGTTCCTCGGTGAGGTCCGCGGGTGACTTGTCGTAGATGACGGCCAGCGACCGCAGGTCCTCCTGGCGGATGGACAGCACGCGGCCGTTGTAGTCGCCGCGCTGGCTCTGGATCGTGGCAACGTAGCGGGCGAGCGGGCCGGTCTGCTCCTTCGGCAGCTGGGCCATCCGCTCAAGATCGATGACGAGCTTCGGGGCCGGCGCGATCAGCGCGGGCAGCACGTCGCCGGGCAGCAGCTCGGAGACCGGCACGCCGTAGAACTCGGCAAGCTCGGCCAGCTTCTGCACGGTCACCGAGCGGTCGCCCCGCTCGTAGGAGCCCACGACGACGGCCTTCCACCGGCCGCGGGACTTCTCCTCGACACCGTGCAGCGAGAGCCCCTGCTGCGTGCGGATGGCCCGCAGCCGCGCGCCCAGGGTTTTGGCGTAGTCAGATGGCATGTGTTCGGGTCCCCTGGCCTGGTCGTGCATTCGGTGGTGGTTACGCACAGTGACGGTAGGCCGCGAGGGCGACAAGGTCAAGCCGAATGGCAAAAAGCGGATCAACTTACCCGCGGTGGCGCATCGGCGCGGGCCGGCTCGCCGCGGCCCGCGGTGCCGTCAGCAGGGCAGAATCGCCGGCTCCGGCGGGATGCTCAGTCTGCCCGGCGGTCCGCAACAGGAACTCGCCAAACGGCATGTTCTGCTACAAAATGTGATAAACGTCACTGCCGGTCACTCGGCGTGCCCCGGATCAGGGCGGCGCCGCGGGCCACGGCAGGTCCGGCTGATGCCTGGCCGGCCAGGCGGCGTCCGGCCAGTGCCGTCCGCTGCGCGTGCTATGTCCCGCGTGTCCTTCTGGCTGCGGCGGCAGGCGGGATTGCGGCCTGATACGGTGAGGCCGTCCGACGTCCTTTAAGACCCGTCCGGAGAGGCGGGAAAGGGGGTCTTCTTCATGCCTGCGATGAACCCGGCCGAAGGCGAGCGGGGCACTGCCGCTCCTCGGCCGCAACCGGCGCCCGCGGGCAGGCCGCCCGAGCCGGGTGGTCCGGTCCCGGTCGCCGAGTCGGCCCGCCACGCCGAAACCCTGCCCACCGGCGGCACCGGCAAGACGGTGTGGGAGCCCGCCGAGATGGGCCGCGCGCTGACCCGCATCGCGCATCAGATACTCGAGCGCACCGAGGGCGCCGCCGACGTGGTGCTGATGGGCATCCCGACCCGCGGCGTGCCGCTGGCGCACCGTCTCGGCGAGCGGCTCGAGCAGGTCGAGGGCCATGCCGTCCAGGTCGGCTCGCTGGACATCACCATGTACCGCGATGACCTGCGGCTGCGGCCGACCCGGCCGCTCGGCCACACGGACCTGCCCGCCCGCGGCATTGACGGCAAGATCGTCGTGCTCGTCGACGACGTGCTGTACTCGGGCCGGACCGTGCGGGCGGCCCTGGACGCGCTCAGCGACCTCGGCCGGCCCCGGGCCGTGCAGCTGGCGGTGCTGGTCGACCGTGGCCACCGGGAGCTGCCGATCCGGGCGGACTACGTCGGCAAGAACCTGCCCACCTCGCAGCGCGAGGTGGTCAAGGTGCTGCTGGCCGAGATTGATGGCCGGGACGCGGTCGTGCTCGGCACGGCCGCGCCGCCCGCCAGTCTGGCCGGCGCCGGGCAGGAGGCCAGCGCATGAACCGGCACCTGATCTCCGTGGCCGACCTGAGCCGGGACGACGCCCTGCTGATCCTGGACACCGCCGAGGAGCTTGCCAGCGTCGCCGACCGGCCGATCCGCAAGCTGCCCACGCTGCGCGGCCGCACGGTGGTCAACCTGTTCTACGAGGACTCCACCCGCACCCGGATCTCGTTCGAGGCCGCCGCCAAGCGGCTGTCCGCCGACGTGATCAACTTCTCGGCCAAGGGATCGAGCGTTGCCAAGGGGGAGAGCCTCAAGGACACCGCGCTCACGCTGGAGGCGATGGGCGCCGATGCCGTGGTCGTGCGGCACGGCGCCTCCGGCGCGCCGCACCGGCTGGCCGGCTGGGTGCGCGGCAGCGTGATCAACGCGGGCGACGGCGCGCACGAGCACCCCACCCAGGCGCTGCTGGACGCGTTCACGATGCGCCGCCGCCTCGGCCGGCTGGCCGGGCTGCGGGTGACTATCGTGGGCGACGTGCTGCACAGCCGGGTGGCCCGGTCCAACGTGCTGCTGCTGGACACCCTCGGCGCTGAGGTCACGCTGGTCGCGCCGCCCACCCTGCTGCCGGTCGCGGTCGGCGGCTGGCCGTGCGCGGTCTCCTACGACCTGTCGGCCACGCTGCCCAAGACCGACGTGGTGATGATGCTGCGGGTGCAGCAGGAGCGGATGAACGCGGCCTACTTCCCGACGGTCCGCGAGTACAGCCGCCGGTACGGGCTGGACGCCGACCGGATGGCGCTGCTGCCCGAGCACGCGATCGTGATGCATCCCGGGCCGATGAACCGCGGCGTGGAGATCGCCGCGGAGGTCGCGGACTCGCCCAGGTCCACGATCGTGGCCCAGGTCACCAACGGGGTGAGCGTGCGGATGGCCGTGCTCTACCTGCTGCTCGGCGGATCGGAGGCGCAGCGATGACATCAGCGGACAGCGCGGCCGACAGGCCCGACTGGCTGATCGCCGGGGCCGCGCCGCTCGGCGGCGAGCCGGCCGACATCCTGCTGCGCGGCGGGCTCATCACCGAGGTGGGCCCGGCCGCCGCCGCGTCGGCGGCCGGCCCGCAGGTACTGGACGCGGCCGGGCTGATCGCCCTGCCCGGGCTGGTGGACCTGCACACCCACCTGCGCGAGCCGGGCCGCGAGGACGCAGAGACGGTGCGCACGGGCACGGCCGCCGCCGCCCTGGGCGGGTTCACCGCCGTGCACGCGATGGCCAACACCGACCCGGTCGCCGACACCGCCGGGGTGGTGGAACAGATCTGGCGGCTCGGCCGCCAGGCCGGGCACTGCGACGTGCGCCCGGTCGGCGCGGTGACCACCGGGCTGGCCGGGCGTCATCTCGCCGAGCTGGGCGCGATGGCCGACTCGGCCGCCCGGGTGCGGGTGTTCTCCGACGACGGGACCTGCGTGTCCGACGCGGTCCTCATGCGCCGCGCGCTGGAGTACGTCAAGGCGTTCGACGGGGTGATCGCCCAGCACGCCCAGGAGCCCCGGCTCACCGACGGCGCCCAGGTCAACGAGGGGGAGATGTCGGGCCGTCTCGGCCTGGCCGGCTGGCCCGCCGTGGCCGAGGAAGCGGTCATCGCGCGGGACTGCCTGCTCGCCGCGCACGTCGGCTCGGCGCTGCACGTATGCCACGTGTCGACAGCGGGCTCGGTCGAGATCATCCGCTGGGCGAAGTCCAAGGGGTGGCGGGTGAGTGCCGAGGTGACCCCGCATCACCTGCTGCTGACCGAGGACCTGACAACGGGCTACGACCCGGTGTACAAGGTCAACCCGCCGCTGCGCACCGCGGCGGACGTGGCCGCGCTGCGCGCCGGGCTGGCCGACGGCACCATCGACTGCGTCGCCACCGACCATGCCCCGCACCCGCTGGAGGACAAGGAAAGCGAGTGGACGGTCGCCGCGTTCGGGATGACCGGGCTAGAGACCGCGCTGCGGGTGGTGCACGCCGCGATGGTCGAGACCGGCCTGCTGGACTGGGCCGACGTGGCCGACCGGATGTCGGCGCGGCCGGCCGCCATCGGCCGGCTCGACGGGCGGGCCGCGGGCAGCGACGGCCAGCAGGCGCCGCGGCACGGCGCTCCGGTCGCCGCGGGCTCCCCGGCCAACCTGGTGCTGTATGACCCGGCCGCCCGGTCCGTGGTGGACCCGGCGGAGCATGCCTCCCGCAGCCGGAACTCGCCGTTCGCCGGCCAGGAGCTGCCCGGCCAGGTGATCGCGACGTTCCTGCGCGGCACGCCGACAGTGCTCGACGGGAAGCTGGCACGGTGACCGGGCACCCTGCCGCCGGACCGGCGGGGGCCGCCCGGCCGGCAATCCTGGTGCTCGAGGACGGGACGACGTTCGCGGGCACCGCGTTCGGCGCGGACGGCGAGACGTTCGGCGAGATGGTGTTCAACACCGGCATGACCGGCTACCAGGAGACGCTGACCGACCCGTCCTACTGCCGGCAGATCGTGGCCATGACCGCCCCGCACATCGGCAACACCGGGGTCAACGACGAGGATCCGGAATCGCGCCGGATCTGGGTCAGCGGCTACGTGATCCGCGAGCCATCCCGGATCCGCTCCAGCTGGCGGGCGCAGCGCAGCCTGGAGGCGGAGCTGGCGGCCCAGGACGTCACCGGCATCGCGATCACCGGCACCCGGGCGCTGACCCGGCACCTGCGCGAGCGGGGCGCGATGCGGGCGGCGATCAGCACCCGGATCGCCGACCCGGCCGCGCTGCTGGAACGGGTGCTGGCCAGCCCGCCGATGACCGGCGCGGACCTGGCCCGCGAGGTCTCGACCGCCGCGCCGTACGTGGTGGCTCGGCCGCAGGGCGGCCCGGCCCGGTACCGGGTGGCCGCGGTCGACCTGGGCATCAAGGCCTCGACCCCCCGCTACCTGGCGGAGCTGGGCTGCGAGGTGCACGTGCTGCCCGCCACGACCACCGCGGAGCAGATCCTGGAGATCAGCCCTGACGGCGTGTTCTTCTCCAACGGGCCCGGCGACCCGGCGGCCGCGGGCTACGCCGTCGACGCGATGCGCGGCGTGCTGGCCGCCCGGCTGCCGGTCTTCGGCATCTGCCTGGGCAGCCAGATCATGGGCCGTGCTCTCGGGCTGGCGACCTACAAGCTGCGCTTCGGCCACCGCGGGCTGAACCGGCCGGTTGCCGACCTGCGCACTGGCCGGGTCCAGATCACCAGCCACAACCACGGCTTCGCCGTCGCCATGCCCGGCGCCGGGCCGGACCAGGACGGCGCCGGGCCGGACCAGAACGGCGCCGGGCCGGACCAGGACCGTGCCGCGGGCTGGCGGTGGGCACCGGGCGCGGCGCGGCAGTCGCTGCGGTTCGACACGGCGTTCGGCTTGGCCGAGGTCACCCACATCGACCTCAACGACGGCGTGGTCGAGGGCCTGCGGCTGCTGGACGCGCCCGCGGTCACGGTCCAGTACCACCCGGAGGCCGCGCCCGGTCCGCACGACGCGGTGGGGGAGTTCGCCAAGTTCTGCGAGCTGATGGAGCAGTCCCGGTGAGCGCGCCCGCGGCCTTGCGCCGTCGCTGCCGCATGATCTCGGAGACTTTTCCGCATATAGACCTGAAAACTCTCCGAGATCATGAAAGCTCGCGGGCCGCGGCAGCCGGGGCCGCGCGCCGCGGTGGCCCGGGGGCGCCGGCGGGAGGCGGTGAGCAGCATGCCCAGGCGCGCTGACCTGAACTCGGTCCTGGTCATCGGGTCGGGGCCGATCGTCATCGGGCAGGCCTGCGAGTTCGACTACTCCGGCACCCAGGCATGCCGGGTGCTGCGCCAGGAGGGCCTGCGCATCTGCCTGGTCAACTCCAACCCGGCGACGATCATGACCGATCCCGAGTTCGCCGACGCCACCTACGTCGAGCCGATCACGCTGGACGTGCTGGAGAAGGTGATCGCCAAGGAGCGGCCGGACGCGGTACTGCCCACCCTGGGCGGGCAGACCGCCCTGAACGCGGCGGTCGGCCTGCACGACGCCGGCGTGCTGGCCCGCTACGGGGTCGAGATGATCGGCGCCGACATCGGCGCGATCCGGGCGGGGGAGGACCGCAGCAGGTTCAAGGCGATCGTCACCGGCCTCGGGGCGCAGGTACCGCGCAGCTACATCTGCCACAACCTGGGCGAGTGCGAGCAGGCCGCATCGGAGCTGAGATACCCGCTGGTGCTGCGGCCGTCGTTCACTATGGGCGGGTCCGGGTCCGGCATCGCCCGCGACCCCGCGGAGCTGCGCCGGATGGCCGCCGCCGGCCTGGACGCCAGCCCGGTCACCGAGCTGCTGCTGGAGGAGTCGATCCTCGGCTGGAAGGAGTACGAGCTCGAGCTGATGCGCGACAGGAACGACAACGTCGTAGTCGTCTGCTCGATCGAGAACATCGACCCGATGGGCGTGCACACGGGTGACTCGGTGACGGTCGCCCCGGCGATGACGCTGACCGACCGGGAGTACCAGCACATGCGCGACACCGGGATCGCGGTGCTGCGCGCAGTCGGGGTGGACACCGGCGGCTGCAACATCCAGTTCGCTGTGCACCCGGGCACCGGCCGGATGGTCGTGATCGAGATGAACCCGCGGGTCTCCCGGTCCTCGGCCCTGGCCTCCAAGGCCACCGGCTTCCCGATCGCGAAGATCGCCGCGCGGCTGGCCATCGGCTACACCCTCGACGAGATCCGCAACGACATCACCGGGCAGACTCCGGCCAGCTTCGAGCCCGCGCTGGACTACGTGGTCGTCAAGGTGCCCCGGTTCGCGTTCGAGAAGTTCCCCGGTGCCGACGAGAAGCTGACCACGCACATGAAGTCGGTCGGCGAGGCGATGGCGATCGGCCGCAGTTTTGCCGAGGCGCTGCAGAAGGCGCTGCGCTCGCTGGAGGACCCCGGTGCCCCGCTCAGCTGGGCGCGGCCGCCAGGCGAGGTGCCCGAGCTGCTGGCCCGCTGCGCGGTCCCGCACGACGGGCGGCTGGCCGCGGCGCACCAGGCGCTGCGCGCGGGCGCCACCGCGGAGCAGGTCGCGCGGGCCACCGGCATCGATCCCTGGTTCGTCGACCAGCTGGCCGCCATCGAGGAGCAGGCCGCGCAGATCGCCGCCTGCGGGCTGACCGGTGCCGGGGCGCTGCGCGCCGCCAAGGCAGTCGGCTTCTCCGACATCCAGCTCGGCCAGCTCACCGGCCAGACTGAGGCGCGGATCCGGCAGCTGCGCCGCGACCTCGGCGTCGCGCCGGTCTACCTGACCGTGGACACCTGCGCGGCCGAGTTCGCCGCCGCCACCCCGTACCTGTACTCCAGCTACGACGAGCAGAGCGAGGTGCCGGCCGGCGACACGCCCAAGGTGATCATCCTGGGCAGCGGGCCGAACCGGATCGGCCAGGGCATCGAGTTCGACTACGCCTGCGTGCACGCCTCGTTCGCGCTGACCGCGGCCGGCTACGAGACCGTCATGGTCAACTGCAACCCGGAGACCGTGTCCACCGACTATGACACCTCCGGGCGGCTGTACTTCGAGCCGCTCACCCTCGAGGACGTGCTGGAGGTGGTGGCGGCCGAGCAGGCCGCCGGGCCGGTGGCGGGCGTGATCGTGCAGCTGGGCGGGCAGACGCCGCTGCGGCTGGCGCGGGACCTGGCCGCCGCGGGCGTGCCGGTGGTGGGCACCTCGCCGGCGGCGATCCACCTGGCCGAGGACCGCGGCGAGTTCGGCGCCGTCCTCGCTGCCGCCGGGCTGCCCGCGCCGCGCTACGGCATGGCGGAGTCGGCCGGGCAGGCCCGTGCCGTGGCCGCCGAGATCGGCTACCCGGTCCTGGTGCGCCCGTCCTACGTGCTCGGCGGCCGCGGCATGGAGATCGTCTACGAGGACACGGCGCTGGACGCCTACATCGGCCGGGCGGTGGACGTGAGCGCGGGCCACCCGGTGCTGATCGACAAGTTCCTCGACGATGCGATCGAGATCGACGTGGACGCGCTCTACGACGGCGCGGAGCTCTACCTCGGCGGGGTCATGGAGCACATCGAGGAGGCCGGGATCCACTCCGGCGACTCGGCCTGCGCGCTGCCGCCGATCACGCTCGGCCGCGACTACATCGACCAGATCCGCGCCAGCACCCTGGCGATCGCCCGCGGCGTCGGCGTGCGGGGGCTGCTGAACGTCCAGTACGCGCTGGCCGGCGGCGTGATGTACGTGCTGGAGGCCAACCCGCGGGCGTCCCGCACGGTGCCGTACGTGTCCAAGGCGACGGCAGTGCCGCTGGCCAAGGCCGCAGCGCGGATCATGCTCGGCGCCAGCATCGCGGGCCTGCGGGCCGAGGGGCTGCTGCCGGCCGAAGGCGACGGCGGCACGCTGCCGCTGGACGCGCCGATCGCGGTGAAGGAGGCGGTGCTGCCGTTCGGCCGGTTCGCCGACGACCGCGGGCAGGGCGTGGACACGCTGCTCGGGCCGGAGATGCGCTCGACCGGCGAGGTGATGGGCATCGACGAGGTGTTCGGCACCGCCTACGCCAAGTCGCAGGCGGCCGCCTACGGGTCGCTGCCGGTCAAGGGCCGCGCGTTCGTGTCGGTCGCCAGCAAGGACAAGCGGTCGATGGTGTTCCCGGTCAAGCGGCTGGCCGACCTGGGCTTCGAGATCTGGGCCACCAGGGGAACGGCGGAGGTCCTGCGGCGCAACAGCGTCCGTGCCACGATCGTGCGTAAGCACAGCGACGGCCGCGGCGCTGACGGCGAGCTGACGATCGTCGACCGGATCCTGGCAGGCCAGGTGGACCTGATCGTGAACACGCCGTTCGGCGGCCGGGACCAGTCCGGGCGGCGGGACGGCTACGAGATCCGCACGGCCGCCGTCCGCCGCGGCATCCCGTGCATCACGACCGTGCAGGGCCTCGCCGCTGCCGTGCAGGGCATTGAGGCCATTAACAGGGGTGAGGTGGGAGTGCGGTCGCTGCAGGAGCACGCCGCCCGGCTGCGCGGGACGGCCGCGCCGTGAGCGGGCGGGCGGCATGACCCAGCGCGAGGCCGTGAGCAAGCGCGCCGGGGAGCAGCAGACCGGACCGGTGCAGGTGCGCGGCACCGTGCTGTCGGTCCGCCGAGTGGATGCCTATCACGTGCTGACGGTGGTGGCGCCCGGTGTGGCCGCGCGCTTCCGGCCCGGCCAGTTCGTCGCCGTGGCCGTCGGCGGAGCCGAGACCTCGATGCTGCTGCGCCGGGCGTTCTCCATTCACAGCGTCCGGCCCGATCACGGCGGGACGGTCGAGTTCGTGTTCGCCGTGGCCGGCCGGGGCACCCGCTGGCTGGCCGAGCGGCGGACCCGGGACGCGCTCGACGTCACCGGGCCGCTCGGCCGGCCGTTCCCGGTGCCCCGCGAGCCGGCCAGCTGCCTGCTGGTCGGCGGCGGGTACGGCGCCGCGCCGCTGTTCGCGCTGGCCGACCGGCTGCGCGAGCGGCACTGCCGGGTCGACTTCCTGCTCGGTGCAGCGACCGGGGACCGGGTGTTCGGCGCGCTGACGGCCCGCCGCACCGGCCGCACGGCCACCATCACCACCGAGGACGGCTCGCTGGGCAGCCGCGGCCTGGTCACCGAGCCGCTGCCCCAGCTCATCCACGAGGCCAGGGCCGACGTGATCTACGCCTGTGGGCCGATGGGCATGCTGCGCGAGGTGAGCGTGCTCGGCCGGCGCTACGGCATCCCGGTGCAGGCCGCGGTGGAGGAGGCCATGGCCTGCGGCATCGGCGTGTGCATGACCTGCGTGCTGCCGGTCACCGGCAACGACGGCATTACCCGGATGGTGCGCTCCTGCGTTGACGGACCGGTGTTCCGCGGCGAGCAGGTGCGCTGGGACGACATCGGCACGATCCCGTTCGACGCGCTCGGCGCCCCGGGCTGGCAGGCGCCGGCCGCCCAGCCGCCGGGCGCCGCGCCGCACGGCGGGCCGGTCAGGAGGCCCGGCCATGGCAGCTGACCTGCGCACCCGGCTCGGTCACGTCGAGCTGCCCAACCCGATCCTCACCGCGTCCGGCTGCGCCGGGGCCGGCCGGGAGCTAGCCCAGTTCTTCGACATCGCCAAGATCGGCGCCGTGGTCACCAAGTCGGTGATGCTGGCGCCGCGGGCGGGCCGGCCCACTCCGCGGATGGCCGAGACGGCCAGCGGGATGCTGAACTCGATCGGCCTGCAGGGCCCGGGCATCGACGCGTTCCTGCAGCGCGACCTGCCCTGGCTGCTGTCGCGCGGGGCCCGCGCGGTGGTCTCGATCGCGGGCAGCACCGTGGGCGAGTACGCCGAGCTGGCCGGCCGGCTCTCGGACGCGGCCGGGGTCACGGCCATCGAGGTCAACATCTCGTGCCCGAACGTGGAGCACCGCGGTCAGGTTTTCGCCTGCGATCCGGGCGCGGCGGCGGCGGTCATCGAGGCGGTCCGCGGCCGTGCCCGCTACGACATCCCGGTGTTCGCCAAGCTTTCGCCCGACGTGACGGACATCGTCGCGATCGCCCGGTCCTGCGTCGCGGCCGGGGCCGACGGGCTGTCGATGATCAACACCCTGCTGGGCATGGTCATCGACATGACCACCATGCGCCCGGCGCTGGCCGGGCTCACCGGCGGGCTGTCCGGCCCGGCCATCCGGCCCGTCGCCGTCCGCTGCATCTGGCAGGTGCGCGCCGCTCTGCCGGAGATCCCGATCATCGGCATGGGCGGCGTGCAGACCGGCCAGGATGCCCTGGAGCTGATTCTGGCCGGCGCCTCGATGGTCAGCGTCGGCACCGCGATCTTCCATGACCCGTCTGCCTGCATGCGGATCCTGCACGAGCTGCAGGAGGAGCTGGCCCGCCGGGGCGTGGACCGGCTGGCCGAGGTGGTCGGGCAGGCGCACGAGCGGCCGGCGGTGGTGCAGCGGTCGATCACGGGTAACGTGCTGTAGAGGGGGGGACGATGACCAATCCGGCACCGATCGCCGTCGCGCTGGACGCGCCCAGCCTGGATACTGCTGCGCGCTGGGCCGGACTGGTCACGCCGCACGTCAGCACCGTCAAGGTCGGCCTGGAGCTGTACCTGCGCTACGGCCCGAACGCAGTGGCCTCGGTCCGGGGCGCCAGCGCCGTGCAGGTGTTCCTCGATCTCAAGCTGCACGACATCCCGGCGACGGTGGCGGGCGCGTCCCGTGCCGTCGCCCGGCTGCGGCCCAGCCTGCTGACGGTGCACGCCGCCGCGGGCCCGGCCGCGATCCGGGCCGCAGTCGACGCGGCGCCGGGCGTCACGATCGTCGGCGTCACGGTGCTCACCTCGCTCGGCGACGACGACCTGGCCAGAATCGGGCTCGCGGGACCGGCCACCGAGGCGGCCCGGCGGCTCGCGGCGCTCGCAGTCGGGGCCGGCGCGCGCGGGCTGGTCTGCTCCCCCCGGGAGGTGGCCGCCGTCCGTGCCGAGGTGGGGCCGGAAATCCTGTTGATCACCCCGGGCGTGCGCCCGGCCGGGGCGGAAGCGCATGACCAGGCGCGAATCGCGACTCCCGAGGAGGCGCTGCGAGCCGGCGCGGACCTGCTGGTCATCGGCAGGCCGATCACCGGCGCCGCCGACCCCGGCGCCGCGGCGGCGGCGCTGGCGGCCTCGCTGCGCCGCGCCGACCTGGCCCCCCGCTAACCCGGCACCAGATTGCGGCGGGCCGGACAGGCCGTATTTTGCGGTGCTCGCGCATTGAACAATGAATCAGCCGCGCGGCGGTTTCCGTGCATGTTCGATACAGCCGGTCGGCGCAACGGGATTCGCGCCGCACGCGCATTCCCGGCATGCCGACGGCAAGACCGCCGGACATGCCGGCCGGGGTCGGAGCCGCATTCTCGTCCAGGCCCCGGCCGTGCCCAATTGGCAGCCGCGGCCACGAAGCCTGCCGCGACCGCGACCGGGTGGCGCGGCACGCTCACACTCTGTGCGTGATTTCTCCCCGCATGTGCAGTGCGGTGCCGGATGTCCGGGACGGGGCGGACCGGCAGTTCCTGGTCCCAGACGGCTTCCCCGGGCGGGTTGTCCGGCGTAATATACTTACGTTAAGTATTGACCCGTGTTCGATCGGTAGTAATGGCCAAATTGTCGTCCTTCAAACGCGAGTTCACGTTGCTCTCGCGACGTGAACTCGCTAGTTTCCCCTCGCGGAGCGACTTTTTCGATACGAAACCCGAGGTGACCTCGCGTGGCTCTTCCCCCACTTACCCCCGAGCAGCGTGCCGCGGCGCTGGAAAAGGCAGCCAAGGCACGCAAAGATCGTGCGGAGGTTAAGAACCGCCTCAAGCACGGTGCCACGACACTGCCGCAGGTCCTCAAGGAGGGCCAGACCGACGACGTCGTTGGCAAGATGAAGGTGTCGGCGCTGCTCGAGTCCATGCCCGGCGTGGGCAAGGTACGCGCCAAGCAGATCATGGAGCGGCTCGGCATCGCCGAGTCGCGACGGGTTCGCGGCCTGGGCGCGAACCAGCGCACGGCGCTGGAGAACGAGTTCGCCAGCGACATCTGACCGGGACAGCTAGCACGGGGGCGGGGGCGAGAAGGCGATGGCTGACCTCCTCGTAGAACACGGGCGGACCGGCGACGGTCCGGCCCCCTCCCCGGCCCGGCTGACCGTCCTGTCGGGCCCATCCGGCGTCGGCAAGGGCACGGTAGTCAAGCGCCTGCTGCATGACAGTCCGCACGTCTGGCAGTCGGTCTCGGTCACCACCCGCTCGCCGCGACCGGGCGAGGTCAGCGGGCGGGAGTACTCCTTCGTCGACGACGCGGAGTTCGACCGCCTGGTGGCCGCGGGCGACCTGCTGGAATGGGCCCAGTTCGCCGGGTACCGGTACGGCACGCCGCGGGCGCCGGTCGCCGCCAAGCTCAGTGCCGGGATCCCGGTGCTGCTGGAAATCGACGTCGAGGGCGCACGGCAGGTCCGCCGTGCCGTCCCCGACGCGCTGCTGGTCTTCCTCGCGCCGCCGTCCTTCGACGAGTTGCGCCGGCGGCTGGCCGGCCGGGAGACCGAGCCGCCAGACGTGATAGCCCGCCGGCTGGCGGCGGCCAGGGCCGAGCTCGCAGCCGGCGAGGAGTTCGACGTGACCCTCGTGAACACGTCCGTCGAGGATGTCTGCCGTCAGCTGGTATCTTTGATGCCAGCGCCGCGGGCCAGAGTGTCATGCGGGCCCGCCGCGCAGTAGCCGCCCGGCCCTGTACGGCAGACCGGCCGCCCTGGGCCAGGTAAGCGGCAGGGCAGCGCGACAGCCAGAGCAGTAACCAGTACCGAGCAGTAACCAGACGGGCTCCCGGCTTGCCGGGGCACGCTCGCAAATCCCGAAAGGCTCACCGTGGCAGGCTCTTCGTCCGCAGAGGGCATCGTCAACCCGCCTATCGACGACCTGCTGAAGGTCGTGGACAGCAAGTACGGCCTGGTCATCATGGCGTCCAAACGGGCGCGCCAGATCAACGCCTACTACGCGCAGCTCGGCGAGGGCCTGCTCGAGTACGTCGGCCCCCTGGTCGAGACCAAGGTGCAGGAGAAGCCCCTGTCGATCGCGCTGCGCGAGATCAGCGAGGGCATGATCACTGCCGAGCCCGCCGAAGCCCCTCCGGCCTGACCCGGCCGCATCCGGCGGGAACCGGTTACCGGCCATGCGCCTCATCCTCGGCGTCGGTGCCGGGATCGCCGCTTACAAGGCCTGCGAGCTGCTCCGGCTGCTGACAGAGTCCGGGCATCAGGTCCGGGTCATCCCGACCCGCGACTGCCTGCTGTTCGTCGGCGCCGCTACCTGGGCTGCGCTGTCCGGTCAGCCAGTGACGGCCAGCGTCTTCGACGACGTCGAGCAGGTGCCGCACGTCCACCTCGGCCGCGACGCCGACCTGGTGCTGGTGGCTCCGGCCACGGCCGACCTGCTGGCCCGGGCTGCCACCGGGCGCTGCGACGACCTGCTCACCGCGGTGCTGCTGACCGCCCGCTGCCCGGTCGTCTTCGCGCCCGCCATGCACACCGAGATGTGGGAGCACCCCGCGACCCGGGCGAACGTGGCGACGCTGCGCAGCCGGGGCTCGGTCGTGCTCGAGCCGGCTTCCGGCCGCCTGACCGGGGCCGACAGCGGCCCAGGCCGGCTGCCCGAGCCCGCGCAGATCTTCGCGGCCGCGCTGCGGGTGCTGGCGCGGGGCACGGCCGGGCTGGCGGCCGACCTGACGGGCCGCCGGCTGGTGGTGTCGGCCGGGGGGACCAGGGAGGAACTCGACCCGGTCCGCTTCCTCGGCAACTGGTCATCGGGCCGCCAGGGCTATGCGCTGGCGGCCGCCGCCGTCGCCCGCGGTGCCGATGTCACCCTGGTGGCGGCTAACACCGAGCTTGCCGACCCGGCCGGCGCCCGGATGGTCCGGGTCATCTCGGCCGCGCAGCTGCGCGAGGCCATGCTGGCCGCCGCGCCGGCCGCGGACGCGATCGTGATGGCCGCCGCCGTGGCCGACTTCCGGCCGGCCGGGCGGGCCGCGCAGAAGATCAAGAAGACCGGCGCGGCTCCCGAGCCGATCGCCGTGGCGCGGAACCCCGACATCCTGCGCGAGCTGGTCGGCGCCCGCACCCGGCCCGAGCAGGTCATCGTGGGCTTCGCCGCTGAGACGCATGACATGCTCGCCGCTGGGCAGTCAAAGCTCGCCGCCAAGGGCTGTGACCTGCTGGTGGTCAACCAGGTGGGCGACGGCCTGGCCTTCGGCACGGCCGACAACGAGGCCGTCGTGCTGGCCGCCGACGGGTCGCAGACTGCCGTGCCGCGCGGGCCGAAGGAAGCGCTCGCCGACGTGGTGTGGGATCTGGTGGCGGCCCGGCTCAAGTCGCCGGCCCGGGCAGGACCGGGACCCCGGCCGGGCCCGGGCCCGGGCCCGGGCAGCGGGCTGAGCGCTGCCCGGGCGCGTATTTCTCCCGGCTACGCTGAACTGCGCAGCCCGGCTGCTGGCCGGCGCGCGCCCCCGTTACACTGCGGCGAGATCACGCGCCGGGAAAGAGGACTGACTCGTGGGTCGTCGGCTATTCACCTCGGAATCCGTCACCGAGGGCCATCCGGACAAGATGGCGGACCAGATCAGTGACACCATCCTGGACGCCATGCTCAAGGGCGACGAGCGCAGCAGGGTCGCGGTGGAGACGCTGATCACCACCGGCCAGGTGCACGTGGCCGGCGAGGTCACCACCGATACCTACGTCGACATCCCCTCGCTGATCCGGGACAAGATCCTGGAGATCGGCTACGACTCCTCGGCCAAGGGATTCGACGGTTCCTCCTGCGGCGTGTCGGTGTCCATCGGGTCGCAGTCCCCGGACATCGCCCAGGGCGTGCACGAGGCGTTCGAGCACCGGGAGGGCGAGGGCACCGACGAGCTGGACCGGCAGGGCGCCGGCGACCAGGGGCTGATGTTCGGCTACGCGTGCCGCGAGACGCCGGAGCTGATGCCGCTGCCGATCACGCTCGCGCACCGGCTCGCGCGGCGCCTCGCGGAGGTGCGCAGGGACGGCACCATCCCCTACATCCGGCCGGACGGCAAGACCCAGGTGACGATCGAGTACGCCGGGGACGAGCCGGTGCGGCTCGACACGGTCGTGATCTCCACGCAGCACGCCCCGGGGATCGACCTGCGGCAGCTGCTCGCCCCTGACATCCGCGAGCACGTGGTCGAGCCGGAGCTGGCCGTGCTGGGCCTGGACACCGCCAACTACCGGCTGCTGGTCAACCCGACCGGCCGGTTCGAAGTCGGCGGCCCGATGGGCGACGCGGGCCTGACCGGCCGCAAGGTCATCATTGACACCTACGGCGGGATGGCCCGGCACGGCGGCGGTGCCTTCTCCGGCAAGGACCCCTCCAAGGTCGACCGCAGCGCCACCTACGCCATGCGGTGGGCGGCCAAGAACGTGGTCGCCGCCGGGCTGGCCGACCGCTGCGAGACCCAGGTCGCCTACGCGATCGGCAAGTCCAAGCCAGTCGGCCTGTTCGTCGAGTGCTTCGGCACCGAGCAGGTGCCGCTGGAGCGGATCCAGGACGCCGTGCTGGAGGTTTTCGACCTGCGGCCGGCCGCGATCATCCGCGACCTGGACCTGCTGCGGCCCATCTACGCGCAGACGGCCGCCTACGGGCACTTCGGCCGCGAGGAGCCCGATTTCTCCTGGGAGCGGACCAGCCGGGCCGAGGCGCTGCGGGCGGCGGCCGGGTACTGAGTCCTGTGTCCCGCCGGGCTGGGCCGCTCGCCGAGCCCGGGGACGGGCCGCGGGCGGAAGGCGGCCGCGGCGGCGATCTCGCGACACGCCGGCAGCCTTCGGGCTGACCGGGCGCGGAGCCGCCTGGCCGGCCGGATACGGAGCCCTCG